>DATJQW010000165.1:0-17277 GCA_035505395.1 Acidobacteriaceae bacterium
CTCGGCGGTTATCCAGCCGGCAGTGTTGGCGATGTACGGCAGCGGAAAACTGAGCAGGATGGGCCACAGAACCCATCGCGCGCGGTAGAGATGGCCCCGCCAGAGGAGGAACGCTGCGACCGCCATCAGCAGCAGGAACCAGGTCCCGAGGCCGGCCATGATGTGGTAGCTGTAGTAGAGCAGCGGCAGCGCCGACGGCCACTGGTCGCGCGGGAAAGAATTGAGGCCCTGCACTTCGGCGGACGTGGTTCCGTAGATCAGGAAGCTGAGCACGTCGTTGACGGGGAGCGGATTGTCGATCTTCTGCGCCTGCTCGTCGGGCTGGCCAATGAGGACGACCGGCGCGCCCTTCTGTGAGTTGAAGAGGCCTTCCATTCCGGCCATGGCGGCGGGCTGATTCTTCGCGACGTAACGGCCGTGGAGATCGCCGGTGGGAAAGATCTGGATCACGCAGGAGATGAGGCCGGCGATGACGCCGGTCTTCAGGAAGAGGCGGCCGAACTCCTCGTGGCTGCGCTCGAGCAGGTAGAAGGCGCCGGTGGCCGCGACGACGAAGGAGCCGGTGACGACGGCGCCGCACATGTTGTGCGCGTACTGGAGCCACGCCCATGGATTCAGCAGCAGCCCCCAGAAGCTGGAAACCTCATACGTCCCGTTCTGCAGTAGGTGATACGCGACCGGATGCTGCATCCAGGCGTCGGTAACGATGATGAAGAAGCCCGATATCCAGGAGCCGAGCCAGACCATGAAAGCTGCGCCGAAGTGCTGCAGCTTCGAGAGGCGGTTCTCGCCGAAGAGGAACAGTCCCAGGAAGGTCGACTCGAGGAAGAAGGCGAAGACGCCTTCCATGGCCAGCGGCTGGCCGATCACGCCGCCGGTGCGGCGCGCGAACTCCGACCAGTTGGTGCCGAACTGGAATTCCATGGGAATGCCAGTGATGACACCCAGCAGGAAGTTGACGGCGAAGATCTTTGCCCAGAAGCGCGCCGCCTGATTCCAGCGGTCGCTGCCGGTGCGGAGCGCGATGGCCTTCATGACCACCATCAGCAGTGCCAACCCCATGGTCAGCTGCGGGAACAGGTAGTGATAGGTCACCGTAAAGGCGAAGTGAATGCGGTCCAGCAGGAGGGCGTTCATACCAATCCAACGGTAACCGCGAGGGGTGCAGGGGCTCTGTGATCGATGTCACAAGTACGGTAAGGGGCCCAGTATCTCGCGGTTGATTGATTCAGGGCGCGGATGGTTGAGCCGCGGCCCAGGGCCGAAGCGGCTCGCGGGCCATCAGACGTGAATCTTGACCGGCCAGGTCTTCCAGACGTCGGAGCAGTAATCGCGGATGGCGCGGTCCGAGGAGAACTTTCCGCTGCGCGCCACGTTGAGGATGGACATGCGGGTCCAGCGCTCCGGATCGTGCCAGGCCTGGCTGACCCGATCCTGACAGTCGATGTAGGAAGCATAGTCGGCGAGGAGCATGTATTCGTCGCGGCTGAGGAGTTCCTCGACCAGGGGAGCGAACAAAGCGCGATCTCCGTGAGAGAACTCACCGGCGGCCAGGGCGTCGAGGATCTCGCGAAGGTCGGCATTCGAGTGGTAGATCGCGAAGGGATCGTAGCTCTCGCGTTTCCGCTGAGCGACTTCTGCCGCGGTCAGGCCAAAGAGGAAGAAGTTTTCCGCTCCGGCTTCCTCGCGAATCTCGATGTTGGCTCCATCGAGGGTGCCGATGGTGAGGGCGCCGTTCATGGCGAACTTCATGTTGCCGGTACCCGAAGCCTCCGTGCCGGCCTGGGAGACCTGTTCGGAAAGATCGGCGGCGGGATAGACTCTCTGGCCGAGTTTGACATTGAAGTCGGGGAGGAAAACCACTTTGAGCCGTCCCGCCACGGCCGGATCGGAGTTGACCACTTCGCCGACGGAATGGATCAGCTTGATGATCAGCTTGGCCATGCGATAACCGGGTGCGGCCTTGCCCCCGAAGATGAAGGTGCGGGGGGCAATGGGCAGGTTGGGGTCGCGCTGGACTCGCCTGAGCAAGGTGAGGATGTGGAGGACCTGCAGGTGCTGCCGCTTGTATTCGTGGAGGCGTTTCGCGAGTACGTCGAACATCGACTCGTGATCGACGGCAATGCCGAGTTTTTCGTGAATGAAGGCGGCGAGAAGGAGCTTGTTCTGGCGCTTGATGGCGCGCCACTCGCTGCGGAAGCCGGGGTCGTCGGCGAGAGGCTCAAGACGACGAAGCTTCTCGAGATCGTAGATCCAGCCGTTCCCCAGCCGGGCTGTGAGCAACTGTGCGAGGCGGGGATTGCTGAGAACCATCCAGCGGCGGGGGGTGACGCCATTTGTCTTGTTGGAGAATTTCTCCGGCGTCAGCGCATAAAAGTCGCTGAGGACGTTCTGTTCGAGAAGCTGGGTATGCAAAGCAGCGACTCCATTGATGGCGTGGCTGCCGAGGGCCGCCAGGTAGGCCATTCGAACATATGATTCGCCGCCGCCGTCGCCGATGAGGGACATGCGCTGCGCGCGCTCTTCGTCGCCGGGAAATTTGGCGCGGACCTCCTCGAGATGGCGGCGATTGATCTCCTCGATGATCTCCATGGGACGGGGCAGGACGGCGCTGAAGAGGCCGCGCGGCCACTGTTCGAGCGCCTCGGGCAAGAGGGTGTGATTCGTGTAGCCGAGGGAATTCACCGTGGCATGCCAGGCGGGCTGCCACTCCAACCCATGCTCGTCGACGAGCAACCGCATGAGCTCAGCAACGGCAATGGCGGGATGGGTGTCATTCATCTGGATGGCGAAGTTGCGGTGCAGCTCGGAGAGCGGGCGGTTCTGAGTGGTCTGGATCCGAAGGATGTGCTGCAGGCTGCAGGATACGAAGAAATACTGCTGAGCCAGCCGCAGTTGCTTGCCCTGCACGCCTTCGTCGTTGGGATAAAGGATCTTGGAGATGTTTTCCGAGGCGACCTTGTCCGCGACGGCGCCGAAGAAGTCGCCCTGATTGAAGGTTTCGAAGACAAAACTCTCCATGGCCTGGGCCGACCACAGACGCATCGTGTTGGCGGTGTTGGTGCGATAGCCCAGGATGGGCGTGTCATGGGGAACGCCGCGGATGACGTGGCCGGGAATCCACTTCACGTGCAGCCGTCCGTGGGAATCGACATGGGTCTCGGTGCGGCCGCCCATTTTCACCTCGAAGGTGTCTTCGTGCCGCTCCAGCGCCCACGGATTTCCAAGGCGCAGCCAGTTGTCGGTGGATTCCACCTGCCACCCGTCGCGAATCTGCTGGTCAAAGATGCCGTATTCGTAGCGAATGCCGTAGCCGATGGCAGGAATGTCGAGGCTGGCGAGCGAATCCATGAAGCAGGCAGCGAGACGGCCGAGGCCGCCATTGCCGAGACCGGGCTCCCCTTCCTGTTCGATGAGGGCATTGAGATCGAGGCCGAGCTGGTGCATGGCCTCCTCCACCTCTTCATAAATCCCTAGATTGATGAGGTTGTTGGCCAGGTGAGGACCGGTGAGGAACTCCGCCGACAGGTAACAGACAACGCGGACATCCTGCGCCTGGTAATTTTTCGTGGTTGAAATCCAGCGTTCGACGAGGCGATCGCGCACAGTGAGGGCCAGCGCCATGTAGAGATCGTTGAGGGTGGCCCGTTCCATCGAGCGTCCCTGCACAAACAGCAGGTTGTCCAGGAACGACTGGGCGATGGCTTCGACGCCCGGCGCGGTTCTTTGCGAAGGCAGCGATGCGACCGGCGAGGCGGCGGCCGTTGCGTGATCAGGCATACGTGTACCCCCTGATTGCAGGAAAAGCGACGGAGGAAGTTGCAGTCATCATGCGCTCGCGCAGGGCGAACCGCCGGTGAATATGCCAGGAAAATCCGGTTGCAGGGCCGGCCGCGGGGGCGCGCAGAGAGAGAAAGCTGGAGCGATGGGCGCCCATCGCTCCAGGCAGCTACTGCAGATGCAGCTCATTCTGGAGGCTCAGGTCGTTGAGCACCTGGGGGTGGGTCTCGTCCACGGCCAGCAGGTTGTGGCAGAGGCTGCAGTCGTTGGAGAGGGTCTTGCCGCCCTTCGAGACGTGGTTGCCGTCGTGGCAGCGGAAGCATCCCGGATACGCCATGTGCCCGATGTTGTTCGGATAGGTGCCCCAGGTCACCTTCATGTCCGGAAAGACATTGCGGTCGTAGATGGCGACCAGGCGCTTTCCGGCGGTGTCGACCAGCGGGCGCTGCGACTGCCAGACCTTCGGGTATTGGGTGCGGTAGAAGTCGTCGAGGCCGGTAACGATCTTCTGTCCTGCCTCGGCCTGCGATGTGTACGTCGCCTGGATCAGCTGCAGGCCCTCTTTGTGGACGAAGGGCAGGCTGGGGCTGGGCGTGCCGTCGACCATGGCCTCGTCAATCGCGTCCTCGGCCGTCTGGAAAACGTGGGTCGCCTGATTGTGGCAGTCGATGCAGTCCATGGTGCGGGTGACGCCTTTGATGGGACCTTTCCACGTGGAGTCGACGTACTGCGTCCTGGTTCCGTCGGGATTGGTCGCGGTGACCGCGATGATGGTCTGCGCGTCGGCGTCCGTGGCCACGTATTCAAAATTGTTGAGGTGGTGGCCGTGGATCCCGGTGCGGTGGGAAAGCGAATCGACGCCGCCCAGGTGCAGCACCAGCACGGTGCGGGTAACGGAGTTGTTGACGTCGTCGCCGAAGGTGGTTTTGACCAGCAATTTTTCACCCGTGAACCGCGTGGGGGAGTGGCATTCCTCGCAGGTTTCGCGCGCGGGGCGCAGGCCGTTGAGGGGCGCGCGGATAGGCGTGGGCCAGTCGTGGAAGGTGACCTCGATGAGCTGCTTCGTCCCGTTGACCTTGGCCTGGACATACGACTTCATGCCCGAGCCGACATGGCACTCGACGCAATCGACGTGGGAGTGAGGCGAGGCCTGGTAAGCGGTCCACTGCGGATACATCACATGGCAGGCCTGGCCGCAGAAGTGGGGCGAATCCATGTAGGTGACGCCCCGATAGGTGGCCGTGCCCAGAATCACGAAGTTGACGAAGCTGGCGATGACGACGATCTCGATGCCGTGGCGAAAGGCCGGATTGCGGAGATCGATCTGCGGATAGGTGGAGGGCAGGGCTCCGGCGGCCGCCAGCCGTTTGCGGCGCATCCAGATGCCGACGGGAATGATGGCAAGCCCGAGGACGAACACACCGGGCAGGAAAAGATCGAGAATGATGCCGAGATAGGGATTGGCGGATCCCGCATGACCGAAGATCGAGACGACCCAGAAGCCGATCAGGACAGAGGCGGAAGCGGTCGTGAGTGCGCCGCCGATGAGACTGACAGGATTATTTCCGAAGAAGAAGAAGGGCTGGAGCCAGTTCTCCTTCAGTCTGCGTAGCAACGACATACCAACCTCTCAACCGACGAAATAGGCGCTGAGCGCGAGGACCAGGAGGGTAAGGCCAATCAATATAGCCGTAAACCCTACCACCCGGCTGAAATTTATCAGCCACTTAGGTGGCTCGTCTGTGATCCTTATCGCAGACCTTCTTTCGGCGATCATGCGCTGGTATTCCCTGGGACGCCGGTTTTTGAACTCCGCCTCGCTCTCCCGGCCGGTGAAGATGACCATGTCCATGGGGAAGCTGTCGGGGCGGAGGTGGGTATTGACGAAGTGGATGGCGAAGATGAAGAGGATGGCGAGCAGACCTTCTTCGCTGTGGATGATGAGCGCGGCATTGAGCGCCCAGCCGGGCAGGAAGTGGGCGAAGAACGGCGCGAACCACATGGCGTAGCCGGAGAAGCCGATGACCACCATCCCCCAGAAGACCGCCCAGTAGTCGAACTTCTCCCAATAGGCATAGCGCTCGAATTGCGGCTTGGGGCCGAGGCCGAGGAACCAGCGGAAATGCGCGAAGAGGTCTTTGACGTCCTTCCAGTTGGCGACCATCGAGGTCGGCCCCCAGAAGATTCCCTTCTCCCGCTTGAACAGGCCGCGTGCGACGATGTCGCGCAGGTGGATGAGGAAGGCCAGGGTGAGCGCCAGCGCGCAGAATTTGTGGAAGAACAGGATGGCGCCGAATCCGCCAAGCACAGCCGCGGTGCGGATGGCCCAGACGGAGCCGCTGAAGCGCAGCACCAGCCCGGTGGCTGCCAGCACCAGAAACGTGGTGAAGAGCACGCCGTGCAGGTAGCGCTGGGCCAGCGTGAAGCGCAGAAAATAGCGCTCGCGCGGGGGCGCAGCAGGAACTTCGGCCGGCGCCGGCGCCGGCTCTGTCGCGACGATGACTTCAGTCGGTTCAGGCATGTTTGCCTCCATGGGCCGATCCGTTCCTGACGCGCGCCCAGTGCGAGCGGACCAGCCACAGAATGGTGTGAACGAGGAAGAAGGTGAGCACGCTGGCCAGCAGCAGGTTCATGAACAGGCGGATGTAATAAAGCGCCGGGTTCAGCCTGCGATTGTGCGCGTTGGCGTGCGGCTGGTACTGCACGAAACTGGCGTTGGCCCCGGCGTGGCAGCGCCCGCAGGTAGTGACCAGATTGGCCTGCGCGATGGGCGAGCGCGGATCGGAGGCGGGCAGGATTTGGTGCGCCTCATGGCAGTCCCAGCAGCGTGCAGTCTGCACGTAGCCGCCCAGCAGGCCCAGCTGCGAGTGGAAGGTGTCGCGGTAGGTCGAGAGTTTGTCCTTATGGCAGGAGCCGCAGATCGGCGTCGACTGCATGCGGAAATCCGCCGAGGTGGGCTCGAGGATGGCGTGCGCGGTATGGCAGTCGGTGCAGACGGGCGCATTGGGATTGCCGGCGGCGACCGCTTTGCCGTGAATGCCGGCCTGGTACTGCTCGTTGATGCCGACGTGGCAGCTGCCGCAGGTGGCGGGAATGTTGGTCCGGTAGGTGGGGCTTTTCGGATTCGTGTGGCTGAGAATGCCGTGCGAGCCGTGGCAGCTGGTGCAGTTGGCGGCGACCAGCAGCCCCTCTTTGCTGACGGCGAAGCCGTGAATGGAATCCATGTAGAGCCCGTAGACATTGACCAGGCCGTGCTTCTTCGCCAGCGCCGCATTGCCGTGGCAGGTTCCGCAGGTCTTCGGAATATTGAGCGGATAGACGGTCGACTGTGGATTGGTTTTGGCGACAATCTGGTGCGGATCGCCGTGGCAGCTGAGGCAGGGATGCTCGCTGGCTTTGGCGTGGACGCTGCCGGTAAGGCCCGACGCCTCATCGGCGTGGCAGGTGGAGCAGTCGACGACGGCGGCGTTGGCCTCGTGCGGGTAGCCTTTGACATTGGTGTGGCAATCCGTGCACTTCAGGCTGCCGTGAATGCTGGAGTGGAACTTGTCGGCGTCGACAGAGATGCTGTTGCCCGAGGAGCCGGTCATGCCGGGGGTGCCGTGGCAGGAAAGACAATCGGCCTGAGCGCGCAGCGATCGCGGCAGCGAGAGGAACAGGACCGCAGGCACAACAACAGCGAGACCGATGGAGAAATGCTTCTTCATAGCAGCTCCATAACTGCGGGCCGCGGGCCGGGCGGGAAATCGAAGCAGGGTTGCGGGCTGCCGGTCGAATTTCCCGCCCGGGCTCCGGGCGGTGCATCCGCGATGCTTTACTTCTGCAGGGTGCGGATGTATGAAACGACTTCCTTGATCTGGCCGTCGGTCAGTTTGCCGTTGTAAGCCGGCATCTTGCCCTTGCCGTTTTTCGTGGAAGCGATCAGCGTGGCGTCAGAGGCGCCGACCTCGGCGGGATCCTTAAACGACGGGATTTTCATCATCTTTCCCATCGGCGTTGCAGCGGTACCGTCGGGGCCGTGGCACATCGCGCACTTGGCTTTGTAGGTGTCGGCTCCGGCGCTCTGTGCGAAGACAGGCGCCGCAATGGTCGCGGCGAGCAGGATGAGAGCCGCGGTTCTGATGCGATGGTTCATGAGGATGCTCCTTGCTGGATGGTTCGGATCCCAGGCTCTTCCTGAAATAAAGCCTGGAGCACATGCCGGTCAGTGACGCGAGACACAATGCGGCCACACGCCGGTGACTACGGGGCCCAGCGGCCGGTACGGCGCCGCAAAACGCTTATCCCTGACCCTGACCCTTACCCTGGCTCTGGCCGGACGCGGGAGCGGCGGATGCCGCCGGGGAACTACCTGCTGGGTCGTCCGCGGTGGTTTCGCGCACTTCATGCTCGGGCGCGCGGCCAGTCAGGAAGGTCCACTTGACGGGATAAATCTCGGGATCGAAGAGGACCGCGTAAAAGTGCCAGACGACGATGGCCGCGGTGGCCAGAATCGCCTCATAGAAGTGGACTGCGGTGCTGATGGCGAGAATCGAGGCGGGATGCGGCAGGTTGGCCAGAATCCAGTCGTTGAGCCAGAGCAGAACCCCGGTGATGGCCATGACCGCCGTTCCCCACACCAGCGCCCAGTACTCCGCCTTCTCGGCATAGTTGAAGCGGCGGTAGAGGGGCAGGCGTTCGCGCCGGCCGAGGTTGTATTCGACCGTCTGCACGGCTTCTTTGGCGTCGCGCAGGTCGGGAACCATGTCCCTGAGCCAGCGCCGGCCGCTCTTTTTGGCGGAGAGATAGACGATGTGGTAGACCGAGGCGCCGATGAGCAGCACGCCGGCGACGCGATGAACCCAGCCGCGGAGCGGGAAGTGGTGCTCCCAGCGCACGAACGGGGCGGCCCAGAGGGAGTGGGGGTATTTGAGCGCGAATCCGGTGATGACCAGGACGATGAAGCTGACGAGGAGCACCGCGTGCTGCAGGCGCTCGTTGAGGGTCATGCGCATCTGGCCGCCGGATTTGCGGTAGTGCGCCAGCGAAGCCCGGGCCTTGCGCCGCCAGTCGAGCAGGTTGTGCAGGAACATGAGCCCGAGCGTGACCGGGATGACGATGAAGTAGAAGATTTTGACGAAGTCGAGCACGCGGCCGCCGGGCGTGGCCGCGGGCAGCGCGTGCACCGGACCGATAGCGAACCGGCGTCCGGCATCGGAGTGGCACTGGCCGCAGGTCTTGCTGAGGTTGGCGCGGTTGACGGTCGATCGGGGATCGCTGGAGGGATAAATGTTGTGGACGCCGTGGCAACTGGCGCAGTTGGCGACGGTTTGGCGGCCTTCGCGCGCCGCCAGCCCGTGGTAGCTGTCCTCGTAGGTGGGGACGCGGTCCTGGGGCATGGCGAAGCCGGCCATCAGCTGCGTGTCGGCATGGCAGCGCGAGCAGGCTTCCTGGGAGACGTTGGCCATGTACACGGGCGAGCCCGGATTGCCCGGCGCCAGAATGCGATGCTCGCTGTGGCAATCCGTGCAGGTGGCCGCCTGCAGAACGCCGCGCGCGACCGCCTGGCCGTGAATGCTCTGCGCATAGGTGCTGTAGACCGCGGCGTGGCATCGGCCGCAGGTGGCGGCGACGTTCTGCTTCCAGATCTTCGAATGCGGATCGGAGACGGGGAGGATATCGTGCGTGCCGTGGCAGTCATTGCAGGTCGCGGCGTTCAGATTGCCCTGCTGGATGGCGCGGCCGTGCACGCTCTGGCGGTACGCATCGACGGGACGCACCTCCGCGAACATGTATTTCGCGGCCAGCTGCGGGTTGGAGTGGCAGGATCCGCAGGTGTCGGGCAGGTGCTGCTTGCTGACCGGCGAGCGCGGATCGCTCGAGGGCAGCGCGGCATGCGCGGAGCCGTGGCAGCTCTGGCAGGTGGGCACGTCGCCGTTGCCGTGATCGCGGGCGCGGCCGTGAATGCTCGCCCGGTACTGCTGCACCTCGCTCGCATGGCACGTGGCGCAAAGCTGGGTGCCCGCAACCGCCCTGGCCGTATTGCTGGTGCCGTGGCAGACAATGCAGGTGGCGGAGCTGTTTGGCCTGCCGAGCGCGGCGTGAGCGCCTGAAGCCATCGCCGTCGCGGCATCGGCGTGGCAGGTGACGCAGGAGGCTGACGCCGTGGCGGCGTTATGCGTCTGCGCGGTGGCTCCGGCGTGACAGTCGGTGCAGCCGAGGGCTCCATGCGGACCTTTCATGTGCACAGCGGGATTGATGGTGATGTCTTTGCCGGCGGAGTTCTTCAGGCCGGTCGAGGCGCCATGGCACATCAGGCAGTCGGAAGCCTGCTGGGCATGAGCCAGGCCAGCCAACGCAAAAGCAAGGCAAAAAAGAAAAAGAACCGCTACGCCGATGCGGCGCCATCCGGTTCGATGGGCGCCGCGGAATGATTCCGCCGGCAACTCCCCGGAACAGGTCCCCATAACCAGCCTTCTTCCCTGCCGCCGGGATTGGGGGAGGGAACGGTCCCGGCGAGCCAATGGAGTTCGGCACGCGCCCGTGCCGAGCTCAGATAACGCTCCGCGGCGCACGCATCTTCCCTGCCGGCTCGATGCCGGTCAGGGCAACACGCAGCGCCATACCTCTACTTCTGCAGGGTGCGGATGTAAGCGACGACGTCGTTGATCTGAGCGTCGGTGAGCCTGCTCCCGTATGCCGGCATCTTGCCGACACCCTCTTTGGTCTGTTTGAAGAGATCGGCGTCGGAGGCCTTGATATCCTCGGGCGATTTGAAGGAGCGCACATTCATGTTCTTGCCGATCGGCGTATTGCCGGTGCCGTCGGCTCCGTGGCACATGGCGCATTTGGTTTTGTAGGTGGCCTCACCGGGCTGCTGCGCGAACGTGGGAAGAGCAACGGCGAGCCCAAGCAGAGCCATCACCGCAAATCTGAGGTTTCGGTTCACGTTCTGCTCCTTACTGCAGTGCGACGGCCGGGGCGCGCCCCGGCCATGCTGACGGATTGAGATCCTCAGAATTCGTAATGGAATCCGAGGGTGACGATGTTGGCGTGGAAATCGCGCGGCGCGGTCTCGCCGGAGTTGGGCAGGGTAAGACCGGTTTGGAGGCCGGCGAGCGTGGACGAGTTGCAGGGAACGACGGTGGAGGGGGTGGCCGGAGTGGGCCCGACGGTGGTGCAGTAGGGCGCGCCGGAGGGACCACCCTCGCCATAGCCGTAGTAGTTGTAGCGGGCGTTCCAGACGAATCCGGAACGGATGGTCCAGGCCAGAGCGACAAAGGGCGACTGGTATTTGGAGTTCAGCGAGCCGGCGACGTCACGTGCATCGTTGTAGAAGCGGCTGCCGGCAACGTCGTTGAGGTTATAGCCGATGTTGGACTTGAACCGCTTAACCGGCGACCAGGTGAGGGCGGCCTGGAGGGAATTCGTCGGAGCATCCTCAAAGTCCTTTGCCGGGCCGAAGTCCCAGGTCCCTCCACGATTCGCGGCGGTGGCTGGGCAGACGGTGCCGCCCGGAGTTGCCGCGCCGGGCAGTTTGGCTGTCGCGCCGGCGAGGTAACAGATGTTCGTCGAGGTGTACACGTCGGTATAGGCGTAGTTCAGTTCCACAGCGTAGTGCTCGCTGGGCGAGAGCTCGCCGCCGAGGGCGACCACGCGGTTGTGCGCCACATGGTCGAGCGGGCCGGCGTAGGCGACGGCGCTCGGATTGCTGGCCGGCTCGCCAATGAAGGGCGCCACGATATCGGCCTGATTGTTGTTGGTGTTGTTATGCAGCTCCATGTCGTTAAAAGCGCCGGAGAGCGTGGCCCAGGCTTTCGGACGATAGAGGGCGTGCGCCCGATAATGCTGCTGCTGGCGCGGGGCGACCGGGGTGAAGACGTTGTCCGCGTAGAGAACCTCGGCGCTGCCGTCGATGTTCCACTGGTCGGTGGGGCGCAGGGCAGCGTTGAAGACGCCGCCGTTCTGGTTGATGGTGACGGTGCCGTCGGTAGTGGAGCCCACGGCCAGCGGAACGCTGTGCGGGATGCCTTCGCCGATGACGTGGTTCACATGACGATACGTGAGCGAGAGGGTGGCGCGGGACCAGCCATCCCAGGTCCCGGTCAGGTCGTTGGTGATGTACCGCTGACCGAAGAAGTTATACACGGGAGTGCCGATGGCGCCGCTGCCCTCGAAGGTGCCGGCGCCGGCGGCAGCGACGGTGGTGGTCAGGGTGGGGTAGTTGATGGTCTCGTTGCCGGCTGTGGCAGGCGTGGCCACGGTCGTCCCGCTGGTCATCGTCGAGATGCCCGGCTCCTGCTCATTCGAGAAGGTGAACTGATCGTCGAAGCCGAGCTTCCGGGTGGCCTGCCATTCGATCGCGTAATCGACGGCGGTCACCTGGCGGTGCGCGGTTGCCGTGGCCGTGTAGTCCTGAGAGCGCGTGGTTTTGGCCAGCCCCTCAAAGATGTCCTGGTAGAGCGGCAGGCTCATGTTGGCCTTCGTATAGCGCAGGTCGCCGTTCATGGAGACGTTGCGGATACTGGCGCTCTGGAAGCGGAAGATCTCCGTGGGATAGAGGATCCGGGTCGGCTGCGAACGGTAGTAGCTCGAGATGACGCCGCAGGCCGGGTTGATGACGGGCAGGCCGCCAGGCGTATTGGGAGCCGACAGATCGGGAGCGCTCCCCACGCTGTTGGCATTGCAGGTGATGCTGGGTGCCAGCGCGTCGTAGTCGGCCAGAAGAGCCACGTTGGTTCCGTCCGCCTCCTGGAAACGGAAGTAGCTCGGATCCATCGTGAAGTACGAGTTTTCCTTGAAGTGGTCGACGACCTCCTCGAAGGTGAGGCGCGTCAGCGGCACGGGTTTCCAGTCGATCTCACCCGTAAAATCGTCGGTGCTGTTGCGCTGCATTTCCTGGAGCAGGATGTCGTATGAGCCGGCGACCTGATAACCGCTGGGAGTCAGGCTCGGCCCCTGAAAGATATCCTGCGAGTAGCTCGCCCGGTAGAACACCTTCGAGACCGGAAAGAGGGTGACGCTGGCATTGGTCCGGCGGCGCACGGTATTGAACAGGAAGGGCGACTGGTCGACCTGCGGCCAGGCGTACGAGCCGGTGGTGGCGCCGGTGGGACCGATGGGAATCGACTGTCCGGAGGGAATGTTCGGGTTGCCGAGCAGATCGTAGTCGAAATACTGGCGGTCGCGGAAGAAGTTGCCGGAAAACTCGTACAGGTTGCCCTTATAGAAGTCGAGCCGGGCAAAGTTATCCGGATCGCCGCCCCAGCCGTTGGAAAAGGCGCTGAGGGAATCGACCAGGGTGTGTTTGGCTCCGGGCGCGGCGTGGAGCTCGAAGGTCTCGCCCAGCACGCGCGGGCCGGACTCGAGATTGACCATGGTGTCGTACATGGCGCCGCTGCCGGAGATGCCGGCCATGTGGCCGCCCAGGTCGATCGATTCGTGGAGCGTATAGCCACTGGGCGCTGCCGGCTGCGCGGCCGGCGCGGCATTCTGGGCGATCGCGGCGCCGGTCGTCATCATGAGCACGGCGACTCCAATGCTCCCGGCGACGCGCTGAACGGTAACGGGAGAAAACCACTCTGCCTTTTTCATCGGAAGCCTCACTTGAAAAAAAGTCCCCATATCCACCTCTTGCGGAACCGGGACGCGCTGCTGCAAACCAGGGCGCGGCCCGGCCCGGCGACTGCTAACGAAGGAACGCGGCGTTGATGTTCGAGCCGTGAATGTACGTGTGGCAGCTGGTGCACGGCGCCAGCTCGTCGGATCCGGCGCCCATGCTGTGCACCGTTCCTCCGGCGACGCGGCTGTGGCACTGGTTGCACAGCGTATTGATCGACGGCATGTTGAGCATCCGCGCGTTCTGGGAGCCGTGCGGCGAGTGGCAGCCCATGCAGCCTTCCGCCCGGACCGCGGCATGCTCGTAGACGAACGGGCCGCGCGTCTCCATGTGGCATTTCGTGCAGACCGCATTCTGATCTGCGGTGAGCTTCAGGTTGCTGGCCTGGAAGGTGCCGTGCACGTCATGGCAGTCGCTGCACTTGACCACGCCCTCGTTCACCGGATGGTGGAAAGGCATGTCGAAGTTCGGCTTCACATCGTTATGGCACTGGAAGCAGAGCTGCGGCTGGCTGGCCCTGAGCAGATTCACGTCGGTCTTTGCCGCGTGAACGCTGTGGCAGCTCAGGCAGGTGACCCCGGCTTTGGCGTGCGGCGAGCGCTCGAAGTTGGGATGGGTGCCGGCGTGGCAGCCGAGGCAGGTATCGTCGACTTCCTTCGGACTGAGCTGGCTGAAGCGGCGGATCTTCGTCACGTCGCCGCCACCCTCCACGTGGGCGCTGCCGGGTCCGTGGCAGCTTTCGCACGTGACGCCCTTGCCGGCATGCTCGAGGGCGAGACGGGAGTGAGGATTGCCGGCGAAGTTCTTCACCACATCCTCATGGCATGTGGCGCAGGTCTCCTCGCCGACGTATCCGGCCGGAGTCGCTGCCGCCTTAGGTTGAGAGATTGCCGCGGACTGCTGGCCCCCGCCAGCCGCCTGCGCCGGCCTGGTTCCTGCGAATCCCGCCAGCAGCACAAGACACGCTATGCCCGTAGCGATACGCCGCATGCGCCTTCACCTCGCACAGCCGGCCGGGGCGTCCATCATTGAGTATCCCGGCCTGGCTGGAATTACTGCTTCATACACTCGTGGAGCTTATCGATGGGGTGCGGCGGGGCTCAGTGACCGATATCACAGTCAACGGTTTCTTCCCTCAGGCAGACCCATATCGGGAAACGCAAACGATTGAAAGTGCAGGGTGGTACTGCATGGGAGCGGGGGTTACCGCGGTGTTGCTGCCTTTGTGCCGATGAGGGTGACGAGTGAGGTATCTGCCGCTGGGGCCGGGTTACGCGGTCCACACGATGTCGCCGCAGGCGGGCTCGGCGAGGTGTTCGTAGCCCACGGAATATACCCCGGCAAGCTCCCGCTGCCACTGGGCGAGCAGCGCGAAGGCCTCGTCCAGAAGAGCGGGCAGCGCCGCCTCGACGGGCGGGGTCAGCTCTGTGCCCCAGCCGATCGTGCGCGGCTGCACGCCGAGCACCACCAGCGCCCAGGGGGCGCCTCCGGTGAGGCGCATGGCCCCGATCAGATCGGAGAATCCCAGCAGGTGCACGCTTTTGCCGATGGGCAGGTCGTTGATCGCTGCGCCCGCGAAGCGCAGCAGCGCGCCCGGGGCTGCGCCGGCATCGACGGCGTCCAGCGCCAGCAGGTGGGTGACGCCATCGAGAGGGTGGAGCAGGTCCAGGCCGAGCGTGCCGCCTTCGATCACCGCAATCGAGTCCGGCAGGCGCGGATCGGCGCGCATGGCGGCGATGGCCAGCATTCCGACGGCATCGTCGGTCCGCATCAGGTTGCCGAGGCCCAGCACGGCGATGCGCGGCTTCTTCATCGATCCCAGTGCCGGTTGCGGTGGATCCTGCGCTTTGTGAAGAGCTGCTGCGGCTCGAGGCGGGCAATTTCGAGCTCTTCGTCGATGGTGTCGTCGTCGACGAACTTGTATCCGCTGAAGATGCTCTCCATCTCGGCGTTCCGCTCGGTCATGGCCACCAGCACCGCGCTGTACACATGGTGGATGAAGAAGCCCATCAGGAAGAAGAGGAAAAGGAAGTGGATGAAGCGCACCCACTGGATGTCGATGAGGCGCGGGATCCAGCCCACGAAGAAGCGCAGCGTGGGCGAGCCTTCCACGGTGGCAAAGAGCACCAGGCCGGTGACACACTCGCAAGCGATCAGGAAATAGACCACGATGTAGGTGAGCCCGGCGAGCGTGTTGTGGCCGATCTGCTCGAAGGGCTTGCGCTGCTGGAAGGTGTAGTAACGCACCATGGCCTTGAGGCTGGTCCACTGGCGGCGGGTTAGGGGGAGGAATTGGCGCCAGCGCGCCCAGTGGTTGCCGGCTGAGAACCAGTAAAGCCGCACGATCAGGGCGCCGATCAGCTCGAAGCCGGCCAGCTCGTGGATGAAGCGCACCGTCCCCATCGTCCACTGGCGCGGGCCGGGAAAGATGAGAAAGGGATGGTTCATGTAGAGGCCGGTCCAGGTGAGCACGGTCACGGCGGCCACGATGCCCCAGTGGCTGAGGCGAACCGGCAGCTCCCATACGTAGACCGGGACCAGATGCTCCTCGTGAGAGGCGACGTGCGGCTTCTCGATCGCGGGACGGACGATGGTGGCCATTACCGACCTCCGAGCGCCATCGCCGCAGGTTCCGCAGGAAGCGTCATGGATCCCTCCGGATCCAGGACGGCCACCATGTCGCGGCCATAGCTGCGGCCTTTGCCATCGACGACATGGACGGCGCACGCCAGGCACGGATCGAAGGAATGCACCGTGCGCAGAACCTCGAGCGGACGCTCCGGATCGGCGATGGGCGTGTTCAGCAGGGCGGCCTCATAGGCGCCGCGCTGACCGTGCGCGTCGCGCGGTCCGGCGTTCCACGTGGAGGGCACGATGGCCTGGTAGTTGACGATCTTTTTGTTTTCGATCTCCACCCAGTGTCCGAGCGAGCCGCGCGGGGCTTCTTCCAGACCGAATCCGGCGCACGATTTCGGCCAGCTCTCGGGATCCCACATGTCGCCGTTGTGGATACGAACGTTGCCGTGCGACATGTTGTCGTCCAGCTGCGCGATCCACGTGGGCAGCTGCTGGACCACCAGGTCCGCTTCGATGGCGCGAGCGGCGATACGGCCCAGCGTGGAGAACAGGGCCGAGGGTGGCGCATTAAATTTCGCCAGCACGCCGTTGACCGTGGCCTGCACCTGGCTGTTACCCGAGGCATAGGCGATCAGGGTGCGCGCCAGCGGGCCCACTTCCATCGGCTTGTCGTCGTAACGCGGCGCCTTCAGCCAGGAGTACTTGGCGTCGGTGTCCAGCTGCTCGAATGGCGGCTTCGGCCCGGAGTATCGGGGGTTGGTTTCGCCGATGGCGGGGCGCAGGCTCGCCTGGTCGCCGCCGCTGTACTCGTACCAGGAATGCGTCACGTACTCGGCGATCCTGCCCGGATCGAGTGGATGCACCGTAGAGAGATCGCGCCCGAGGATGACCCCGCGCGGGAAAAAGAACCCGCCCGGGTTGCCGATGCTGCCCGAGGGCAGGTCGCCGTAGGCCATGAAGTTGCCGAGACCTTCGCCGTAGCCGAACCACTCCTTGTAGAAGCTCGCCACGGCGAGCACATCAGGAATGTAGACCTGCTGGACGAAAGTCTTTGCCCGAGCGGCCAGCTCCTGGAAGAGCGTGATCCGCTCCGGATTGATGACGGCTTCCGGCTCGTTGCCATCGATTGCGGTAGACATCCCACCCACCAGATACGTCTGAAGGTGTGGATTTTTACCGCCCAGGACCGCGTGGATGCGAATAAAATCCCGCTGCATATCAAGCGCTTCGATGTAATGCGCGACAGCAAGCAGGTTCGCTTCCGGCGGCAGTTGGTAAGCAGGGTGTCCCCAGTCACCGCTGCTAAAGAGGCTCAACTGCCG
>DATJQW010000166.1:0-18106 GCA_035505395.1 Acidobacteriaceae bacterium
CAGGCCATCCTCGGCCGCGCGAAATTCGATGCGCTGATGCGCGCCTACCTCACCGACTGCCCCTCCGAATCGTTCACCCTGCGCAATCTTGGCTCGCGCCTCGACGCGTGGCTTGCCGATCACCCGGAGTTCGTCAGACCCCATGCCGAGCTGGCTCTCGACATGGTCCGCCTCGAGTGGGCGCACATCGAAACTTTCGATTCCGAAGAGCGCCTGCATCTCGCCGCCGAGCATCTCGCGGCCATCGGCGAAGACTCCATCCTGCGCCTGCAGCCCTATCTGCGCGTCCTCGCGCTCTCTTACCCCGTCGACGACCTGCTCCTGCAGGTCCGCAATGAAGACGGCAGTTCGGCCGGCTCCGCCAACAACGCCAGCGCAGCGCGCAGGAGAACCCACGTACGCCGCGTCGCCGCGCTCGCGCCCAAACCCATCTGGCTTGCGGTCCATCGCCTCGAGAACACCGTCTGGTACAAGCCGCTCAGCCAGGAAGAATTCAACCTGCTCTCGGCGCTGCTCGCCGGCCGCACCCTCGGCCAGGCCATCGATTTCGCTTTCGCGTCCTCCGCCATGCCCGACAGCGGGCGCAACGCGTTTCTGCAGGAAACCTTCGCTGACTGGGCTATGCTGGGATGGTTTACGCAATAGGCTCCCTTTCGCACGGGAAAGGCAGGTAACCATGCCCTCTGCGACTCCCGCGACTTCCCACGCAGGGAAATCCGGCTTCCACGCTGATCCCTATCGCCGCTTCCAGCATGGCTCGGCCGCGCTGCAGTCGCCCTTTCTGCTCCTCGTTCGCCTTTACTGGGGATGGCAATTCGCCCAGACCGGCTGGGGCAAGCTCCATCACCTGCACCACGTCACCAGCTACTTCTCGAGCCTGCACATTCCCGCACCCGGCGTCGCGGCTTTCCTCATCTCGCTGCTCGAGCTCGCCGGTGGCGTTTTGCTCATCTTCGGCCTCGGCACGCGCCTCCTGGGCTTCCTGCTGGCCGCTGACATGATCGTGGCCTACGTTGTCACCGACCTCGCTGCTCTCGCCTCCATTGTCAGCAATCCCGATGCCTTCTACAGCGACGCAGCCTTCCCGTTCCTCATCGCGTCCCTGATTTTGCTCATCTTCGGCGCCGGCCACTATTCCCTTGACTACTGGCTCTTCCGCCGCCGTGAAGCCTGAAAATCCACTCCGCCGATTCGCGGGTGCGAAACCCTGTTCCGAGTCCCTGCGTCTAATCTGTGTTTCAACGCCATCCAGGCTAAGACTATGAAAATTCATGCCCGCCGTACCGCCTCTCTGGCCGCCGCGAGCGCCATCCTGCTGGGGAGCGCACTGGCCCAAAAACCCGCCTCTGCCTCTCCCCAGACAGCGGCGCCCGCTGCCGGGTCCGATGTCGGCGCCATCACCCTGCCCGTCACCGTCGTCGATGCCCACGGCAACCCGGTAAAGAGCCTGACGGCTGCCGACCTGGTCCTCGTCGACAATGGCGGGAAGCAGACCATTCAGTCCTTTACCGAAGACCAGCAACCCTCCCAGATGACCATTGGCATCATCGCCGAGACTGGATCGGGGTTGCGCGGTGAGCTGGGCGATGAGCGTCTCTCGGCCGTTCACTTCATCGACCACAACTTTCCCGGCGTCTCCAACAAGGCCTTCGTCATCCAGTACGGCAATGAAGTCGACCTGCTTGCCGACCCCACCTCTGCCGTCAACAAGCTGCACGACGCCATCAATCAGATCGGCTCGCCTTCGTTCGGCAACAGCCAGGACAACAATGGCGGAGACAGCGGCAATGGAGGACAGAATGGAAACGGTGGGCAAAATCAGCCGCACTGGGGCGGCAGCAGCGCCGGTGGAACGCTCTACGATGCCATCTATCTCGCGTCCACGCTGGAGATGAAAGGCCAGCCCGGCAAACACATCCTGGTGATCGTCACCGATGGCGTCGATCGCGACAGCAAGGAGACTCTCGCTGACGCCGTGGACGCCGCACAGACCACCCACACCGCCATCTTCACCATCTACTACAAGCCCGAAGAAGAGCAGCAGCGCAACCCCAACCAGGGCATGAGCCGGCACGGCGGCGGCTTTCCCGGTGGCGGCGGCGGCTATCCCGGTGGCGGATATCCGGGAGGGGGTGGTGGATATCCCCGCGGCGGAGGAGGAGGCGGCGGCCAGCAGCCCTCTCAGCCGGCCATCGACGGAAAAGATATTCTCGAACACATCTGCAATGAAACCGGCGGCTACATGGTAGAGGGCAAGCGGGACAAAGGAGATGACGCCTATTCGAAGCTGACCGCGCTGCTCGATCACCAGTACACGCTCACTTTTGTGCCGGACAAGGACACTGCGGGGTCTTCCTACCAGCGCCTGAACCTGACGACGACGAAAAAAGACATCTGGACCCTCGTCCAGGAGGCTTACACCACCACTCCGCAGTAGCCGCATCCGGCGCCCGCTTCGCGAGCTGCCCCAACCGGCCGCAGCTCGCGGTGTTTGCCTTTTGCTAGAATCCCCCCATGCGGCGCGTCCTGGCAGCGATGCTGGTGCTGGTCTTCAGCGCGCCCCTCATTGCGCCCATCTTCACCGGAACCGTCGACGAAGCCGCCCTTCCCGCCTGCTGCCGCCGCAACGGCAAGCATCACTGCATGATGTACGCCATGATGATGGGCCAGGTCCCGGGCCATCCCGTCGTCTCCGAGAAGTGTCCTTACTCGCCCTTCGCCGGCCTCGCCGTGATGCTGCCGCACGCCTTTGCATCGCATCGGCACGCGGCCTCCGTTCGTTATGCGGCCGTTCTCGCCCTGGCCGTTCCGCAGGCTGAGGCCGGCTATCGCATCTCCTTCCACCGTGCCCGCCAGAAGCGGGGCCCTCCTCTGATCGCCGTTCTGTAATCAGTCCTCAGAGCAAATGGATCGCACGGCGCCCCCGTCGTGCGCGACTCCTTTTGTCACCGTAACTGTTACATAACGAAACAACAGCAAGGAGATCCCCATGCTACGAAGGCTTCTGCCGGCGGCGGCGCTCGTTCGCCTGCCGGACGCGCGAGAGAGGAAATATTTTGCGAGGAGCGCGGTCGGCTTATTTGCGGTCGTTTTTCTGCTGCATTCGGCCGCATTCGCCACTATTTTCGGCTCCGTTCGCGGCGTCGTTCACGATCCTCAGCACCGTCCCATTCAGGGTGCACACCTCACCCTCAAAGCTCAGAATTCAGACTGGACGCAGTCGCAGGACTCCAATGACAACGGGGAATTTTTGTTCAATTCCGTGCCCATCGGCGACTACACCGTCACCGTCTCGTCCAGCGGGTTTCAGCCGGTGAGCCAATCAGTAGTCGTTCAGTCCGACACCGCTCCGGTGCTTCATTTTCAGCTGGCTCTCGCAGGCGTGAAAGAAACCGTCCTGGTGCAGGAAACGCAGGTAGGACCAACCGCCGACAGCGTCACCCCGACCACCATGCTGAGCCGCACCGACATTCAGGACACTCCGGGCGCCGACCGCACCAACGGCATGGAGATGATCACCGATTACGTCCCGGCGGCCTATGTGACCCACGACATGCTGCACATGCTGGGCGGCCATCAGGTGGAGTGGCTGATCGACGGCATCCCCATCCCCAATACCAACATCGCAACCAACCTGGGACCGCAGATCGACCCGCGCGACATCGACTATCTCGAGGTCTTCAGCGGCAGCTACGACGCTGACTATGGCGACCGCACTTACGGAATTTTCAACGTCGTGCCCCGCACCGGTTTCGAACGGGACCGGCAATGCGACCTTGTCGTTACGGCCGGCAATTTCTACCAGACCGACAACCAGATCAGCTGCGGATCGCACACTGAGCGCTTTGCCTGGTACGCGAGCCTGAACGGGAACCGCAGCGCTTACGGCCTCCAGACCCCCATCCCTCAGGTTGTGAACGATGCCGAGAACGGCTTCGGAGGTTTCGCTACCTTCATCGCTAATCCCAACCCCAAAAACCAATATCGGCTCGTCACGTCGCTCCGGCGGGACTATTACCAGATCCCCATCGACCCCGACCCCAACTCATCCGGAAACCAAATCCTGGAATCCTCGGGCGAGTCTCCCAGCTACGGCCTGCACGACGCCGAAGTGGAACCGGACGGCTACGCGATCCTCTCCTGGATCCACACGTTCAATCCGGATACGCTGCTGACCGTTTCGCCCTTCTATCACTACAACGGGGCGGACTATAACGGCGGCGCCCACGATTATCCGGTCATCTCAACCGTCCAGCAGAATGCCAGCTATGCCGGAGCCCAGACCGTCCTCAGTTCAACCGATCGCAGGAACGATCTGGAGGCAGGCTTCTATAGCTTTTATCAGCACCAGTACAACTCCTTCGAAAACGTCTTCACCGACGGCTCGACCAACTATCCCTCCTCATCGATCGGGGTCAACGGGGGATTAGTCGCCGAATTCCTCAATGACAAGTTCAAACTGACTCCCTGGTTTACGCTGATCGGCGGCCTGCGGGAAACGCAGTTCGACGCAACCATCTCGGAGCATGCCACCGATCCGCGGGTTGGCGGGGCGCTGCGGGTGCCGCACCTGAACTGGGTGTTCCGGGGCTTCTACGGCTACTACTACCAGGCGCCGCCCTTGTCGACGGCCACCGGCGCTCTCATGGGCCTGGCCAACAGCCAGGACTTCACCTTCGCTCCGCTCCACGGCGAACGCGATATCCAGTGGCAGTACGGCGTCTCCATTCCCTACCGCAACTGGAATCTGGCCGCCTATAACTACGAGACCAGAGCGGAGAACTGGCTGGATCACAACAATATCGGCGAATCGAACGTCTTCTGGCCCATCACCTGGGCTTACGCGCAGATCCAGGGATGGCAGCTCACCCTGCGCTCTCCAGACGTTCTGCACCACGGGCAATTCCATCTTGCCTACGCCAACCAGATTGCGCAGGCGACCTCGCCGATCACCGGCGGCCTGATCTGCCCGCCCTCGGTTGGCACGGCATGCCCGCTCGACATTCCGCCCGGGCTTGCGCCCGTCGACCACGACCAGAGAAACACGCTCAACGTGGGTTTCAATGGCGTTCTGCCCTGGCACGCGTATGCATCGACCAACGTTTATTACGGATCCGGCTTCACCAATGGGTTATACGGGCTGCCCAATGCGCAATATCCAGGCTCCTATCTGCCCGGCCACACCACATTCGATCTCTCCGCCGGCAAGACGTTCGCTGAAAAGTACACAGTTTCCGCGAATGCCGTGAACGTGGCCAATCGGCGCGTACAACTGGATAACAGCCTGACCTTCGGGGGTTTCCACTGGAACGATCCACGCCAGATTTACGGCGAGTTTCGCTACCGGTTCAACTATTAGTCGTTTTTACGCAATCTTCTGTCGATTCGTACTCTCCGCGGGCGATGGCGGCCTCTGAAGTCGCCGCTGATCGTTCCAATACGAAAATGATCCGCGCCTTCTACGGCCGGGTGAGGGATCGTTTTCACTTCTAAAATGGACTTGTGGCCCTGGCTTCCCCGGCACCAGTCTTCTTCACGAGAGAACGGCGCCAGTCTCTGCTGCGCGCCGTTCCTGTTTACTGGCACTTCCTCAGCCTCGACGCTCCCACGGTCGCCGTCCTCTGGGCCTGGAGCTTTACCCGCGCCGTGGCCGCAACCGTCTCCTGGTCCGCCATCGCCGTTCTCGGTCTTGGCACCTGGCTCCTCTATGTCGGCGACCGTCTCCTCGACAGCCGCCTCGGCGCGTCGGGTGCCGATCTGCGCGAACGGCACTTCTTCCACGCACGCCATCGCCGCGCTTTGCTGATCTGCGGCGCACTATCCATCGCTCCTCTGATCTGGCTGATCGTCTTTCGCATGCCCGCTGCCGCTCGCGGTGAAGATGTGTGGATCTTTGCCGTCGCAATGGCCTATTTCGCCGCCGTGCACCAGCCGAAAATTCGAGTCCGCTTTCCCCACGAACTCGCAGTTGCGCCGGTCTTTGCCGCCGCCACTGTGGTTCCCGCCTGGGCCGGGTCGACGGCCGCTCACGTCGATCTGCTCTGGCTCGCAGCGCTCTTCGCCGCGCTCTGCTGGCTCAATTGCGCCTGCATTCACGCCTGGGAATCCGCAAAACCGCCGCGGCGCTGGTCCTTTGCGTCCACCCTGGCGCTCCTGATCGCCTGCATCACCGCCGCGCTGATGGTTCCCGCCGCGCACGAGTCCGGCGTCTTTCGTCTGCTGGCCGCGATGCTGGCTTCCGCGTTGCTGCTCTTTGCTCTCGATCGCGATTTTTCCCGCTCGCGCCGCCGGGCCGCCGCAGACCGCGGCGACCTCTCCACGCTGGCCCTGCGCATCCTGGCCGACACTGCGCTGCTCACGCCCCTCATGCTGACGATCCCGTGGCGCGTGTGAGCAATCCGCGAAGATTCGACCGCGTCGCCGCTGTCTACCAGGCAGGGGAATATCTCTCCTTCGGCCCCATGCTCGAGCGCTGCCGCTTCTTCTTTCTGCCGGATCTGATGCACTGCCGCCGCGCGCTCATTCTCGGCGATGGCGATGGCCGCTTTGCTGCGCGCCTCCTCGCCGCCACTCCTGATCTTCGCGCCGACGCCGTCGACGGCAGCCCCGCCATGCTGCGCCGACTGCGAGCCCGAGCGATTCGCCACGGTGCGGAGCAACGCCTCACCACTGCTCGCGCCGACATTCGCAGCTTCGTGCCGTCGACCGCGGATTACGACCTGGTCGCGACCCACTTCTTCCTCGACTGCCTCACCGCCGCCGAAACCGAATCTCTCGTCGCCCGCCTCCGCCCGCATCTCGCTCCTGGCGCGCGCTGGGTTGTCTCCGAATTTCAGGTCCCCGCCGGCTCGGCTCTCCGCGCGTGGCTCTGCCGATCTGTCATCGCTGCCCTGTATGGGGCCTTCCGCCTGCTCACCGGCCTCAGCGTTCGTGAGCTGCCACCATGGCGCGAATCCCTTGCACGCCAGGGTTTCGCCTGCCGCTCCGCACACTCGCGGCTGGGCGGCCTCCTCGTCTCGGAACTCTGGCAACTCGATGAGGCAACCGACTTCGCGGCCACGCGTTCCCATGTTGCAGTGCATCCGCTTTCCGAACTCGTCACACCTGGGCAAATTCCCGGCATCGACCCCGGCCCCGAGCCCGCTCCCGGCATTCCTCCGGAGCCAAAACCTGAACCCGCTCCCGGTCCGCCGCCGGAACCCGACCCGGAACCTTATCCCGGTCCCATCCCCGCGCCGCAGCCCATTACCTGAGCGCTCGGCGCGATCCGTGGCGCCCGTACGTCAGGCTCGCTGGCTGGTTTCCACGGCGTCGTGCACTTCGCACGCCATTTGCCGGACACCCCGCCGCGATGGGCTACCATCCCCTGCAGCACCTCCCGCATATTCTCCACCGGCGCTGACCAGTCCCCCGCCGTCTGCTGGCGAAAAAGCCGCGCTGTCGGATACCACGGCGAATCCTCACGCTCGTCCATCCACCTCCAGTCGGCAAGCTGCGGCAGCACCACCCACACCGGAATTCCCATAGCCCCCGCGAGATGGGCGACTGCGGTATCCACGCTGATCACCAGATCGAGCGTCCCCATCAGCGCCGCGGTCACCGCGAAATCCGTCACCCCTGCCAGTGCGTCCACCGCCGGAAAGGCGAGCTCGCGCAATTGCCTCTCCGCTGCTCCCGTCTGCAGCGAATACCATCGAACCCCCTCCACATCTGCCAGCGGCAGCAGCTCCCGCAACGCCATTGACCGTTGCCGGTCATTCCCATGCCGCGGATTCCCTGCCCACGCAACGCCCACCCTCGGTCCCTCGCCTGGCCAGCGTCGCCACGCGGTCTCCACCTCGCTTTGCTCCGCGTGCACATACGGGGTCCGCACCGGAATCGTCCCGATCTCCGTTGCAAAGGCCAGCGGCAGGCTCATCAGGGGGCAGTGCCACGCGAACGACGGCAGCGGCGCACCCCGCGCAATCACCTGCTTCACCCCGGGCAGCCTCCCGAGCAAGCGTTGCAGCGGTGGTTGCACTTCCACCACGACGCTTCCGCCGCGCTCGGCCACCAGCGGCGCATAGCGAATGAACTGCAGCGTGTCGCCCAGGCCCTGCTCCGCATGCAGCAGAATAGCCGCACCGTTCAGCGCCTCGCCCTTCCACTGCGGCGCGGCGAACTTCCTGCGCCTCAGCTTCAGCTCGCGAAAATCCCAGCGCCACTCGTGCTCGCGCCAACCCTCTCCGCATCGCCCTTCGCGAAGATGCGCCAGCGCCAGGTTGTAATGGCCGCCGGCACTCTGCGGATCCAGCTCCACGGCGCGCTGATAATGCGCGATCATCTCCTCGCGCTGGCCTTCGCGCAGCAGCGCATTCGCCAGATTCGTATGCGCCGCCGCGTAATTCGGATCGAGTTCCAGGGCCTTGCGATAGCAGGCCGTCGCCTCCCGGTCCCTGCGTTGCTGGTAGAGCGCGTTGCCCAAACTGTTGTGGTGCTCCGCCCGCTCCTCGAGATCCACCGTCCGCCGAAAAAGTTCCTCAGCCCGGTGATAATCCTTCCGCGCTAGCCATGCATTGCCCAGGTTGTGGTGCGCCGCCACAGTCTGCGGCGCGATCCCGAGCATCCGCTCGTAGCACTCGATCGCAGCCCGTGCGGCGCCAAGCATCTGCAGCGCGTTGCCCAGATTGCACCACGCCCTCGCGTAATCCGGCCGCAGGCGCAGCGCTCTGCGGCAGCACAGCGCAGCCCGCCCCCAGTCACCCTCGTCGTAGAAAAGATTCCCAAGATTCAGCAGCACCTCGGGAAAGTTCGGCCGCAGCCGCAGCGCCTCCTCATAGGCGGACCTCGCACCGGATTTATCGGCGCGCGCCGCCAGCGCGGCTCCCAGAGCAAAGTGCAGAGTCGCATCGCGCGGCGTTTTGCGGACCGCGGCACGATACACCCGCACCGCTGCTTCGATTTCTCCACGCCGCGCCAACAGGTGCCCCAGCGCCTTCTCGGCGCGCGTCCAGGGTCCCCCGCAGGCGATCGCATGCTCCCAGTCGAGCCGCGCGTTCATCTCGTTTCCGCGCGCCAGCTCCACTTCACCCAGGCAGCACCAGGCCGCCGCGGCGTCCGGATGCTTCTCCAGCACTTGCCAGCAGCAATCCTCGGCTGCATCGGTCTTTCGCGTCAGCAGGTACGCCTGCGCCAGGCTCAACCGAAACCCTGCGTGCTCCGGCCGCAACTCCACGGCCAGCGCTGTTAGCCGGATCGCATCCTCCAACTGCCCCGATCGTCGCGCCAGGATTCCCAAAAGGGCCAGCGCGTCGGCGTCGGCGGGATTCTCCCCGTGGGCCCGCTGATAGCACTGCGCCGCCTCCCGCAACCGTCCCGCGCGATGATGTTCCAGCCCCTCCCGTACCGCCGCAGACAAGCGCCCACCAGCCGGGAGCTTCGCAAGCTCCATCCCCCTCAGCCCTGCACGTAGCCGCCCGCGGAAAAGTTCAGATTTCCGCCGAAGGTTAAAGCCTTCTCAGAAAGACGCTGTACCAGAAACGCAAGACCGCCCATCGATGCCCGTGTCAGTCTCCAGCTATTCGATCCTCAGCGCATCCAGCGGATTCATTCTCGCCGCACGCAGGGCCGCTCCCATGGCTGCCGCAAGCACCGGAATCAGCAGCGCGAGCGCCGAGGCGGCGTAGATCCGGGGATCGTCAACCTGCACGCCATAAAGCTGGCTGCTCAGCAGACGGCCGGCCGCGAGAGCGAAGCCGGTTCCTGCGGCCGCTCCAGCGACGGTGGGAACCATGGCACGGCGCAGGAACAACCCCGCAATCTGGCTTCGCGTCGCTCCCAGCGCCATGCGCACGCCGATCTCCTGCGTCCGCTGTGCGACGAAATACGCGACCACGCCATAGATGCCCACGCACGCCAGCAGCAGCGCGATGCCCGCAAACGCAGCCACCACCGCCATGTTGAGGCGGGGTTGCGCGACCGACTGGTCGAGCAGTTCATCCATGGTGGCGACATCGCCGATCGCCTGTCGCGAATCGACGGCGTGCACCTGTTCGCGAATGGAGCGGATCAGTGCCGCGGGCGGCAGCTGCGTGCGGACCACGAAATAGCGGCCCTGGGCCGAGGCGCCGGGCGAGTCGGCCGGCCAATAGACCTCCGGACCAATCGGATTCGACAACGCACCGGCAGTTCCCCGAATGTTGGCAATCACGCCGATAATCTCGTGCGATTCACCGCCGGCAAGCAGATGCCGGCCGACGGGATTCCCTCCCGGCAGGAAACGCTGCGCTAATGCCTGGTTCACGAGCACGGGGGACTGCTGCAATCGAGTATCGGCGTCCGTGAAAGTCCGCCCCTGCAGCAGAGGCACGCGCATCGCGCCGAGCAAATTGCCGGCGATGCTGCGGTCTTCGGCGTTGATGGCGGGTTGATTGGGGATGCGCGGCAGCCAGTCGGCGTCGAAGCTGCTGCGCAGGTGCCAGTCCCTGGTGGGCAGGGCGCTGATCTGGCCCACGGCCACGACACCTGGCAGGGCCTCGACGCGGCGCTGCACAGCATCGTAGAAGTTCGTGATCGCGGCGTTCTGCGCATCCCAGGGCAGTTTTACTGAGAAGGTGAGCAGATGATCGGGTTCGAAACCCAGGGGCGACCTGACCAGCCGCCACAGCGATTCGCCGAGCAAAGCCGCGCCCACCAGGAGCACCAGACAAAGACCGGCCTGCGCTGCCACCAGCGCGCTGCGAAAGCGATTTCCACTCCCGCCCGCGCGTGCCTCACCGCGTTTCATCGCCGTATTCAGCTCCACCCTTCGGCTCTCGGCCGCGGGAACCAGGCCGAAGGCAATCCCTGTCAAAATCGAAACCGCTGCCGCCAGCGCCGCCACCGGCCAGTGCATCTCCACGGTGCCCGGAGCGCTGAGCCGGCCGGGAAGCTTCGCGGCGGCTTCGTGCACCAGCAGCCACGCCGCGGCCAAACCCGCGCTGCCTCCGACGATGGCAAGCACCAGGCTCTCCGTCAGAAACTGGCGTGCGATCCTTCCCGCGGAGGCACCCAGCGCCCGCCGCACCGCGACTTCCCGCTGCCGCGCCGACGCCCGCGAGAGCAGGAGGTTCGCGACATTGACGCACGCAATCAGCAGCAGCACCGCCGCGGCCAGTTGCAGCGCCACCAGCGCCGGACGCAGCGCGCCGTAACGGTCGTCGCGCAGCGACTCGCTGGTAAATCGCCACACGCCGTCGGTCTGCGGATACTGGCTCTGCAATTGAACGCCGATGCGGTTCAGATCGCTCTGCGCCATCGCCGCCGTCACGCCCGGCCGCAGGCGCGCGAGGACATTGATGAAGCGCACCGCCTCGCCGCGATAGTTCCACCCGGACGCCGGGAACTGCGCCGTGTGCCACATGTCGATCCCGCTCGGCGCATCGACACTCGGCGGCATCACGCCGATGATCGTGGCGGCCGCACCGTCGAGCGTGATGCGCTCGTGAAGCACGCCCGGGGCGCCGCCAAACAATTTCTGCCAACCGCTGTAGCTCAGCACGACGGTCTCGGGCATCTTCGGTTGATCGTCCCGCGCGTCAAAGATTCGCCCCAGCATGGGCCGCGCGCCCAGCACATTCCAGAAGGCGGCATTCGTCCCCGCTGCCTGCACGGCCATCGGCAGGCGATTGCCGGCAATCATGGTGGATTGATCGAAGAAGAAAAAGCCCATGGCGGCAAACGACCGGTTCCGCGCCAGCACGTCGAAGTAGCGCGGCACGCTCATCAGGCCGCCGGTGGACTGGCCGCTGATCCGTGTGTCATGGATCGCGACGATGCGGTCGGCCGCGGGATAGGGCAGGCTGCGCAGCAGCGTGGAATACACCAGCGTGAAAATCGCGGTCGTCGCGCCAATGCCCAGAGTCAGTGTGAGCACCACAGCCAGCGTGAAACCGGGAGATCGCCGCATCTGCCGAAGCGTGAACCGCGTGTCCTGCGCCACGGATTCGAGTATCGGCAGACCTTCTTCCGCGTGGTAATCCTCCCGCACCGACTCGATGGCTCCGAACTTCAGCCGCGCCTGGCGTCGAGCTTCCATCGGCGACATTCCCGCCCGCACGTTCTCCTCGGACTGCATCGCCAGGTGCGCTTCCATCTCCTCGCGCAGCCGCTCGTCGCCACGCCGGCTTGCGGCGACGTTTCGAATCCGTGCCAGCAGCCGCTTTAGCGCCCTCATGCCAGGTCCTCCGACTTTACCTCGAAGAACCGGGCGATGATCGCCGCGGTCTGCTCCCAGTCGCGCCGCTCAGCTTCGAGCAGACTGCGCCCAACGCGCGTCAAGCGATAAAACCGGGCGCGGCGGTTGTTCTCTGACGGCCCCCAGTCTGATTCGACCGCGCCTTCCTGCTCCAGCCTGAGAAGGACCGGATAGAGCGTTCCCTGGTTGACCGAGAGCACATCGCCGCTGATCTGCTCGATCCGCCGCGCAATCCCGTAGCCGTGCAATGGACCCAGCACATCGAGGGTCTTCAGCACCATCAGCGCCAGCGTTCCCTGCTGCACATCCTTTTTCTGCTTCACGTGAGCAATCCACCGTCTCGCCATTTGGCTTACCAACAGGAGAATGCCACAACTCCTTTGGGAAAGCAACAGGTCTCGCGGATGGTTCGAGAATTGTTACTCGCGCGCGGCTCTGAGCGATTGATTTCGCTCTGCGGTTGCCAGACGGGACGACAGCCTGCAGCGAACTTCAGCATCGACGTCGTCGATGTGCCGAAAGGCCCGCAAAATTAACAATTCCCGGCCATTTCGATTGTTACAATCTGGTTAAAAGCAACCGCAACTCGGGTCCGTTGCAGGTTTTCTTTCATTTTTCTATGAATCTCTACATCCTTCGTCATGCCAGCGCAGGAACTCGCCGCGCCAATCCTGTCGTCGACGTGAAGCGCCCTCTGGACAAGGAGGGCAAGCAGCAGTGCCTGCTCGTCGGCAGCTATCTCAACGCGCTCAATGTGCAGTTCGATCGCATTGTTTCCAGCCCCCTCAAGCGCGCTCTGCAAACCGCTTCGCTGGTCGGCAACGAAACCGACTACAGCGGCAAGATCGAAATCAGCGACGGGCTTGCGCCCGAGGCCACCGTAGCCAAATTTCAGGAGCTCGTGCGCAGCCTGCAGAAGTATGAGAACGCCCTGGTCGTGGGCCACAATCCCAGCCTGGCGACCTTCCTCGGCTCGCTCATCGCTCCCGCCGGCCGCACCAGCGTTCGTCTCCGCAAGGGCGCCATCGCCCGCATCGACTGCGCCCGTCTCCCTGGGACCCTCCACTGGCTGGTCGATCCCCGCATCCTGCGCGGGGTCTACTCCAAAGCCACAAAGAGGTCCCGCCCGAAGACTTCCCGGAAGTAATCCGCTTCCTTGCGCAGCGACCACAGCTCCAGTTCCGCCCCGGTGCGTCCTGGGCGCAGTTCGAGCAGCACGCGCTTCGGATATACCCGCACCCGCACCTGCAGCACGTCGCTCGCCCGGTCCTGATTCAGCGCCACCGCCAGACGCAGCAGCACCACCGCCCGCCGCACGTGTTCGTACTCGTCCGGAGGCACCTGCCGCATCGTTCGTCCCTCGGGCGCGGGCCTACTCTTGCCCTGGTAGCGCGCAATCGCTGACGTCACCACGCGTTGCTGCGGCGTGAATCCATACAGCTCCGAGTTGGCGATGATGTACTGCGCATGCCGGTGATAGCCCTGGTGGTTCAGGAATTTCCCAATATCCCGCAGCATCGCTGCCGCTTCCAGCCACGTCCGATATTCGGGCGGCAGTCCGTGCACGCTGTCGAGGTCGCGGAAGAGCTGTGCCGCGTGCTGACGCACCGGCTCCGCCTGGCGCGGATCGATCCCGTACCGCCGGCAGGCCTCCTCAACCGCCTCCCAGCGCTCCCGTTCGAACTCCCGGTGCAGCAGCGCTCGCGGATCCTGCTCCGCCAGCAACTGCGCCAGCATCCCATCCCGCAACCCCATCGGCGAATAGCGAAAGCCCGGCAGCGCGAAGTGTTCCAGCGCCTCGGCAAACACATGCGCCCCGGCCACGATGATCTCTGACCGCCGCGGCCCGATTCCCTGAACCATCATGCGCTCGGCGTTCTTCATCTTTGTCAGTTTGCGCGCCAGCCGCCGCACCGTCGCCGCAGGCGCCATCGCCCGCTCCTCGCGCGCCTTGCCGCGGCCCTTGCTCAGGAACCGGCTCGCATCCGCCAGCGCCGCCGCGGTACCCGACGTCGCAATCGTCAGCCGCACTCCCGTTGGGTCGATGCGCCTCCGCGCCCGGCGCAGTTCCCGCCCCAGGAACTGTCGCAGCCGCGCGACCTCCTCCTTACCCGGCACTTCGCTGGGCAGGAACTCCTGGGTCAGCCGCACCGCGCCCAGCGGCAGGCTTACCGTCTCCCGAATCCGCTTGTGCTCGGAGAGCGTGATCTCGCAGCTGCCGCCGCCCACATCGATCAGCAGGCAGCGCCCGCCCGCGCCCGGCTCATTCTCCACCACCCCGCGATGGATCAGCCGTCCCTCTTCCAGCCCCGAGATGATTTCGACATCCCACCCCGTCTCGTCGCGCACCCAGGCCAGAAACGCACGCGAGTTCCGCGCATCCCGCATCGCAGAAGTCGCCACCGCGCGCACACGGTCGGTTCCGTTCGCCTGTACCGCCTTGTAGAAGCGCTTCAGCGTCCGCAGCGTCGCCGCCATCGCCTCCGGCGACACGATTCCCGACTCGAAGACGCTCGCGCCCAGCCGCGTCACTTCGCGGTCTTCGTGGACAATGCGCAGCCGGTGCTGCACCACGCGGCCGATCTTCAGCCGGCACGAGTTCGATCCGATGTCGATCGCCGCAAAGGTCTGCATAGCCCGCGAAAACTTGCTCAACCTCCTCTACGGATTCACTCTGCACGATACACGAGCCAAATCAATCCCATCTCCTGCCGGCCTGCTGGATTGCGACTCGCTAACCCGCTAACCGCTTTTCCGCTGGCCGCTTTTCCGCTGACCGACTCGGAGCCTGCCCGGAGCGAGGCGCGCCGCGCCGACTCGAACGGGCTGGCCGCTTTTTCGCCGGCCGCCTCTTCGCCGTCCCTGACACCGCCAGCCATTCCCCCATCAGCCGGCCGCGCAGCTTCGCCGCCGCCTTCATCGCCGCCACGAAGTGCTTTTCACGCTCCGCTTCCACCAGGCTCGTCAGTTCCGCCCCTCCCTCGCCCAGCGCGGCATGCGCTTCGTCGGCCAGAACCAGCCAGTCGTGCCAGTCTCCGATCTCGTCCTGCAGCTTCTTCAGCGTTCCGCCCACATTTGCCGCTTCCGCGTCCCCGTTCACCGCCAGCTCCGCGACGTAGCGCGCCTTCTTCGCGCCCTTGCGAAAGTCGTGCAGATTCGCGGCGTCCAGCAATTGCATCTCGCTGGCCAGGCATGCAAAGCTGTCCAGCGCTACCCTGGCCGGCGATTTCTTCCTCATCCGCCGTCCACCCTGCCCGCGCAACGCGGCATCGAGCTCGCGCAGCCTTCTGTCGAGCTTCGCTTCCAGCCGTTTCGCCTGCGCTTGTAGCTCCTGAGCGGCCTCGTTGCGCCGATGCTTCAGCCACGCGTCCAGATCGACCGCCTGATGTTCCACGCCACTCGCCCGCAGCCCAGCCTGTTCGGTCTCGAGCGCATCCGGCCGGCTGCCGATGGCCGCCTCCACTGCCCGCTGTTCATCCGTCTCCGCGTCGCCTTTCGTCCCGTTCGCGCGCGCGGAATCCACCGTGCGTTTCGCCAGCTTGCTCACGAGCTTGCGATGCACATCCAGATCGCGCACCGGCGCCGCCGCCCTCCTGATTTTCCTGAGCGTCTGCATGGTCCCCGCCGCCGCTTCCCGCATCGCCAGGCCCGCATCGCCCTCGGGAAGCTCGCGCACCAGGCTCTCGAGGGTCGCCTGCAGCCGGCGCGTCCCCGTCCGCGTGTCGTGAACCGGGTCCACTCCGGTATCCTGGGCGCACTTCATCAGATTCTCCCTGAGCGTCGCCGCCAGCCTTCGAATGTCCTCGATCTCGTGCCTCATAACTCCCGACTCGATCCGCGCCTGCTTCTCACTGTTATTCTGAACTTTGTGCCGCCCCCGGAACAAATAACCCTCCGAAGCGCCGCCGTGGATTCGCCGCAGCCCGCACAGTCCTCGCTGTTTTCCACCCCCCGCCGCGCCTGGACGCTCCTGCTGCTCGTCTTTGCCGCCGTCTATTTTGCCGCACTCTTCTCGCCCGCGCTCCTCGACGACGCCGATGCCTCCCATGCCCAGGCTGCCCGCCATATCGTCACCAGCGGCGACTGGGTCACCCTCTACGTCGACGGCATCCGCTACCTCGAGAAGCCCCCGCTCCCTTACTGGATGGTCGCCGTCGATTACCGCATCTTCGGCTTCAACGTCTTTGCAACCCACCTGCCCCAGGCTCTCGCGGTTCTCGGCTGCGTCCTGCTCTGCTGGCTCTGGAGCCGCCGCGCGTGGGGCGACCGCTCCGCTTTCTACGCCGCCCTGGGCATGCTTACCGCGGTCGGAGTTTTTCTCTTTACGCGCTTCCTGATTCCCGAGTCGATCCTCACTCTCTTTGAGATCCTGGCTCTCTACTGCTTCCTCACCGGACTCGAAGACCGCAAGCCCCTGCGCCTCTACATCGCCTACGCTGCCCTCGCGCTGGCCCTGCTTGCCAAAGGACTCATCGCGCCCGTCTTCTTCGTCGCCGCGCTCGTCCCGTATCTCATCCTCACCGGCGAGTGGCGCCGCTGGCGCGAATTTCGCCTCTTCACCGGCCTGCTCGTCTTCTTCGCCATCGGCGCGCCCTGGCACATCCTCTGCGGTCTCGCCAATCCCGACCACGGCCACCCCGTCGGCAACGTACCCTCGCCCGGCAATGTTCACGGATTCTTCTACTTCTACTTCATCAACGAGCACTTTCTCCGCTTCCTCGGCAAGCGCTACCCCGATGACTACAATCGCCAGCCCTGGCTCGTTTTCTGGCTCGGCCAGCTCATCTGGATCTTCCCCTGGAGCCTGTTTCTGCCCGTCGCTCTTCGCCGCGCGTGGCGCGACCGCCGGGTCTTCGCGCAGAACCTGCGCTACGACGTCACCAACACCATCCAGTTTCTGGATCCGCAGCTCTCCGCGCACGACTCTTCCGCGCTCGCCGCGCGCCTCCGCTTCCGCGCTCGCACCAGCCTGCTGCTGACCCTCTACGCCGGTTTCATTCTGATCTTTTTCGCCATCTCCACCAACCAGGAGTACTACACCTGGCCCATCTACCCCGCCGTGCTGATGCTCATCGCCGGCGCCCTCGCCACCGTCGAAGAGTCTCCTGACGGAAACCACCCCGCAGCGGGCTGGGTCACCGGCGCGAACGCCGTCTTCGCCGTGCTCGGCCTCATCGCCTCGGCGATCCTGGCTTATGGACTATGGGAGTCCCGCCATCTCCCTTTCGTCGCCGACATCGGCACCCTCATGGCGCATCGCGACGTGGGCGGCTATACGCTCTCCATGTCTCACTTCTTCGACCTTACCGGCCCGTCGTTCGCAGCCCTGCGTTTGCCCGCCGTCGTCGCCGCCCTCGCCTTTCTGCTTGGTCCGCTCGCCGCATGGCGCCTGCGCCGCCGCGGCCACGCCGTCGAGTCCACCGTCACCGTGGCGCTCACCATGGCCGTCATCCTCATCGCCGCGCACATCGCCCTGGTTCGCTTCCAGCCTATGCTCTCGTCCAAAGCGATGGCTGAGACCATCAACCGCTTTGCCGCAACCCCCGGCAATGCCGACTACCAGCTGATGCTCTACGGCGATCAGTCCGACGGCTCCTCGATCATTTTCTATACCGACCACAACGCGCTTCTGGTCCATGGCAAGACCTGGTACTTCCAGCCCGGCCAGGAAGATCGCGGCGAGCTCTTCGGTTCATCCATGATCTGGGGCTCCGATTATCCCGACGCCCCGCACATCTTCCTCAGCGATCAGGATCTCCTCCGCCTGTGGGGCACCGGCCCGCGCCATTTCCTCTTCGTGCCTGCTCACTTCCATCGGCACGTCGAGGACCTGCTCGGCTCGCGCCTCTATGAGGTTCAGGAGCTCTCCGACAAGACCCTCTACACCGACCG
>DATJQW010000167.1:0-11663 GCA_035505395.1 Acidobacteriaceae bacterium
GCATGGTTCACAACCTCCAGTCCGCGGCTCTCCTATTTTGGACTGCAGATCGCGCTCTCCTTCTACTTTGTCAACCTGCAGGATTTCCACATCGTGACGGATCTCACCATTGCGCGCGATAAGGTGATGGGCGTGCTGCTCGGCATTCTCGCCATGGGTTTCATCTTCGACCGCTTTGGGGCGAAGAGCGATGCCGAGCAGCTGCAGAAGCTGCTGGTGCGCAACGTACGGCTGCTGGCTCAGCTCGTGGCGTGTCCGGTGGGGCCCGACAGAGCCACTGCCGTTTTACAGGTCCGTCGTCTCCGCAGTCAGATCAATGAGAATTTCGCGAGTCTGGAATCGCAGATGGATGCAGCGCGATTTGAGTTTGAGTTTCGCCGCCGGCGCGCAGACGACGTCGTTGAGTGTAGCCGCATTCAGAGGGTTCAGCCCGGGTTGCGCTCCATCTTCCTGCTCGAACTCAGTCTGCTCGCACACCGTGGGCTGCGGGAGAGCGCCCCCGAATTGACACGCGACCAAAATCAGGAGCTGGATCGGTTTCTGGGCGAATACGGCGATGAACTCATGCACATCGCCGCATGGATCGCAGACGAAGAGGAGGCTCCCGCGCGCTTCAGCGAGGCATCCGTCCGGCAATTACTGCAATCCTTCGAGAAACCCAGCTACCCGAATTCGCAGGCCATCGCTGACATAAGTCAGAGGATGGTGTCCTCTCTCCTCTTGCTGCGGAGCGAGTGCTAAGTGCTCTCCTTAGCCGGACTGGCCTCCGCTTGAAACCGAGCTGCCTGATATCAGTAACTCACCACGACGGCCGATCAGCGCGCCGCCCCAAATCGTTCATCTCCTCAACGGCAGGAGTGTCCTCTCAAGGGCAGCGGGACATCACTGCCCCTGAAGAGTATCCGATACGGCTCCGGACTCACACCCTGTCGACTAGCAGCAGCAGAAGGACAGTTGGCAGGTAGATGATCGACGCAAGCAGTAACTGCCGTGCGATGACGTTCGCGCGACCAAAGGCCAGCCGTGCCGCGTAATACAGGAAAATCAGTCCCAGCAGTGTGGCTCCCACAAGATAGAGTCGTCCCTCATCGCCAATAACTGCCGGAATCAGGCTGATCGGGACCAGGAGCGCCGCCGGGACCGCGCATTGCAAAGCGACGAATCTGTGCCTGTTGCGTGGCGGAAGGACGTGGTAGCCGGCACGGTCATAATCCTCGCGGTACATCCAGGCGATCGCCATGAAGTGCGGGAACTGCCAAAGGAAGAGCATCGAATACAGCAGCCACGCCTCGACACTCAGGTGCCCCGCCGCAGCGGCCCACCCAATCAGCGGAGGAGCCGCTCCCGGTAGGGCGCCAACGAATGTGCACATCGGCGTCTTCCTCTTGAGTGGAGTGTAGAGGGCCAGATAACTGACAAGGGTGAGTCCGGCGATCAGGCTCGACAGCGAATTGACGGCCAGCGCAAGATAAGCAACGCCGCCCACCGGCACAACGATCCCAAACCACAACGCGGAAGCGGGCGAGATGTCTCCGGTAACCAGAGGCCTTCGCGATGTCCGCCGCATCTGCGAATCGAACCGGCGTTCGAAGACCTGGTTGAGCGCTCCGGTGCCGCTGGCGACCAACAGTGTACCGAACAGGGTATGAATGAGCAGGGCAAATGGAAAGCTCTGCAGAGTGTAAGGCCTGGCCAGGCAGAAGCTCGCAACGATGGCAATCGCGATCAGAAGGTTTACATCGGGCTTCGTCAGCGCCCAGTAACTGGCCAGCAAACGAGCGCGAGGTCTCTTGCGTGGCTCTAACCGGGCCACCGATGCGATTTCTGCGAGTGTGGATTCGGCTCCCATCGTCACACAGCTTCGCGGCTCGCAGGCATTCGGGGCGACACTCTCATGTGCGAATGTGGTTCATAGCATTCGTGCCTTGACGCGGCCGAAGAGGAAATCATCTGCGTAATCAACCCCAAAACAGGCAGCAGGAATAGCAGTGATCCGCGCACCGACAGAAACACTCCGACGGCACCCTGGCCGTTGAGCGAGTTCAGGCCGCAGTGACGCGCTATGGCATTGCAGCCCGAATGCAGAAGGCCGCCCGCGTGGATGATCGAAACGACAGCGAGCTCCGTCGTCGCGATCCAGGGAATATCGCGATCGGCAACGGAGTCCGCGATTGTCGTCCTGTCCGTCATGGCTGGGCATTTCGAAGGGCCGCTAACGAGCGCGATTGCGCGCCAGGGGCTGGCTGGGATCGTGACGCTTCGATGGTGCGCCGGGACGCGTCGTATGCCGGCGGTTCGTTCGCCGGGTGCAGCGTCTCAAGGAAGCTGACCAGTGCTTCAATCTCCGATGGCGAGAGATTCTTGCCGTAGGCTGGCATGTTGCCGCCGCCGGTTACGACTTTGAAGCGTAACTGGTCGATCGTCAAACGTGTTGCCACCGCATCGAGCGCCGGTCCACGCTCCCCGCCTGTTCCGCCGATCGAGTGGCAGTTGCGGCATTGCTTCACCTGGAAGACGACGGCCCCCTGGCGCACCAGCGGCGTCGCATCGTGCACCCAATGAACGGGCAGCGGATCGCCGCTCCACGCGCTCATGTGCGGGCTCCACGGAGTTGTCGTGCCCAGGCGCGTGAGCACGCCCCAGGAGACGGCGATCAGTGAAACCAGAAGCACCGCGACGGGACGGCGATGCCAGCTCTTTTCGCCCTCGGCGGCAACGAAGGGAAGCGCGAGCAAAAGCGCGATGGCCAATATAGGCACAGTGAGCAGAAACGGCGTCTCCATCTGCGGCGGCAGATAGGAAAGGATTGTGTAGATCCACAGGAAGAAGAAGTCCGGCTTCGGGACAGTCTGAATGATCGCAGGGTCAGGCTGCCCGCTGGGACCGAACGGGCCGCAGACGGCGGCGCACACCGCCACCGCTGCCAGAATCGCGCCCGAGAAGATGAGGTCTTTCCAGAAAGCGCCGGGAACGAAGGGGAAGCCGTCCGTGTGCGCGAGATGGTGATACTCCTCCATGTATGTTTCGCGGCGAACGATCCGTCCCGGCATGGGCCAGTCATTCACGCCGAGCTTCAGCACCATCCATACGTGCACGAAAACGAAGAGCAACATCGCGCCGGGAATGACAAAGACGTGAAGAGCGAAGAAGCGCGAGAGCGTTGCTCCGGCAATGATGGGTCCACCCAGCATCAGGTGCACCAGGCCCCCGCCGATGATCGGCACGCGGCTTGCGATGGATGCGCCGATGCCGAGGCCCCAGTAAGCGTCCTGATCGAAGCGCAGCACCTGGCCCGTGAAGGCCATGCCGAGCGTCATGAGCAGCAGGAAAACGCCCACGATCCATGTGAGCTCGCGGGGGAACTTGTAGGCGCCGAAGAGAAAAACCTGCGTCATGTGGATCAGCACAATGGCGACCATGAAGTTCGACCCCCAGCCGTGCATGGCGCGCAGAAACCAGCCCAGCGGGATCTGGTGATTCAGAATGTTCAGGCTGTTCCACGCTTCGCCCGCAGAAGGCACATAGACCAATGCCAGCAGGATCCCCGTGAAGATCTGCAGGAACAGCAAAGTGAAAGCCGCGCTGCCGAAGACGTACCACCAGCTGGCGGTATTGCGTGGAACCTGGTGCAGCGCCGCCTCCTTCACCGGGCCTTCGAGTTGAAGTCGCTGCTCGAGCCAGGTGTAGACGCGCGCTGCGGTCTGCCTTATCCGCTGCATTTGCAGTCTCCGGATCCGTTCGAAATGGTGACCAGTTTCGCCGTGTTCGATAGTGTGGGCATCTGCCCGGCGTCGATCTGCAGCTCGCCCGAGACGATTTGCCATTTGTAAGTGAAGAGGCCCCGCTCCGGCGGCCCCGAGGCGCGTGAACCGTCAGCGTAATAGACGCCGCCGTGGCAGGGACACATGAATAGCTGCGACTGCGGAAACCAGCGCACCGGGCAGCCCAGGTGCGCGCAGTTGATGGCGAAGACCCTGAACTGGCTGCTCGTTTCGCGGCGCACGTAGCAGGCAATGTCGTCAGTCTGGCCGTCCCATGGGTTTCGCGAAGGATTCCTGTAATATGCGAGCCGCGTTTCTCCTGTGGGAAATGCGTCGATGGGGCCAAGCGAAATCCAGGCATTGAAGCTCGAGTCCTTCTTCCACGGCGCCAGCAGATAGCGCAGAATGGGAACCGCGAGCGCCACACCCGTCAGGCCGTTGAGCACGATGCCGGCCCTCAGCAGCAGCCAGCGGCGTGAAACAGTGCCGGGATCGCCGGAAGCTGAGGCGCTCCCTGTCGCGGGCTCCGGGTTGGCAGATCGGGTCTCGATGGTCATGGGTCTCATCTCCGTGTTGGCGTCGCTGGAGCCGGTTGCGCAGGAGAGCTCATTGCATTCTGTGCGGCGGGTGCGGGACCACGCAGGCTGGCAAGGTAAGCGACAATGTCGTCGACGTCCTGCGGGGAGAGCGGCGGCGCGGCTTTGCCGCCAGGCCCGAGATGTTGCCAGTCGGGCTGCCCGATATCGGGACGGCCGGCGATGATGATGCTGCGCAAAGCCTGATCGCCAACCCGAGCCAGATAGTCCGGGCTGGTAATCTCCTGGCTCGATGGTGCGTGGCATGCCGAGCATCGAGCCCGATAGGTTTGCTCACCGCGCATAGCGTCGCCCGGATGCATTGGCGCGTAGGGCGGGGGCGTGGGCCCGGCAGAGAAGCCCGATGGCAACCACCGCGCCCGCATGCCGGCGACGAGCGCGTTCACCTGCGCATCGGTCAGCATGCCGCCTGCCGATCGTGCGAAGGCCGGCATCTCAGTCCCGGGCATTCCCCCTGAAATCCACTTGCGCAGGGTGGCATCATCAACCAGCGCCTGATATTCCGGGTTGGCGAGATCCATCGCCGGACCGTTTTGTCCGTTGGCTCCGTGGCAGCCGGAGCAGTTCTGGCTGTAGAGTGTGGCGAAATCTGAGATCTGCGAAGGACGCGCGACCGGCTCCGGCGGATATCCGGGCATGCGCTCGCAACCCGCGCTGAGAGCGGCAAGGCACGCCAGAATCACCTGAGCCGGAATGCGCATCAGGGCTCCTTCTTATCCCGCGGCGGACCCGCGTCGGTTCGCGATTCCATCAGGCCGGGTGCTTCAATGCCCAGGCGCCCCGCGAACGGTATGGACTGGCCGGTGAGTATGCGTTCCTGGCGCGCGACCACCAGGCCGGCGGTCAGACCGTAAGTCACCTGCGAGACCAGAAACCATCCCCACTGAATCCGTTGACTGAGCGCGGGGTTGATGATGCCCATGAAGGAATGCAGAATGCCGGTCCACAACACCGGCGCAAGAATGCCTCCCAGCAGGACCGGCCGGCGCGGCAGCATGGGAAGCATGGCGCCGTAAAGCAAACCGACCAGCACGCAGGTGACGGAGTGAATGACAATCGCAACCAGCAGTCCCTGCCAGTGAAACGCCGCAATGTCGGCCGTGCTGGGATTGCGCCACTGGGCTACGCCCGCGCCGCCCAGCAGATTGATCGGATACCAGATGCTGTGCTGCGCGATCAGACCGTAGACGAGCGCAGGAATGATCATCGCGAAGCCACCGGCAATGCCGCCTTTCACGCCGCTGGCGACGGGATAGATCTCGAGGGGCAGGTGCGCGCGATGCTCGGGGCTCAGACGAATACGCTCGACGAGAGCGTGCGAGGTGGCGATGGTCACTGGCAGATCGGCCACCGGGACCTCCTCGTGCTGCTCGTGGGGCAGCACCTGGCGAAACCATCCGACGCATCCGGCCAGCATCAGCACGCCGCCGAGCATGCCGATCCCGGCGTCCGTCACCAGGCCGGCAGCCGCGAGCGTGCAACCGAAGGCCAGCACGATCGGCCACGCCGTGGGCGCAGGCAGCCGGATAACTGCGGCGCCCGCAAGTGTCTGCTCGTGCTCAGGGGAGTCGGCCATGGTGTTTACCGCCCTATGATGTAGACAACGGAAAAGACGACGACCCACACTGCATCGACGAAGTGCCAGTAGAGCGAGAGCACCTGAATCCGCTCGGCATGGCGCTCCTCCACACGGCCGAGCAGGGTGAAGATCAGCACCAGAGAGAGCATCAGAAGCCCGACCACAACGTGCGTGGCGTGCAGGCCGACCAGTGAGTAGAAGGTTGTTCCAAACAGGTTGGTGCGGATGCTGAGGCCATCCGTCCAGATCAGCCGCTTCCATTCAATTGCCGTGCCGGCGAGGAAGACGATGCCCAGCAGCATGGTCAGGCCCCACCACGCGGCGAATGCGCGCATGCGTCCGCGCTCGATCGCGCGCTCGGCGGCCAGGATCGAGATACTGCTCGAGAGCAGGCACAGCGTGTTCAGCCACGGAACGTCGAGGATCTGCGGCGTAGGTCCGTAAGTGCTGCGGCCGATGTAATAAATGTAAGCCACGACGAAGATCGTGAAGATCGCCGACTCGCCGACGATGAGCGAGAGCATGGCCACACGGCCGCGCGACGGCAGACGCCAGTTCTCGTCCGTGAAGATTGAGATTGTGCTCATCGCTCGTACTTCCAGTCGGGGTCTTCAGGATGCTTGAGGTCCCAGAGCGGGCGCCGGCTGTACACCACCGGGTCCGTCGCAAAGTTGTAGGGGGGCGGAGGCGAGGGCGTGGACCACTCCAGCGTCCACGCATCCCACGGGTCGTTGCCGGCCAGGCGGCCGTTCCGGAAAGAGTCGACTATATTCCACACCAGAATCAACACGGCAGTTGCCTGGACCAGCCCTCCCACGGAGATGATCATGTTGAGCGTGCCCCATCCGCGGTCGGGCTCGTAGGTATAAATGGAGCGCGGCATTCCGAGAATGCCGACGAAGTGCATGGTGTCGAAAGTCATGTGAAAGCCGATGAAGAAGAGCCAGAAATGCCACTTACCCAGCGTCTCGCTCAGCATGCGGCCGATGATTTTCGGGTACCAGTAATAAATCGCGGCAAAGAAGCAGAAGACGAACGAACCGGTCAGCGTGTAGTGAAAATGCGCGATCACAAAGTACGAGTTATGCAGTTGCCAGTCCCACGGCGCAGCCGCCAGCATGATGCCGGTGAGGCCCGCGCACAGAAACTGGAACAGGAACGCTGTGCAGAACAGCATCGGGGTGGCGAAACGGATCTTTCCGCCCCACATGGTCGCAACCCAGTTGAAGATTTTGATGCCGGTGGGAATCCCGACCATCATCGTGGAGAGCGCGAAGAAAGCATTGCTCACCGAGGTCATGCCAATGGTGAACATGTGATGTGCCCACACGCTCAAACTCACGAACGCGATCCCGACCGAGGCCGCAACCATCGCCGGGTAGCCAAAGATAGCCTTGCGCGAGAATACCGGGATCACTTCACTGGCAATCCCGAATGCAGGCAGGATCAGGACGTATACCTCCGGATGGCCGAAGATCCAGAAGAAGTGCATCCACACCGTTGCTGAACCGCCCGCCTGCGTATCGAAAAAGTGGCCGCCCAGGTAGCGATCGATGATCAGCATCACCTGCGCGGCGGTGAGCGGCGTAATGACGATCAGCGTGTCGGCGCTGGCTACCACCATCAGCCACACGAAGAGGGGCATGCGGAGCAGCGTCATGCCGCGGCACCGCATGCAAAACGCCGTCGCCAGAGTATTAATAGCCGCGCCCAGCGTCCCGAATCCCATGACGATGAGGGCCAGCGCCCAGTAATCGGTGTTATGACCCGGCGAGAACGCTCTCTCCGTCAGTGGCGCGTAGGCCCACCACGTCACATCCGGAGCAGCGCCCATCCCGTACAGCCCGAAGCCCCCGATGAAACTGAAGTAAAGAAGCAGTCCCCCGAACGCACTCATCCAGAAGCTGAATGCGTTCAGCCGCGGGAATGCCATGTCGCGCGCGCCGATCATCAGCGGGACAAGGTAATTGCCGAAACCGAAGATCAGCGTCATCCCCACCAGGAACACCATCGTGGTGCCGTGCATCGTGAAAAACTCGTTATAAAGTTCGGGCGAGAGAAAGTGATTGTGCGGTATGGCAAGCTGAATGCGAATCGCCATCGCCTCGCCGCCCGCCACCAGCAGGAAAACCAGCGCGTAAACGATGTAGAGAAGGCCAAGTCTCTTGTGATCGACCGTGATGACCCAGCTGCGCAGCCACTCGAGCAGCCCCACGCCGCGCGAAGGGCTCACGTCGAGAGTGCCGGGAATGGGGAAGGTCTGGTCGGCCATGGCGATGTCCTCTAGTGCAGGGTGGTCAGATAGGCCACCAGTTCGTCCACCTGCTGATCGCTGAGCTGCATGGCGGGCATCAGCGCTCCCGGCTTGAAGATGTTGGGATCCTCAATCCAAGAGCGGAGATTGGCGGGTGTATTGTAGGCCGCGCCGGCGGCAATCGTGGCGCGGCTCATCAGATGCGTCAGATCGGGACCGAAAACTCCGTGAGCCGATGTGCCCGTAATGGTGTGGCAGTTGGCGCACGCCTCGGATTCGAAGACCTGCCGCCCCGCCGCCACCGCGGCATCATCCACCGCAGGCTTCTCCTGGTTACTCGCCCAGGCCTCGAACTGCTGCGGCGTGTCGACGTAAACGCGCAGCAGCATCTTCGCGTGTTCGATGCCGCAGAACTGCGCGCATTGCCCCAGATACACGCCCGCTACCTCCGGGTCGATCCACATCTGGTTAGGATGATCCGGAATCAAATCCGTCTTGCCGCCGAGTTGTGGCACCCAGAAACTGTGATCGACGTCGGCCGACAGCAGCTGCAGATACGCGGGCCGCGGTGCGGAGTTACTGCTGGTCGGAAGATGCAGCTCGTTGGCGGTCACGATTCCCAGCTGCGGATAGCGAAACTCCCACCAGAACTGGTGGCCGATCACGGTGACGTTGAGTGCCGACTGCGGTTCGGGCGCGTCCTGAATGGCGAAGATGATGCGCGCGGTGGTGAGAAACAGCACCACCACAGTGAGAACCGGAATCACCGTCCACGCGAGTTCCACCTGTGTGCTGCCGTAGATCTGCGCCGGCTCGTGCCCCGCGTCGGTCTTACGCGCATGGAATTTGATGATGACAAAGGTGAGCAGGCCCCCGACAACGGCAAAAATGGTGCCTGTAATTACCAGGACGAATTGTGAGAGAGAGTAGATCTCATGCGCTGGCGTTGATGCCGGCGCCAGAATCGAAGGCGTCGATAGCGCGCCCTGGGCGGCGGCGGGCATCGCACTCATGCCGGCCATCGCCAGGAGGCACAACTGTGAGCGAGTTAGGGAAACACTGCGCTTGAGCTGCATCGTAATCCACGTATCGCCGGCGATGAGTTACCACCGTGATTAGGCCATAGCAGTGAATGCGAGTCTAGTGGACGAAGGTATCGGCCAACGCTTTAGTATCGGGAGCGATGACGGATGACTGATGCATATCTGTTGTTCCACGGATAAGTCAGACCAGAAGTTACAGCATGTCGATAACTAAGCAGGTAATAGGAAGCAGAAAGCTGGCTATCACCCAACCCTGGTGCCTTTGGGCAAAGACATTCACCGCGACGGTGAGAGAGCCGCCATCTCAGCTGTCGGAAGGAAGTGCTGGCCGGTTATCGGATTCCACGCCCACCGGAGCTATGCGTCTGCCGTCGGCCACCAGCGGCCAATGCCCGTCCGCGATTCACCGCTTTGCGATCGCCTTCGCCCTCGCCGCGACATTCTCCGGCGTAAATCCAAGTTCGCTCATCACGATCTTGCCTGGCGCCGACGCGCCAAACCGATCGAGCCCGACAACGTCGCCGCCGGTGCCTACATACTTCCACCAGCCCTCGGTCGCGCCCGCCTCCACCGCCAGTCTGGGCACATCCGGCGGCAGCACGCTCACCTTGTACTCGGCCGATTGCTCGTCGAAGATCCTCCAGCTTGGCATGCTCACCACACGCGCTGTTATTCCGTCGGCGGCGAGGAGTTTGGCCGCAGCCAGAGCCACTGAAACCTCTGATCCTGTCGCGATCAAAACCACCCGCGGACGCGCTGCGTCGTCCAGCACGTAGGCTCCCCTGCTCACGCCTCCGTAAATGTCATGTCTGGCTGCGTCGATCACCGGCAGATCCTGCCGCGTCAGCGCAAAAAACGTCGGCCCACCCCGCTCCAGCGCCAGCCGCCACGCCGCCGCCGTTTCGTTCGCATCCGCCGGCCGAAAATCCGTCATGTGTGGCACCGCGCGCAGCGCCATCAGGTGTTCAACCGGCTCGTGCGTTGGCCCGTCCTCGCCCAGCCCGATCGAATCGTGCGTGAAGACAAACAGCGAGTCAGCCTTCATGAGCGCTGCAATCCGTAGTGCGGGCTTCGCGTAATCAGAAAACACGAAGAAAGTCGACCCGAACGGCCGCAGCCCCCCATGCACGGCCATTCCATTCACCGCTGCGCACATTCCCAGCTCGCGCACGCCGAAAAACACGTTGCGCCCGCTCGGATCATCGGCAAAGTGCGGGGAGTTTTTGAAGATCGTCTTGGTCGATGCGGTCAGATCCGCCGCACCCCCAAACAGTTCCGGCACATCGTTGAAGATTGCGGCCATCACCTGCTGGCCCGCGTTGCGCGTCGCCACCGGCTTCTCCGTGGTGAAGCCGGGAATCGCCTTCTCCCATCCGGAGCGCAGCCTGCCCGCCTGCGTCCGCTCGAACTCCTTGGCGAGCTCGGGGAATGCATTCGCATAACTCGCGAACAGCTTCTTCCACTCCGCTTCCTGCGCAGCGCCGCGCTCTAACGCCTGGCGCCAGTTGGCCAGCGCATCGTCGGGCACATAGAAACTCTGATCCTCCGGAAATCCGAAGAACTTCTTCGTCGCAGCCGCGTCCGCCGGCCCCATCGCCTCGCCATGCACCTTATTCGTGCCGGCCCTCGGGCTCCCGTAACCGATCACTGTGCGCACCGCAATGAACGACGGCCTGTCTTCCACGGCCTTCGCCGCTGCAATCGCCGCTTCAATCGCACCCAGATCGTTCCCGTCCAGCACGCGCTGCACGTGCCAGTTGTAGGCCTCGAACCGCTTGTATCTGTCCTCGGTGAAGCTCCACTCGGTGGGCCCGTCCAGGGAGACCAGATTGTCGTCGTAAAGCGCGATCAGCTTTCCCAGCTTCAACGTTCCGGCCAGTGACGCTGCCTCGTGCGACAGGCCTTCCATCAAATCGCCATCGCCGCAAAGCATGTAGGTGTGGTGATCCACCACGTTGAAGCCCGGCCTGTTATAAGTCGCCGCCAGATGCTTCTCCGCGATAGCCAGCCCCACCGCCATGCCGAAGCCCTGTCCCAGCGGCCCCGTCGTTACCTCCACGCCGTCCGTCCATCCATACTCGGGATGCCCCGGCGTCTTCGATCCGAACTGGCGGAAGCCCTTCAGATCGTCGAGCGTGACCTTGTAGCCCGACAGAAACAGCGTTCCGTACAGCAGCATCGATCCGTGGCCGTTCGACAGCACAAAGCGGTCGCGATCGGCCCACTTCGAGTGTGCAGGATTGTGCTTCATCAGCTTGTGAAACAGCAGGTAGGCGATCGGCGCGCAGCCCAGCGGCGCCCCAGGGTGTCCGCTTTTGGCCTTTTCCACGCTGTCCACCGCGAGCACGCGCAGCGTATCAATGGAAAGCTGATCGAGTGAGACTGAAGCGACGCTGGTAGTCATGGGTTTCTCTGAAAGCTTCCTTTCGC
>DATJQW010000168.1:0-30221 GCA_035505395.1 Acidobacteriaceae bacterium
TCGGTGGGGAAGGACAACCTCTTCCACGGCGATCGTTATCAGTGGGGCGCGCAGATCACGGCGATCAACGTTACCAACAAGTACGCGCTCTACAACTTCCTCTCCACCTTCAGCGGCACGCACTACGTGACGCCGAGGGCGATCACAGCGCAGATCGATCTGCACTTCTGAGGCGGTCCGGGCGGGGACAGCGCCAACGCGCTGTTCTCGCCGGGCGCGGGAGGGGTTATGGCGGCTGTGAATCTGTGGAAGCACGGCAGCAAGCGCCGGGTGGAGCGAATCCGCTGGAAGCGCTGGGAGATCGTTCACGCGGCGATTCTGGCGCTGCTGATGATCCTCTTCAGCTTCTGGGTAGGATTCTGGATCGCGACGCACCCGTTTGACTGAGGGCGGACGTTCGGGGGAAGTGTGGATCGCGTGGGCGCCGGATGCGGGCGATGTATCCGGGCGGTGATCTACGCGTGCCGGGTGTTTTTGCGCAGGATGGCGAACACGATGAGCACGACCGCCAGCAGGCGCAGAACGTACTCCCATCCGATGACCAGATTGGGATTTGCCGAGGAGAGACCGACGGCGCGGGTGGCTCCCTGAACGGCAAAGAAGAAGGCAAAGGCGAGGAAGAGGCCGTCGCGCGTCTCCCTGAAGAAGCGGAGAAAGTAGAGGGCAACTACTCCGGAGACGGCGACGATGTAGCCGAGCAGGAATAGATCGAGTCGGGGATGGCTGATAGGGGCGAGATACCCGAGGTGCAGACTCATTGACGCTCCCAGACGAGGCCGAAGATGAGCAGCGAAATGGAGAGGGCGACCGAGAGCAGGCGCCAGGTAAAGAGATCGACGGCAGGGAAGAGGACCATGTCGGCGAAGACCAGGACGCTGTCGAGGGTGAGGCCGGCGAAACAGAGGGCGCTCCAGAGAAGGAGCCCGTTGCGGACGCGGAACCAGGCCCGCAGGAGGAGAACGGAACAGGCGAGGGTGGTGAGGATGGAAAGGAGGTAGAGGGCGGCGGACACGGGTTACTTCTTCTCCTGTTTGAGGCGAAAGGCTCGGGCAAATTCGCGAACACCGGAAGCTGCCTTCGAATGTATCAGGGTGGAGATGCGGACCAGATCCTTGCGGTAAGCGGCGTCGAGAGACCAGAGCAGATCGTTCTGTTCCTCGGATTTGGGAAGGTAGGAAAATCTGGGCGGGATGGTCTGCGATTCGGTGGCGAGCTGCATGCGGACGAGGTCGCGCAGAAGATGGGCGACCTGATCGAGGGGAACGTAGAGGCGGGAAGCCAGATCCTCGATGGTCCAGCCGACGGGGCGGCTGTTCCAGAGAAGCACGAGCGCTTCGAGGTGGGGGACGCTGTCGATGTTGCGGAGGATGAACTCATCCACATCGATGCGCGAATTGGGAGACGTCATGGCTGCTGCTGCCGGCGGAGCTTTGCTTCCGGTCTTCGTCCCACTATAGGGCCCCAGGAGGTTCCGGAACAGGCGCGGGAGCGGGGAGCGAAAATTTCCGGTTCGGGCGATGGCGAGCGCGAGGGGCGGTCGCGGGCTGCGGATCGCGACCGATTGGCTGGAGCGAGGGCAGAGGTTCGCGCGGCTGGTATGCTCACGGGATATGAACGCTCGCAGGCTGGTGGTGACGGTGATGGCGGCAGCAGCAGTGTCGCTGCCGGGGATGGCGCAGGATACGCTGAGCACGGCGCAGAAGACGATGGTGGAATACATCGACGCGCATCAGGCAGAGGCAAATGCACTGCTTGAAAAGCTGGTGGACATCAACAGCGGCACGCATAATCTGCCCGGGGTGCGCGCGGTGGGCAAGGTCATGATGGCGCAGCTGAGCGCGCTGGGATTTCAGGTGAAATGGGTTCCGATGGATGAGGTCCAGCGCGCCGGGGTGCTGGTGGCGGAGCATCCATGCCCGGCGGGGCCGAAGCAGTGCGGCAAACGGTTGCTGCTGATCGGACACATGGACACGGTGTTTGAGAAGGACAGCCCCTTCCAGAAGTACACGGTGAGCGGCCACACTGCGACGGGGCCAGGATCGAGCGACATGAAGGGCGGCCTGGTGGACATGCTGTACGCGCTGAAGGCGATGCAGGCGGCGGGCGTGCTGAAGAATGCGGAGATCACCGTGGTGCTGAGCGGCGACGAGGAAGCGCACGGGATTCCGGCGAGTATATCGCGGCGCGACATGATTGCGGCGGCGCACCACAGCGACGTGGCGCTGGAGTTCGAAGCGACGGCGCGGGTGAACGGAGTGTTCTACGGGAGCGTGAGCCGGCGCAGCTCGATCGACTGGTACGTGAAGGCGACAGGGCAGACGGGACACTCGGCGGGGATTTTTTCGGCGAGCATGGGATACGGGGCGATCTACGAGCTGGCGCGGATCCTGGATGCGTTCCGGACGCAGCTGCCGGAGCCGTACCTGACTTACAACGTGGGGATGGTGCTGGGCGGCACGTCGGTGACGGTAGACGCGGCCGGGAATAACGGGACGGCAACGGGGAAAGACAACGTGGTGGCGCCGGCGGCCTACGCGAGCGGGGACATCAGGACGCTGAGCAACGAGCAGACGGAGCGCGTGGAGGCAAAGATGCGGGCGATTGTGGCCGAGCATCTGCCGAAGACAGGCGCGACGATTTCGTTTGGGGATGGGTATCCGGCGATGGCGCCGACGACGGAGAGCCGCGCACTGCTGACGCTGCTGAACCAGGAGAACGCGAAGCTGGGGTTTGCGCAGATGCCGGAGCTGGATCCGATGAAGCGGGGCGCGGGGGATATTTCGTTTGTGGCGGGGATCATTCCGGGGCTGGCCGGAGTGGGCGCGACGGGCGAGGGCGCGCACGCGCCGGGCGAGACGATGGACTTGTCCGCGCAGCCGATCAATACGAAGCGCGATGCGATGCTGATGGCCCGGCTGACGCAGATTCCGCAGAGTGCGGATCTGGTGCAGGCGGCGGGTCAGTAGACAGGGATCAGGGAGCAGCGAGCAGGGATCGGTGAGGCAGCGGTTATCTGTTTCTCGACGTGGTAGAAGAGGCCTGAATGGGGCACTCCATCCCACATCTGCCAACGGCGGGCAGATATGGGCCACCTGGATTACGCACCGGGATTACGCGGGTTTCTTGCCGAAAATGCAGATCCAGCCTATGTCGCGCTTCTCGATCACCTGAACATCGATGCAGCCGGCGTCGGCGAGCAGAGCGCGGTGGCCCTCGGCGGTGAGTAGGTTCATGCCGATGGCGGTTGCAGCGCGGTCGACTTTTTCGGGCGAAGCGACGGGCGTGCCTTTGTAGAGCTCGGCAATGAGGATGACCGTGCCGCCGGGCTTGAGCACGCGGAAGACTTCGCGGATGTCGGAGTCGAGGTTCGGCCAGAAGAAATGAGTTTCGACGGCGGTGATGAGGTCGAAGGTGTCTGCGGGAAAGGGCAGCGCGGAGACCGAGGCCTGCTGGATGGTGACGTGGCCGCGCTGGAGGTCGGTGGCATTGGCCTTGCGGGAGGCGGCGATGCTGGCGTCGGCATGGTCGACGCCGTCGATATGGGCGTTCGGAGCGGCCGCGGCGAGCTTCCGGAGAGTGCGTCCGCCGCCACAGCCGATGTCGAGGACAGCGCCGGCAGCGGGGATGGAGACGTGGGAGAGCCCCCAGTCGGTGAGGCGGGAGTGGTGCCAGTTCATGCGCCAGAGGAAGAAGCGGCCCATGGGTCCGGTGGGCTTGCTGAACTGGGCGACGAGGCGGTTTTGCGGCGGCATGATGGGGGTATAGTACGCGAGCGGGGAAGGGGCGGGATCAGTGGCAGCGCGGAGTTTGTTTTGTCGCCGACAGGTCGAGCGTGGATTGGAGGTCAATCGAGCCGAGAGGGTGGTCATTTGGAAGTCGAGTCTAGACTTCCGCGATCGGATCCCTGCGGTAGCGGCGAATACCAGCCCAAGCGATGAAGATTCCGAGAAGCGCAAGAATGTAAGGAGCCCAGCGGTCCGTGCCGTTGAAAACGCCGATCGGCGAACCCGACGGGCCAAGGAATCGCGCCCGAATGATGTCTCCTGTATGCGCCTGGTAGAGTACGTCCGTCGACTGGCCGGCGTGGAAGAAAGGACTTCGGCCGAAAGCATGAAGGGAGATCCAGCTCTGGGGAGAAATGCGGAGCGTCAGATCAGTTCTATAATCGCGGCCTGATGAGTGCAGGGCCGCGGAATCGATGATGCCGACTGCGCGCATAGTGGGCGTCGTGATCTGGAAGCCGATGAATCCCGCAGAGGTGAGAAGAACTCCCGCAGACAGGCACAGGTAAGCGGCTAGAACCAACTGTCCGCGGTGTTTGCCGATGCTCGCTGAATTCCCCTTCACTCCGCAGATCACGGCGGCGACAAGAAGTGGCACGGCGGCGCAGAGCATCGAGGTTAGGGCCGGGAACCGGTGCACTTCAGTCAGCCTGCTCGAGGATTTTCTTCGACAAATAGCGTTCGGCGGAGTCGGGGATGAGGGTGGCGACGCGTTTGCCGGGGCCGAGGCGCTCGGCGATCCGGACAGCGGCGTAGACCATGGCGCCGGAGCTGGAGCCGGCCAGCAAACCTTCCTCGGCGGCGAGGCGGCGGGTCATGGCGAAGGCATCTGTATCCGTGACGGCGACAATCTCGTCGGCTACGGAGCGGTCGAAGGTTTTGGGGATGAACGAGACGCCGATGCCTTCGACTTTGTGGGGGCCCGGTTCGCCTCCGCAGAGCACGGAGCCCTGAGTTTCGACGGCGACGGTGAGGACGTGGGGATTCTTCTCCTTCAGGAAGCGGGCGATGCCGGAGAAGGTGCCGCCGGTGCCGACGCCGGCAACGAAGGCGTCGACGCGGCCTTCGAGCTGCTCCCATAATTCGGCGGCGGTGGTGTCGTGGTGGTATTGCGGGTTGGCGGGGTTCTCGAACTGAAGGGCGGCCCAGACATTGGGATCGGATTTGGCGAGGGCGAGGGCGCGGCGGATGGCTCCGGACATGCCGTCAGCTTCGGGGGTGCGATGGACTTCGGCGCCGAATCCGCGCATGAGGACGCACTTTTCTTCGGCGAAGCCTTCGGGGACGAAGAGCACGACGCGATAGCCGCGGTTGACGCCGACGAGGGCGAGCCCGACGCCGGTGTTGCCGGCGGTCGCTTCGGTGATGACGGAATTTTTATGGAGGATGCCGCGGCGTTCGGCATCGAGGATCATGCCGAGGGCGGCGCGGTCTTTGACGGAGCCGCCGGGATTGAGGAACTCGAGCTTGGCGTGCAGCTCGGCGGCGTTAGCGGGAACGATGCGGCGCAGGCGGAGGAGCGGAGTATGACCGATCAGTTCCGTAATGTCAGCCGCAGCGCGGAGGCACGGTGCGGCGCTGGTTTCGAGCATAAGACTCAACAGTCTATCAGGGGAAATATCCCCCGGATGGGGGATGGCTGAAGTACCAAAGTTTGGCTGCTGGGGGCAGAGCTAAATTGCTAAAATTATCGGATATCTTGTTGCACAATTTTCGCTGCAACCAAATCTGAAAGCGCAGCCCTCTCCCTCCCTTATGCCGCGGGTCCCTTCGCGCACAGCCAACTCGCTGCTCAAAGACCGCCGCATCCTGTGGCTGCTGGCGGTCTTCGCGGTGACGACCCTGTGCCTCGGGTCGGTGGTGGCAATGGTGATCTACAGCGATGCGCGGAACGCCATCGCTTCCGAGGGCCGGGTGGGGCACACCCAGGATGTGCTGCTGAACCTGAGCGCGATCTCGCAGCAGCTGGACCGGGTGGATCTGTACGGGCAGCTGTATCGCGCGACCGAGGAGGAGGACAATCTGCGGTCGGCGCAGGGCGCGGCGGTAACGCTGAACACCCTGGTGGATCGGCTTTCGGGGCTGGTCGCGGACAGCCCGCCGGAAGAGGGGCGCGCGCGCGAACTGGCGGCGGCGACCGCGACGCTGACCAAAGATCTGGCCCGGCTGACCCCGTACGGGAGGTCGCTGCGCGGCGACGTGGTGAACTGCCGGCTGGTGCTGAACCTGATGCAGGACGACGAGCGGGTGATGCTGGCGAGGCACGACACGGAGGCGGATCGGGCGGTGCTGTTCGACATGGCGCGGCGGGCCAGCGTGATCGTGATCGGGGCGGTGCTGAACCTGGTGCTGTTCGGGTTTCTGATCCGCGATGCGGTGCGGCGAGGGCGTTTCGAGGAGCGGATCACAGAAGCAAACTCCCGGTTGCGCTCGACGGTGGAGCGAATGGGCGAACAGGCGTTCGAGTCGCGGCTGCTGATCGACGCACGCGACGAGGTGGCGCTGTGCCTGGGCGTGAACGACGCGCAGGAGGCGACGGTGCGCTACTTCGCGCAGCTGCTGCCGGGGACGGCGGGAAGCCTGTGCGTGATCAACAACTCGCGGAAGGTGCTGGAAACCGCGGGCGTGTGGGGCGCGCTGCGGGGCAGCGCGGCGTTTGAGGGATTCGCGCCGGAGTGCTGCTGCGCGCTGCGCACGGGTCGGGCGCGGTGGCGGAAGCCGGAGCAGTCGGAGGTGCACTGCAGCCACTTTGTGGGGACGCCGCCGGAGCGGTACCTGTGCCTGCCGGTGACCGCGCACGGCGAGACGCTGGGCGTGGTGACCATCGAATGCCGGACGGTGGAAGCGGCAGTGACGGCGGAGGCGCGCCAGAACGCCATTGCGTCGCTGGGGGAGATGGCGGCGATGGCGATTGCGGGACTGAACCTGCGCGAGAAGCTGGAGCGGCAGTCGATCCGCGACGGGCTGACGGGGATGTTCAACCGCAGCTTTATGGAGGTGGCGCTGGAGCGGGAACTGCATCGCGCGGCGCGGCAGCGGCGGGAGCTGGCGGTGATGATGGTGGATATCGACCACTTCAAGCAGTTCAACGACTCATTTGGGCACGAGGCGGGGGACGTGGTGCTGCGCGAGGTGGCGGAGAACCTGCGCCTGGGGGTGCGCAGCGAAGATATCGCGTGCCGCTTCGGGGGCGAGGAGTTTGTGGTGATCCTGCCGGAGATTACGAGCAACGCGGCCATGGACCGCGCGGAGCTGCTGCGCCAGCGGGTGGCGGAACTGGCGGTGCGCTATCACGGGCAGCCGCTGCGCCAGGTGACGATCTCGATCGGCGTGGCGATCTATCCGCTGAACGCGGAGACGCCGGAGGACCTGCTGCGCTGGGCGGACCGCGCGATGTACACGGCGAAGCACCGGGGGCGGGACCGGGTGGTGCAGGCGGACAGCAGCATTCTGGTGTAGGGGGGCGTCGATCGACCCGCCGGGCCCCCGGCCTATACTGGGGTTCTTCCTCAGGCCCCGCCTGGATTCGGCACAGGAGAGAGGACATGATTCGGTCGCGTTGGTTCCTGGTTTTCCTGGCAGCGGCATTGGGATCGATGCTGGCGTGGGCCGCCCAGAACAGCGGAAGTTCCGGACAACAACCGGAACAGGTTCCCACCTTTCAGGCCAACGCCAATCTGGTGCTGGTGGATGTGGTGGTGCGGGACAAGGGCAAGCCGGTGGAGGGGCTGCAGCAAGCGGACTTCCAGGTGCTGGAAGACGGCAAACCGCAGGCCATCACGGTCTTTGAGGAGCACAAGGCGACGGACGTGCAGGAGTCGGCCAAGGCGCCGGCGCTGCCGCCGCACGTGTACAGCAATTTCCCCACTTACACGATTGCGAGCGCGGCGAACGTGCTGCTGCTGGATTCGCTCAACACTCCGCAGAGCGCCCAGACGAATGCCCGGGCGCAGATGCTGAAGTATCTGCACACGATTCCGCCAGGGACGCAGATTGCGGTGTTCACGCTGGCGTCGCGGCTGCGGATGATTTCGGGGTTCACGACAGACGTGGGAACGCTCGAGGAAGCGCTGAATCCGAAAAACACGCCGGCGCAGCAGAGCATGATGCTCGATTCCTCCGGCGACGCTGCTTTCCAGAAGGAGATCGGCGAAACGATGGGCGCGGGCATTCCGGAGATGGACGATGAGGTGAACGATTCCCAGAGGGATCGGCAGGCATTCAAGGAAGAACAGCGGATGCAGATCACTCTGGGAGCCTTCGGCGAACTGGCGCGCTACCTGAGCACAGTGCCAGGGCGGAAGAATCTGATCTGGATATCGGGAGGGCTGTCCGGGGCTCTGGATCCCGACCTGTCGCGGATGAGCGCCAACCAGGCGTCCCGCTTTGGGCCGGCGGTGCGGATGGTGAACGCGGAGCTGACGCAGGCGCGGGTAGCGGTGTATCCGGTAGACGCGCGGGCGCAGATGACGCTGACGGACTCGAACGTGGCGAACGCTGTAGCGCCGATGGAGGGCGGGATGAACCGCGACCTGCAGGCGGCCGAGGGCGAGGCGGTGCAGAACGACGTCACGACACCGCAGCATTGGGGGGCATCGCAGCAGGAGATGAAACTGGTGGCGGTGGACACCGGAGGGGAGGCGTTCACCAACACGAACGCGGTAGGGAAAGCGGTGGAGGAGGCGATTGCAGACGGCGAGAACTATTACACGCTGGGCTATGCACCATCCGACATGAGGAACGACGGGGCGTATTACACGATCACGGTGCGGATGGCGGAGGGGAAATACGAGCTGGCGTATCGGCGCGGATACTTCGCGGTCGATCCCGGCGAGACGGGGCAGGAGACGGCGATACTGAGCCCGATCACGGAGGCGATGGAGCATGGGGTTCCGCCGCTCTCGCAGGTGATCTTCGAGGCGCGGGTCCTGCCGGTGGGCGACCCTGAGCTGCAGGGGCTGCAACCGACGCCGGGCCCGGCTGGCAAACCGGCGCAGCCGCTGGAGCCGCCGGTGACGCGGTATATCGTGGACTACTCGATCGATCCGCACAAGCTGGAGGTGAAGGATGTGCCGGGCGGGAAGCAGCAGGTGGAGCTGGAAGTGACTCAGGCCGTTTACGACGCGCAGGGCAAGCGGCTGAACTTTACCGACGCCGGGCTTGAAATCACGCTGACGGCGGCGCAGATGGCCAGCGATATGCGAAATGGGGTGCGGGCGCGGGAGGAGATCGACGTGCCGGCGGGGCCGGTGTGGTTGCGCGTGGGAGTGCGAGATGCGACCAGCGGGCGGATTGGCACCCTGGAGCTCGGGCTAAACGGCAGGGAATAGCAGGCGGATCTTCTGGGCGGTCTGCCGGGCCGGCAGGATGGCGAAACTGGACGGGAAGCGTGGGGAATCAGTGGGGCTGCGGGGGCGGCTCACTGCCGGTGGCATGCGCCGAGCCGACGATGCGGGCGTCGGCACGAAACAGGTGGTAATCCGTAAACGAGACATCGTTGAGAAAGGTGCGGAGGGTGGGAGCGGAAGCCTCCGACTCTCCGGCCAGCGGCTCGCGGGCCAGGTTCACCGAGCGGAGAGGACATATATAGGTGCGGTCGCCGAGAACGACGGGGCCGTACTCGACGACCAGCGCTGACTGGACGTGCTCATAGGGCGGCGGCATCTCGGCGATGAGGGTGAGGCGAAGGACGGCGCCGGTGGCGGGATCGACGGTGAATTCACCGCGATAGGGCGGAACAAAGCGTCGCACTCCGGAGTCGGAGGGATATTCGACGGTGTAGTGCGATGCGCCGGCAGCGACCATGTAGCGGAAGACCGCGAGGGGCCCGGCGGCGCCCTGTTCCCAGTGATCCCAGAAGAGCTTTTGGTGGAGGGAATCGCCGATGACAACGGCGAGGACGGGCCCGAACTCGCCGCGGCTGCGCAGGCCCGCGTCCACGTCGTTCTTCGCGAGATTCACCTGGATTTCGTGGCCACCGCGATAGGTGACCTGCATGGTCTTTCGGCCGCTTTGATAGAGAGGCAGGAAGTAGGGTTTTCCCACCACCAGGTCGGCGGCATCGATGGAATGCACATGCTGATGGGCGTCGGGAGACGCGGAGATGTCCATTTGCTCGCGCAGAGGCGAGTCCTCGAATTGGGTAATGTTGCGCACGGCCATGAAGTTCGGCAGGTTGGGGAGCGCCTTGCCGAGATAATCGATGGTCCGCATGACAATCTGGCTCAGCGCCGCGCCGTCGGGAGCAGGCTGGGCAAGAATCTCGGAGGGCGGAAGCGGAAGGAAGGCAGAGGAATCGGCGAGCAGTAAGAGCGCGTCGCGCGAGCGATCGCCGGGCGCAGCTGCCTGCCAGCGGAGAAGCGTGGGAGTGTCGATTCTCTCGGTGGCTTCGAGGGAGGAGATTTCGTCGGCCAGTTGCACGTCGCTCCTGCCGTGCGAGGCGGCGAGGATCTGCTGGATCTGATCGACGGTGACGAGTTTGGCGGCGTGCGCCGCAGCGGGGAGCAGCGCGGCAAAGAGCAGGATGGCGGGCGCGCGCATGGCCGGATGCGCACCAGTATAGGCCCACAGCGCGGGGTGGGCGAGTGTTTTCGGAGAGGGCGTTTCATTCCTGGTCGATCAGCCGAGCCAGACTGGCAGAGCGCAGAGGACGCGGAGAGATTCCGTTCAGCGGCCGGGGGCGTTCGATGGCGCGACCGCGGCCTTCTGGGTGTTCTGATCGGTTTTGGGGTAGTAGCCGGGACGGGTGCGGACGTAGAGCTTGCCGTGGTGCGGAGCTCTGGCTTCGACGCGGATGGTGCGGTATCCGCCGAGGCTCATGGGGATGGTGGAGTGGTAGCCGATGGTGTATTGGTTGCGGATATCGTGCGCAACCTCGGCGGCGATCGAATCCACCTCGAGCAGGTTGCGCGGGAAGAAGGCCAGGCCGCCGGTTTCGTCGGAGAGCAGCTGGAGAGCGCGTTTGGCGCGGCGAGATTCGCCGCCTCCGCTGTCGTCGCCGAAGAGCAGGCCGATGGAGTAGACGACGGGCCCCTGGAGATCCTGGATGCGGCGGATGGTCTGCTCGAGGTCGAGGGTGGAGGCATTGTCTTCGCCGTCGGTGATGACCAGCAGCACCTGCTTGGGATGGCGGGCGGCCTGGGCGAGGTGATCGGCGGAGGCGGCGATGGCGTCGTAGAGAGCGGTTCCGCCGCGAGACTGAATATTCGAAAGGCCGTCATTTAGCTTGGCGATGCTGGAGGTGAAGTCCTGGTCGAGGAAGGCCTCATCGGAGAAATTGACGATGAAGGTTTCGTCGTCGGGATTGGAGGCGCGGACGAGGTTGAGGGCGGCGGTGACGACGGCAGGGCGCTTGTCGCGCATGGAGCCGGAGTTGTCCACGAGGATGCCGAGAGAGATGGGGATGTCGGAGTGCTGGAAAGAAACGATGGACTGGGGCGCGTTGTCTTCGAAGACGTGGAAATCGCCCTGGGCGAGGTCGTTGACGATCTGGCCGTGATCGTCGATGACGGTGCAGTTGAGGACGACTTCATCGACGTTGCGGCGCAGGGTGTAGACGCCGTTGTCGCGGTGAACGGCCTGATCGGGATGGGTGGGGCTGACGGCCTGATTGTCGGCGGCGTCGGGGGAGACGATGGGGTCGCGGTCGACGTCGAGCGGAGGCTGGGTTTCGGGCCGGGTGGGCGAGACGTTCGGAGCAGAGGCGGGCTGGGCAGGCGCGTTCTGCGCGTGAAGCGCGCCGGGAAGCGCGCCGGGAAGGAAAACCGCAAAAAACAGGGTAAAAGCGAGGGAGTTACTGCAACGGCGCATAATATCCGACCCGGGCGTGTACCGTCAGCGGGGGCAATCCCGGCGGCGGCGACAGCTTCACCTTCAATTTACGCCACTTTCCATCCATATTCAGGTCGTCGGTTTTGTAGCCAAGAACGTATTCGTTGCGCAGTTCCGAGCTGATGCGCGTGGCAATGTCGCCCATCTCCGAGAGATCGTCGACGCGGAAGAGGCGGCCGCCGGAGTCGTTGGCGATGTCGTTGAGGAGCAGCGGGCCGTTGCGCTCTTCGGGAGTGGCGGCATCGGGATCGAAGATGCCCATGGCGTAGATCTGAACGTCGGCTTCGCGGACGGCGGAGCGGACTTCGCCTTCGGTGTAGCGGCTGTTGTTATCGCCTCCGTCGGAGACCACGATGAGCGCGCGGCGGGGGTATTTGGCCTGCTTCATTTTTTCAAGGCCGAAGTAAAGGGCGTCGAGCAGAGCGGTGCGGCGGCCGGCGCGAACGGTGGCGAGGGCCGACTCGATGGTATCGACGGAAGAGGTGAAGTCGGCGATGAGTTCGGGACGGTCGTTGAAGCCGATGACGAAGAACTCGTCCTCGGGGTTGGAGGTCTTCATGAACTGAAGGACGGCACCGCGGGCGCGGACCACCTTATCGCTCATGCTGCCGCTGAGGTCGAGGATGATGCCGACGGAAACGGGCGCGTCGTCGCAGGAGAAGGTGCGGATGGGCTCGGCGCGATTGTCTTCGTAGATGGTGAAGTTCTGCTTTTCGAGGCCGGTGACGAGGCGATCCATGGGATCGGTGACGGTGAGCGGGACGAGGACGAGGTTGGTATCGATGCGGAAGGTGATGCCCGCGCGCAGGGAAGCGCCGACGTTGAGCGGCACGGCGTTATCGGCTTTGGCGACGGGAGGCGGCGGGATGCGGATGTGGACCTCGTTGAGCGGGTCGTCCTCCTGGGCGGAAGTGGTGGCGAGCAGGAGCAGCGGCGCGAGCAGGATGAGGAGCAGGCAGCGCAGGCGGCGCGCCGGGGACAGGGACAGAGAGAGTCCGGGTGCGCTCATGGCGGACCGGCCGGCGATGGGGCGACGCGCGCGGAAATACTGAGGGCTTTCGGCAACGAGTCCGGGCCCCGAAGGGGATGCCATGGCCGAACCTCACCTGTGGAAAAGATACTGGCACGAAGCGCGAGGTTGTGCAATAGCCAATTGTTCGCAGCAGGAAAACGGAAACCTGAGCGTGCACCGGGGAGGGCTCGCGCCGTGCGTCCAGTTGCTGGGATGCCGGAAATCGAAAGACGGCTGAGGAGCGGAGAGAATTTGCGCAGCATGGCGCGACGGGGAGAAAGCGAGGGCGAGTGCAGTCGCGAGGGCGGTGTGGCAGCGTGCGGTGAGCCGCGGGCGCTGCGATAAAATCGGGGGAACACGAACCCCATGGCTAAAATCTTTCCCTTTCGAGCTCTGCGCTATAACGCGGCTCAGGTCGCCCCGCAGGATGTGGTGACGCAGCCGTACGACAAGATCACGCCGGCTATGCAGCAGGCCTACTACCAGCGGAGCCCGTATAACCTGGTGCGGATCATCCTGCGGCTGCCGGAGCTGTTCGATCAGGAAGGCGACATTTACACGAACGCCGCGCGGGATTTTGCTTCGTGGCGGCGGGAGGGGGTTCTGGCCCAGGAGCGGGAGCCCTGCATCTTCGCGTACACTCAGCGGTTTGCGGTGCCCGGGCAGCCGGGGGTGGTGCGGGAGCGGCGCGGGTTCATCGCGCTGGGCGAGCTGTACGACTACGCCCAGGGGGTGGTCTTCCGGCATGAGCAAACGCTGTCGAAACCGAAAAGCGACCGGCTGAACCTGCTGCGGGCGACCCGAGCCCACTTCGGACAGATCTTTATGTTGTATTCCGACCCGGCGCGGACGGCGGAGCAGCTGTTGTTCGGCAACGGGGCGACGCTGCCGGAGATCGAAGTGACGGACGAGTACGGCGTGGCGCACCGGGTGTGGAAGATCAGCGATCCGGCAAAGGTGAACCTGCTGACGACGCTGCTGGGCGACAAGAAGCTGATCATCGCGGACGGACATCACCGGTACGAAACGGCGCTGAACTACTCGAAGGAATGCGCGGCGAAGAAACCCGCGGAGGCCTGCGAGCGGGCGAGCGGGGGATTGCCGCAGCCGGCGTATCCGGAAGCGGCGGCCATGATGACCTTCATCAATATGGATTCGGAGGGTCTGGTGATCCTGCCGACGCACCGCGTGGTCTTCGGGTTGCAGGGATTCCGGGCAGCCCGGTTGCTGGAGGCGGCGCAGGCGTATTTCGAAATCGAGGAGTTGCCGGAACGCGAGGCTTCGGCTGCGATGGCGCGGCTGGCGTCGAAGGAGAAGACGGCGTTCGTTGCGGCGATGGCGGAGGGGTGGTTTCTGCTGACGGCGAAGGCGAAGGCCGTGGATGAGGCGCTGAAGGAGCTGCCGGCGCGGCAGCGGCAACTGGATGTGGCGCAGCTGCACGCGCTGGTGCTGGAGAAGCTGCTGGGCATTACGCCGGAGGCGATTCGGGACCAGACGCACCTGCGCTATCTGCGGGATGCCGGCGAGGCGGTGGACCAGGTAGCGCGGGAAGAGGCGAATGTGGCGTTCCTGATGAATCCAGTGACCATGGATCAGCTGCGGGAGGTTGCATTTGCGGGCGAGGTGATGCCGCAGAAGTCGACGGATTTCTATCCCAAGCTGCTGAGCGGTCTGGCCATCTATGCGCTGGATTGAAACGGCGCTGGCGCTGGCGCTGGCGGGGGGTGTGGCGCAGACAGCTCCTTCACCCCGCGCCACGGGCGCCGCGGCTCCCTCACCACCCCGGCAGGGCAGCTTGCCGGGAGTAGCGCAGCAATTGCCGACGATGCCGACGCCGGTGCAGCCGCGGGTGAGGCCGCAGTTTGTAGTGGTGCTGGACGCGGCGCATGGCGGGAGCGATACCGGAGCGCGGCTGCAGAACGGCGTGCTCGAAAAGAACATTACCCTGGAACTGGAAAGGAAGCTGCGGTCGGCGCTGGGAGCGCAGGGGATCGCAGTCACCATGACGCGGGATGCGGACGTGGATTTGCCGGTGCTGGACCGGGCCCAGACGGCGAATCACGCGCAGGCTGCGGCGTGCGTGGTCATCCATGCGACGGCAACGGGAAGCGGGGTGCATCTGTTTACATCGTCGCTGAGCCCGGCCGCGCCGACGCCGGTTTTGCCGTGGCAGACGGCGCAGGCGGCGCACGTGACGCAGAGTCTGCGGCTGGAGTCGGAGATCGATGCGGCGCTGGCGCACGCGGCGGTCCCGGTGACGCTGGGGCGGGCGTCGGTCCAGCCGATGGACAGCCTGGCGTGTCCGGCGGTTGCGGTGGAGCTGGCCCCGCTGGTCGGGGGAAACACCACGACGGCGCAGGCGATATCGGATGAGAAATACGAAAACCTGGTGGTCGGTGCGCTGGCGGCAGCGCTGGGGTCGTGGCGGGACGACTGGAAGAATTAAGGATGAGACGGGCGCACAAAATCCTGCTGGTGGGTCTGCTGCTGCTGTGCGTGGCGATGGCGGCGGCGCTGATCCGGCTGCGCAACCGGGCGCAGGATCGATTGCAGGAGGAGGCAACGAGCGCTCCGGCGATGGCCCCGGCAGCGGGAACGCCGACGAGCGCGGTGACTTTGTATGTGCCCAACGATCTGGACGGCTCGCTGACGACAGGGCAGCGGAGCGTTCCGCTGCCGGAAGATGCGAATGCGCGGGCGAAGGTGTTGCTGGAGACTCTGGTGCAGGCGTTTAACGCGCCGGGCTCGACCCACCCAATGCGGGTGAGCCAGGGAATCAACGAGGTGTATCTGCTGCCTGCGCCGGCGGGAGCGGGGCAGACGAAGAGCGGGGACGAGCTGGCGGTGGTGGATCTGACGTCGGCGCTGGCAGCGGCGCAGCCTTCGGGGATTGAGCCCGAGACGCTGACGCTGGAGGCCATGCTGGCGACGCTGCATGCGAACATGCCGGAGATCACCGAGGTGCACTTCCTGGTGGACGGGCAGCCACGCGAGACGCTGGCCGGGCATGCGGACCTGACGCGGACGTATATGGCGTCGGAAGCGAATCCGGAACCGAATCCGCAGAGCTCGCCGGCGGCAGCGCCATGAGGATCGGGGTTTTCGATTCGGGGGTGGGCGGACTGACGGTGCTGCGCGCGCTGACGGAGCGGATTCCGGCGGCGGAATATCTGTATCTGGGCGATACGGCGCGGCTACCCTATGGGGCGAAGTCGCGGGAGACGGTGGCGCGCTATGCGACCTCGAGCGCGCGATTCCTGGTGGAGCAGGGCGCGGAGTTCCTGGTGATCGCGTGCAATACGGCCAGCGCGCTGGGGCTGGACGCAATTCGGGAGGCTGTGGCGGTCCCGGTGCTGGGGGTGGTGGAAACCGGGGCGAATGCCGCCGAGGCCAGCTCGCAGACACGGGACGTGCTGGTGATGGCGACGGCGGCGACGGTGGAGAGCCATGCGTATGCGGCGGCGTGCGCGGAACGTGGACTGCGTGCGCTCGAAAAGGCGTGCCCGCTGCTGGTGCCGCTGGTGGAAGAGGGATGGATCGAGCATCCGGTGACGGAAGAGGTGCTGCGCATCTATTTGTCGGAGCTGATGGCGCAGGCGCGCATCGAGGCGTTGGTACCGGACACGCTGGTGCTGGGGTGCACGCATTATCCGCTGCTGCGAGGGCAGATTGAGCGCGCGGCGCACGAGTCGCTGCGGGTGATCGATTCGGCCCAGGTGACGGCGCGCGAAGTGGAACGGATGCTGGATGGCTCGCTGCCGCGGAGAACGGAGTCCGGGGCGCGATTCTTTGCGACGGACTCGGTGACGAAGTTTCGCGCGCTGGGCAGCCGCTTTCTGGGGCGAGCGATCGACGGCGTGGAGCTGGTCGATCTGGGCGGGTAAGAATCCGCTACGACGGCGCGGTGACGACGACGCTGAGCTTGACGTCGTGGGTGATGCCGGCGGAGGTCCCCGTGACGAGGATGGTGTAGGTCCCGGCCGGTGTGGCGTTGGGATTGACGGGCGGCGGCGGCGTGCCGGTGGTTCCGTGGCTGCCGCAACCGGAAGCTGCGAAGCCGATGAGGACGAGCAGGAGCAGGCTGGCGGGGAAGCTCCAGCGGCGGCGCAAAGGAATGAAGAGAATGAGCGCGAGCGCAAACGCGGCAGCGCTGCGCGGGACAAATCTGCGCAGCTGCGATGTCGAGGCGTTGGGATTGACGGTGGTGATGGAGAGGCTGGCCGATGCGGTGCCGTTGACGTTGACCGACGACGGGGTGATGGAGCAGCTGAAGGTGTTGGTTGAGGGTGCGCAGGTTAATCCGACAGTTCCATTGAAGTTATAGAGCGACGTCATGGTGAAGGCGGCGGAGACGGTGTTGCCGGCGACGACGTTGATCTGCGGGACGCCGGGGGAAAGGGTGAAGTCCGAGCCGGTTTGGGCGACGTTGACGGGGACGGCGGCGCTGGTCGATCCCATGTAGTTGGCGTCGCCGGAGTAGATGGCGGTGACCTGGTTCAGGCCGTCGATGGGGAAGTAGTCCGGAGGCAAGTCGATGGTGAAAGTGGCAGTGTCGCCGGTGGTGGCAGGCGTCAGCCCTCCGAGGGTCGCGTAGCCGAAACCGATGGCGCTTCCATTGGCATAGAGGCTGACGTAGCCGGTGGGGACGACGGTTGCGCCGGAGGGTCCACTGACCGTGGCGATGAACGTCGCGCCCTCAGCGCCGGAGATGCTGGAGGGCGTGACGGTGAGGGCGGTGGTGGACGCGGCGGGGGTGCTGGTGGGCGCCACCACAGTGAACTGGCCCAGCCCGACGCATTCGAAGTAATCGGTGCAGGAGAAGGACTGGTAGTTCGTGTCGCCGCTGTAGTTGGCGAACAGGGAGTACTGGCCGGCAGCGAGATTGTTGAAGGTGACTTGGGCGAAGGACATCACGGCGCCATAGAAGCCGGGCACGGGGGTGATGGTGGCGGTTTGCGAATAGGGGACGGTCCATCCGCCGTTATAGACTGCCAAACCCACGGTGAGGGTTCCGGTGGGGGGCAGCATGCCGGCGGGCGCCGTGCCGACGGCGGCTTCGCTCCCCTGGAAGGTGGAATAGCCCTGCACCTGGGCGCTGATGGTGACGCTGCTGCCGGCGTTGATGGTGCTGGTGACAACGGGTGTGTACAGCTGGCTGGCGTAGAGCGTGGTCTGCGTGTAGCCCTTGCCGACAGTGAAGTCGACGGGCAGCGCGGTGGAAGAGGCCTTGAAACTGTCGTCGCCGGCGTAGCTGGCGCTGGCGGTATGCGAGCCGACGGAGAGAATGGGCGTGGCCCAGGAGGAGACGCCACTGGCATTGAGGGGCGTGGAGGTGGTGTTGCCGTCCAGCGTGAAGGTAATGGCGCCGGTGGCTACGCCGTCGGTTCCGCCGGCAGGAGCGTTTACGCCAATGGGCTGCGCGACCAGCGAAACGCCCTCGCCATAGACAAGGGTGGTGAGAGTGACGCCCTGGTAGGGAACGACGCTGAAGGAGAGCGTGGATTTTTCAGGATTGACGATGAGGGTTTGCGGCGAGGAGGTGCTGCCGGCCCAGCTATTGTCGCCGCCGTATTGTCCCGTGACCTGGTAGGTGCCGCCGGGCAAGGAGTTCAGCGTGGCGGAGCCGGAGCCGCCGGCGAGCGTAATGGCGGCTTGGCTGCGGCTGGCGGGCTCGTCGGAGGTGGTGAGGATGGAGACGGCGCCGGTGGGCATTCCGGAGCCGGAAGAGGGCTGGACCGAAGCGCTGACGGTGACGTTCTTGCCGTGTTGGACGGTCGGGGGCGAGAGTTGCAGCGAGGTGGTGGTGGCGGCGAAGGAGATGGCGTTCCAGTTGTTTACCAGGTTGGCGATGTCGAGGGAGCCGAGACCGCTGGCCTGGTCGTAGCCAGGACCAGCGGAGTAGACCGTGGATTCGCCCCAGTATTCGCCGAGACTATCTGCGCCGAGGTTGCAGTCCGGAGCGGGGAACTGGCAGAGGTCCCAGTTGCCGCCGTAGGTGATGTCGTGAAAGGCGGAGGGTCTTTGCTGGGCGAGCGGGTAGAGGACGGTGTCGGCCTGGCCCTGGCGGCCGGATTTCTGATCGACGAGAGCCATGACGCCGGCCATGGCGGGCGCGGAGGCTGAGGTGCCACCGACGAGATCGACGGCGAAGTTGCCGCTGGCGTCGGGGGTGCAGGAGCCCTCAAAGTCGCAATCAGCCCAGGCGGAGAGGTTGGCGCCGTTGGAGGCGAAGAGCGAGATATCGGGGACGTCGCGGGCGCCGTCAGCAGGAACGCCGGGTCCGGCTTGCCACGCGGGCTTGGGATAGCCGCCGGTGCAGGCGCTGGTGGTGGCGTCTTGGGTGATGCAACTGCTGGCGCCGCCGCCGCCGGCATAGATTTCGCCGCGCCCGAGGCCATCGGAGATGGCATCGAGGCCGAAAGCATCGTTCCAGACCTGCTCGGGGAGCGGTGCTTTGAGCGAGCCTTTGGTGGTGGGATCGTTGGTCGCGTTCCAGTCATTGGCAGAGCTGGACGCACCGGAGGCGTAGTCGGAGTAGTAGAAATCGGTGCCGCCGGCGGCAATGTCCCAGGGCGTGGAGGCGACGCCATTCACGTCGACCCAGAAGAAATAGTCATCGGGAGACTGGCCGTAATCGCCGGAGGAAACGAGGACGGTCTGGCCCTGCGCGGCGGCCTGCTCCCAGAGCGCATTCCACATAGCGTTTTCGGCGGTGGTCATGTCGTTTTCGCCGCCGCCCCAGCTCACGCTGATGATGTCGGCCAGGTCGTCGTCGACGGCGCGGAGGGAGGCAAGCGCGATGGGATCCTGAAGGGGCGAGCCGTTGGAGAGGTAGAGGTCGATGGTCGCCGCGGGCGCGACCGCTCCCGCGACCTCGACGTCGAGGTAGGTTTCTCCTTCGCTGGGATTCCAGCCGGGATCCTGGCCATCGACGATGACCTGCACGGGATTGGGGAGCAGACCGAAGACGCTGCGGTAGTCGGCGGGCAGGCTGAGGTCGATATTCGACTCGTCGATGATGCCGATGGTGATGCCGGTGCCGTTGACGCCGGCGCTCGAGAGCGGGGCGAGGTCGTACTGGGTGGCGAAGTCGGCGGGAGCGACGGCGTACTGGAGCGGGCTCCACGAGGGAGGGCCGGTGAAGTCGGGCTCGAAGCGGCGGTCGAGAGAATTCCAGGAGGCGCGGCCGGCGGCCTGAAGCTGCGAGGTGAGGCGGAAGTCGTCGAGGGGCGAGACGGCGGCGATGACGGCGCTGAGCGCCTGAGGAATGCGCAGCGGTGTAGCGTTGGCGCGATGCGTGACGCCGTCGATCAGGTACTGGTCGATGCGGGTGTGGAAGGCGGCGTTGAGCTCGCCGACGGTTCCGGAGAATTCGATGAATCTGCCTGCCTTCGAGACGCGGTTGACGCTGACGCCCGAGCCGTTGAGCCACGCGGAAACGGCCTGGATATCGGAGGCGGCAGGTCCGAACTGGGCGGCGATCTGCGCGGGCGTGAGCCAGCGGTGAAACTGCGGCGAACCGGGCGTGTGCTCGGCCTTCAGATATTGGAGGAAGGCGGCCTGGCGATCGGGCGGGCGATTGAGCAGGATCAGGATGCGATCGGCGGCTGCGGATTCGCTGACCGGTCCCTGATCGTCGCTTGCTTTGGCGAGGGGGTGGACGCTGCCGGGGAGCACCGCGAGATGGGCGTCGTCGACAGGCTGGGTGACAAGAGGGGTGGGACGTTCCTGAGCGCGCAGCAGCGCTGGAAGGGCAAAAAAGGCAGGAAGAAAAGCAGAAGCCAGGACTGCGGACAGCAAACGCCGGTCCAACGACATCGCGCAACTCCAGATGTATCGTTGGCAGCACTATACACCCGCAGAAATTGCGCGGCACGAACCGTTACTGGGGATGCGAATGCACCGGCGGCAGGGGCGAGACGGAGCCGGCAGGACGCGTGGTGAAGATGGTGACCGGCGATTGCAGCGCGAAGTCGACGAGCGTGCCGGAGGCGATGCTGGCCTGACGGAGGTGCGAGGAAGCAAAGGTGTCCGTGGAGATGACGATGTGGCGGCCATGGTAATCGATGCGCGTGAGGCGAAGGGAGAGCTGCACGCGGTTGCCCTGGTGCGACTCGGCCAGGCGCCCGTAAACGGGAGTGCCGTGAGGGATGGCGACCAGGCCGGCGGCGTGGATGTCGGAGGCGAGCGTGGCGCGGAAAACCGGATTGGGAGCGGCCGCGGTGGTGAGCGTGCGGAGTACGCGAACGGGCAGGAGGGTGCCGATGGGCAGCACCAGGGTTTCCTTCTGCGCTGCGGCGAGCCTCTGCGGCGTGGCTTTCGCGGGCGTATGGGCGAATGCGAGAGCGGGAGCAGAGAGCAGCAGAGCGCAGAGAGCGGTCGAGATCTTCATTGGCGATCGTTCCTTCCGGCGAGCGAAGCAGATAGGTGGATGCTGTTGCAGGGGCCCGGGCGGTCTGGTCCCATGTGTTCGACGCAACTGCGCCGAAAGCGGGCACATCTGATCTGAAAGACGGATAGGCGGGTGGAACGGAGCGGCTTCCGCGATATGATGCGGTGGGAGCGGCGACCGGCGCGCTCCATGACGTCGATGGAAAGGCGCAGAACCTCATTTGCGCAGGCAGGGCGTTCCCGGTACCATACATTGTCCGGAGAACCAAAAAATTCAAGGAGATGAAGCCATGTCGGAGGAAAAGCAGTCGAGCGGTTTCAGCTGGTTTCTCGCTGGGCTGGGCATCGGGGCGCTGATCGGAGTGCTCTACGCACCCAAGTCGGGGCGCGAGACGCGTGAGAGCCTGGCGAACGGCGCGCGCGAGAGCACGGAATACATCAAGCAGCGCGGACGCGACGCAGCGGATCAGGTGAACGACCTGGTGGATAAGAGCAAGACTCAGGTAACGGAATACGTGGACCGCGGCAAGGAGTATCTGGAGCGCGGACGCGCCCAGTGGGACGAATTCGTGAACCAGGGCAAGCAGTTCGTGAACGAGCAGACGGGGAAGGTGTCGGCAGCGGTGGATGCGGGACGCCAGGCGTACCAGAGCAGTTCTTCGCCGGAGAACAACACGGGAGAAGCGGGTTCTTAAGAGCGGCTGGAATCGGCGTACGCGCAGGGCTGAAACCGGGGCCTCGTGACGGGGACGGGAGCGATGCACGAAATACCGCAGTGGGTTTACATCCTTTTTACTGCTATCACGGCGCTGGGCGTTTTGCTGCAGGCCTTCGTACTGCTGGGCATGTTCTTCGCGCTGAAGGGCGCGCTGGGGCGTCTGGACCAGGTGTCGAAAATTGCTGAGGAGCACGTGATTCCGACGCTGCAGTCGGCAAGGAAGCTGCTGGAAGATGTTTCTCCGAAGCTGAAGTCGGCGGCGCAGAACGTGATGCAGGTGAGCGAAACGCTGCGCAGCCAGTCGGGGCACGTGAGCGAGGCGGTCGACGAGCTGCTGAAGAGGACCGAGGTGCAGGCGGCGCGCATCGACGAAATGGTAACCGGGACGCTGAACAGCATTGCGCAGGCGACGGCGACGGTACAGCGCACGGTGGGCACGCCGCTGCGCCAGGTGAACGCGATTTTCAGCGGCTTGCGGGCCAGCTTCGACGTCTTTCGCGGCGGGCGCCCACGGGTAACGCATTCGGCGGTGGACGGCGATCAGTTCATCTGAGGACCGCGGTCATCGGCTGAAGAAACAAGAAGTTAGGGGCAAAATCCTCGCTGCGGCGAGGATTTTGTCTTTTCGGACTGGCGCGGCCGGACGGTGCTCAACCGCCGGGCGGCTCGGCGCATCCTAACGCCAGTGCAAAATCAGAAAGCAGAATCGGTACCGAATACGCAGGAGTGCGTCGAGCGCGAACCGGGCCTCGCGGCGCGGGCGCCGCTGTCGACCTACAGGCTGCAGCTGCATGCCGGATTCACCTTCGCCGATGCGGAGAGCGTGCTCGATTACCTGAAGGAGCTGGGGATCGGGGATTGCTATGCGTCGCCGATTTTCGAGGCGCGGCCTGGGTCGATGCACGGCTACGATGTGACGCGGCACGACCGGCTGAATCCGGAGCTGGGCGGCGAAGAGGCGTTTGCGCGCTTTGCCGCGCGGCTGCGGGCGCTGGGGATGGGCCTGCTGCTGGATATCGTGCCCAACCACATGGGGGTGGGCAACGATTCGGTGTGGTGGCAGGACGTGCTGGAGAACGGGCGCGCTTCGCAGTACGCGAGCTACTTCGACATCGACTGGGATCCGCTGAATCCCGACATGAAGGACAAGCTGCTGCTGCCGATTCTGGGATGCCAGTACGGCGAGGAGCTGGAAGCGAAGCGGATCCAGGTGGCGCTGGCCGACGGCCAGCTGCGGGTGAAGTACTTCGACCATCTGGCGCCGATCGCGCCGCGAACGCTTGCGGTGATCTTTCCCGAGGCGCAGCTGGATGAGCTGGAGGTGCCGCAGCCGTTTCGCGATCTGCTGCGGGAGACGGCGCATATTCCGCCGCACCAGACGACGGATATGGCGCTGAGGGCGCAGCGCCAGCGGCAGCTGGAAGAACTGCGGCCGCGGCTGCGCGCGGTGCTGGAGAGCCTGGAGATGCGGGCGGCGCTGGGTCGCGCGCTGGATCGGATCAACGGCGTGGAAGGCGATGCGCGCAGCTTCGACCGGCTGCATGAGCTGCTGGAACAGCAGCCGTGGCGGCTGGCGTACTGGCGCGTGTCGAGCCAGGAGATCAATTACCGGCGCTTCTTCGACATCAACGACCTGGTGGGCCTGCGCATGGAGAATGCGGAGGTTTTCGCGGCGACGCACTGCCTGATCCGGCGGCTGCTGGCGCGCGGGGAGGTGACGGGGCTGCGGATCGATCATGCGGACGGGATGTTTAACCCGCGGCAGTACCTGATCCGGCTGCAGCTCCTGTACGTCGCCAGCCAGTGTTTTGGAGAGACGCCGCAGGGGGTGACGAGCGAGGAGGGCATTGAGACGGAAGTGGCGCGGGCCATGCGCGGGCAGAACTGGAGTGCCGCGCCGGGGCCGCTTTACGTCGTGGTGGAAAAGATTCTGGAGCCGAAGGAGTCGCTGGCGCGGGAGTGGCCGGTTCGCGGAACGTCGGGGTATGACTTCGTTTACTCGGGGAATCAGATTTTCATTCGCGGCGAAAACCGGGAACGGTTCACGGAGTTTTATCAGCAGCTGACCGGCGCGAGCCGCGATCCGGCGACGATGGTGTACGAGTCGAAGCTGAACGTGATGCGCAGCTCGCTGGCGAGCGAGGTGTACGTGCTGACGACGCTGCTGAGCCGTCTGGCGTCGGCGAACCGGCGGGCGCGCGACTTCACGGAGGATCTGCTGGAAGCGGCCATTCGCGAGACGATTGCGTGCTTTCCGGTGTATCGCACCTATATCGATGAGCGCGGCGAATACACGGAGCGGGACCGGGCGTTCCTCCGGCAGGCGATCGTGCGGGCGAAGCAGCGGAATCGGGAGATGGACGCGTCGGTCTTCGATTTCCTCGAGAACACGCTGCTGCTGCAGGGCCGGAGCGGCGAGGAGATCGACCCGCGAGAGATGTATTTTGCGCAGAAGTTCCAGCAGCTGACCGGACCGGTGATGGCGAAGGGCGTGGAAGACACGGCGTTCTACGTCTACAGCCGGTTCATCTCGTCGAACGACGTGGGCAGCTCGATGAGCGCCTTCGGGATCGGAGCGGAGGAGTTTCACGCGACCAACGCCGCGCGGATGGCACAATCGCCGGACGCGATGCTGGCCACCTCGACGCACGACACCAAGCGCAGCGAGGATGTCCGGAACCGGCTGAACGTGCTCTCGGAGATGAAATTCCTGTGGCCGTCGACGGTGCGGCGGTGGGTGCGGATGAACGCGAGGCACAAGCGCAGGCTGGACGACGGCCGCGTGGCGCCGGATGCGAACGAAGAGTACTTCCTGTATCAGACGCTGGCAGGGGCGTGGCCGTGGCGGATGGAGACGGCGGAAGAGCGGGAGGAATTCGTCCAGCGCATGGAGCAGTACATGACCAAGGCGCTCAACGAGGCGAAGGTGAACGTGAGCTGGACGAATCCGAATGCCGCCTACGCGGAGGCGGTGCACGGATTTCTGCGCAGCATCACCATGCCGGACAGCCGAGGTCGCCAGCCGCGTTTTGTGGAGACGCTGAAGGCGCTGCTGCCGGAGGTGGAGCTTTTCGGGGCGGTGAACTCGCTGGCGCAGGTGGTGCTGAAAGTGGCGTCGCCGGGGGTGCCGGATTTTTATCAGGGAACGGAGATGTGGGATCTGAGCCTGGTGGATCCCGACAACCGGCGTCCGGTGGACTATGAGGCGCGGCGACGGGCGCTGACGGATCTGCGCGAGCTGGCGGCGCGCGAGGGCGAAACCGCGGTGTGCCGCGAGACGCTGGCGACGCTGGAGGATGGGCGGGCGAAACTGTGGACGGTGCACCGCGCGCTGACGCTGCGCAACCGGGTGGCGGAGACTTTCCAGCGCGGAACCTACGCGCCGGTGGCGGCCGCCGAGCCTTATGCCGAGCACGTGGTGGCGTTTCTGCGCGGACAGAGTGTGCTGGCGGCGGTTCCGCGGTTCGCGTGGACGCTGATGCATGGCAAGGCGCGGATGCCGCTGGGCAGCGCGTGGAGCGACGGAGCGCTGACGGCGCCGGAAATGGCGGGCGCGGAGCTGGAGAACGTCTTTACCGGCGAGCGCGTGCACGCGGACGAAGAGGGACGTCTGGCGCTGCGCGAGGTGTTTGCGGAGTTTCCGGTGGCGCTGTTTCTGCGCCGATAGAGCTCAGGGTTTCACTTCAGGCTCGTGGCGGTCGCGATCGGTGACCACCGCGAGCGCGGCGAGCTTCTCGGCCAATCCGGGAACGAGTGCGCCCTCCGGGCAGCGCCAGCTCCAGTTGCCGTACGACCTGGAGGGAACGTTCATGCGGGCATCGCTGCCGAGGTCGAGCACGTCCTGCACGGGAAAGAGGCAGATGTCGGCGACAGAGGTGGCGACGGCGCGCATGAGCGGCCAGACGACGCTGGTCCTGCTGCCGATGAAAGCGCGGACGGCGGCTTTTTCGACGGGCGAGGCGCCATGCTCCCACCAGCCGCGGGTGGTGTCGTTATCGTGGGTGCCGGTATACGCCACGGTGTTGGTTACATATTCGTGGGGCAGGTGGAGATGCGCGCCGCGTGCGGAGAATCCGAACTGGATGACGCGCATGCCGGGCAGAGAGAACTGCTCGCGCAGCGCGTCGACCGCTTTGGTGATCATGCCGAGGTCTTCGGCGATGAAGGGCAGATCGCCGAGCTCCTGGCGAAGACGCTGGAAGAGCGCGGCGCCCGGGGCCCGGACCCACTCGCCGTTCACGGCGGTCTCGTCGGCGGCAGGGATGGCCCAGTAGGCTTCGAAGCCGCGGAAGTGGTCGAGGCGGATGATGTCGTAGAGGAAGCGGGCGCGGCGGATGCGATCGACCCACCAGGCGAAGCCGTTGCGCTCGAGGACGTCCCAGCGGTAGAGAGGATTGCCCCAGCGCTGGCCGGTTGCGGAGAAGTAATCGGGCGGGACGCCGGCGATGCGAATCGGAGCGAGATCGCCGTTCAGTTCGAAAAGCTGGGGATGGGTCCAGACGTCGGCGCTGTCGTAGTTGACGAAGATGGCCACGTCGCCGATGAACCTGATGTCGCGGGCGGCGCAGTATTCGCGCAGGGCGCGCCACTGCTCGTCGAAGGCGAACTGGATGGCCTGGGCGACGGAAATCTCTTCGGCGTGTTCGCCGCGCAGACGGCTGAGAGCGGCGGGCTCGCGGTGTTTGGCTCCGGCGGGCCACTCGTTCCACGAGGCGTAGTGGAACTTGCGGCGCAGGACGGTATAAAGCGCCCAGTCGTTGAGCCAGGAGGCGTTGATGCGGCAATAGCCCTCAAAGCGGGCCCACTCCTCGGGGGAATGACGATGGATGAAGTTGCGCGCCGCCTCTTCGACGAGAGGCAGCTTTTGTGCGGAGACGGCGTCGTAGTCGATGTTGCCGGAGCGCCCGGGGAGGTTGGCGATGCGCTCGCCGGCGATCCAGCCGCGGTCGGAGAGGTATTCGAGGGAGAGCAGCAGCGGATTGCCGGCAAAGGCAGAGAGCGAGGCGTAGGGCGAGTTGCCATAGCCGGTGGGGCCGAGGGGGAGCACCTGCCAGAGGCGCTGCTTTCCCGCCGCGAGAAAATCGGCGAAGGCGTAGGCGGCGGGACCGAGATCGCCGATGCCGCCGTAGGACGGCAGGGAAGCGACGTGCAGCAGAAGTCCTGAGGAACGCTCAAAGGGCATGCATCAGTCCCGTGCGAAAAATTGTACGGCGGCTTCGAAACGCGCGCAGCCGCACCGCCATGGCTGAGGGTCCGGCAACAGCGACCCAGGAGCCGCAGACAGAAAAATCCCGTGCCTTCGAAGAGATTCGAAGGACACGGGACCGGTTGCTCTCATTTTCCGCCGCGGCGAGGGGCTACAGGGCGCCTCCCGGCAGCTGCTGGTTCTGCATCTTGCGATTGAGGAGGATGCGGCCGTCCTTCTGATAGCTGCTGAGGATCTGTCCGGCGAAGACCTGGAAAGCCTGATCGCGGCGCTGGTTCAGCAGGGTTTCGCGGGTGGCGTCGAAATGGGCCGCCATGTCCTCGGCCGAAGGTTGCTGCTTATCGGTGATCTCGGCCACGACGCCGGTGTTGGCAGTCTTGATGGCGGGGCTGATCTGGCCGACGTTGAGGTCGAAGAGGGAAGACGCGGTGGTGGCAAGGTCGCCGATGTCGGGCACCTGCTGATCGCGGCCGACCAGGTCGCTGGTCTTGATGGTTGCGCCGACTTCCTTCGCGGCCTTGGCCAGATCGTTTTCGGCGTGAGCGCGGTCGGCGAGCTCGTCGGTCTTGCGGGCGAGCAGCGCGGGCACCTGCTGGTCGCGGAAATCATCGAGCACGTGCGACTTGTATTCGGCGAAGGTGGGGGTGTGCGCCGGATTGATGGCAGCGACCTGGAAAACGGCGTAGCTGTTGCTGCCGGTGGCGGCCACCTGCGGCGGCCCCTGCTTCGGCGCAGCAAAGGCCGCGCTCAACAGCTTCGAGCTGTCGCTCATGCCGGGCAGGGTCGCGGTGCCGGGAACAAAATCCGTGGTGACGACCTTCAGGTGATGAGCAGCGGCGGTCGCTGCGAGGCTCGAGGTGCGCGCCTGAGCGGCAAGCTGCAGCGCGAAGGCCTGGGACGCCTGGGCTTCCTTCTGCGTGGTCAGCGTATCGACGATGGAGGCCTTCACTTCGTCGAGCGATTTGACGTGGGCTTCCTGCTTTCCCTCGCTCTGGATGATGTGATAGCCGAACTTGGTGCGGACGAGGCCGGAGATCTGGCCGGGCTGCAGGGCAAAGGCAGCCGCGTCGAATTCGGGCACGGTGACACCGTGCTTGATCCAGCCCAGCTCGCCGCCCTGGTCTTTGCTGCCGGGGTCGTCGGAGTCTTTCTTCGCGAGCTCGGCGAAGTCCTTGCCGTTGTCCTTGCGGAGCTGGTCGAGGATGCTCTGGGCTTTGGCCTTGGCGGCGGCATCGGCGGCCGGCCCGGCGTTGGGATCGACGGAGATGAGGATGTGGCGAACCTTCACCTGCGCGTCGACTTTGTATTGCTGCAGGTTCTGGTTGTAGTACTGCTGGATCTCCGCGTCGGTGACCTGCGCCTTGCCGCCGGGAAGGTCCTTATCGGTGAAGGCGACGTAGGCGATCTGGCGCGTTTCGGGGTCGGCGTTGCGGTAGCGCGCGGCGTTCTGGGTGAAGAAGGCCTGCAGCTCCGCGTCGGTGGGGTTGATGGTCTTGCGGAGGTCGTCGGCGCTGAGCACGGCGTAGTTGAATTTGATTTTGGTGCCCTGATTGCGGTAGTAGTCCCGCACGTCGTTGGGCGAGACGCTGACGCCGGCGGTGATGAGCGCGCGCAGGCGGTCGGTGGCGATCTGGTTGCGGATTTCGCTCTCGAATTTCTCGGTGGTCATGCCGAAGTTGTCGGAGACCAGCTCGGCGTAGCGCTCGTCGCCGATGTACTGGCCTTCAGGGAAGAGGACTTCACCCCACATGCCGGAGTGCAGGAACTTGCGGACGTCGGCATCGGTGGCGCGGATGCCGAGGCGATGCGCCTCATCGAGGAGGATGTCCTGTTCGATGACGACCTGGCTGGCCTGCTGCATGATCATGGGCATCAGCATGTCGGGGATCTGCTGGCCGCGCATCATGCGTTTGGCCGTCAGCTGCACGTCCTGGACGGAAATCTGATTCTCGGCGGGCATAAAGCGGCCGAGGATGCCGCCGTGGCGGATGCTGGCGTAGGTGGTCTGGTCGTTGGCCTGCTCATTGAAGATGCCGGGAACCAGGAAGATGACCATCAGCACGCAGGTGCCGGCGATGATGACCCAGAAGAGGGCTTTGGTGAAGCCAGTGTCTTTCTGCAGGAAGCGAATCATGGATGGGTGACAGCCTTTTCTATTCCGGCGCTTTCGCGGCCGCAAGGGGCGCGGAAGGGACAACTTCCTGATGCGCAGGAGCTTGTTCCAGTATAAACGGGAGCGCGACGGAGCCGTCTGCGCTCACGGTAAAGGCGGTAAAGGGCGTGCCGCTCACCGTCGAGGGGGGATCCTCGCACGGCGCGAAATCCTGTAACCACAAGCGGCTATGTGCGTCGAATGGTCAGGAAGAGTAGATTGGGAGCACCCCCATGCCTGACGAGAAAGCAAGCGAGGTCGCGGCCGCGGAGATTACGCCAAAACAGGTTTACATGAACCGGCGGAAGTTCATGGCAGCCGCAGCGGTGGCGGGCGCGGCGGCACTGGCCGGCGATCGCGCGCTGCATCTGACCGGGGACTCGCCGGTGGAAGCCGCGGAGACGCTGGCGACGGTGAAGAGTCAATACTCGACGCCGGGGCTGACGCTCACCTCCTTTGAGAACATCACCCACTACAACAATTTTTATGAGTTTGGGGTGGAGAAGGGCGATCCGGCGCAGAATGCGTGGCGGCTCAAGACGCGTCCGTGGTCGGTGAAGGTGGAGGGTCTGGTGAAGCAGGAACGGACCTTCGACATCAGCGATCTGCTGAAGCTGCGGCCCATGGAGGAGCGCGTCTATCGTTTTCGCTGCGTCGAGGCGTGGAGCATGGTAATCCCGTGGGCGGGCTACTCGCTGTCGGAACTGATCAAGGAGTGCGAGCCGAAACCGGAGGCAAAGTACATCCAGTTTGTTTCGCTGGCGAGCACGAAGGACGAATTGCTGCCGTGGAATGCCGGGATCAGCTGGCCGTACGTGGAAGGTCTGCGCATGGATGAGGCGATGCATCCGCTGACGCTGCTGACCTTCGGGCTCTATGGCCAGGATCTGCCCAACCAGGACGGGGCGCCGGTGCGGGTGGTGGTGCCGTGGAAGTACGGATTCAAGTCGGCCAAGTCGATCGTGAAGATCCGCTTTGTCAAGAGCCAGCCGGGAACGACGTGGAACGAAATGGCGCCGAACGAGTACGGATTCTATTCGAACGTGAACCCCAACCGCGACCATCCCCGCTGGAGCCAGAAGCGGGAGCGAATCATCGGAGCGCCGCTGTGGAAGCAGTGGCAGCCGACG
>DATJQW010000169.1:0-9944 GCA_035505395.1 Acidobacteriaceae bacterium
GCGAGAATCCGGAATCTGGGGCGGCGGGGAAAGATCGACGCCGAGATTGAGGAGGAGCTGCGCGCGCATGTGGAGATGGCCGTCGAGGACGGCGTTCGCGCGGGGCTGACGGAAGAAGAAGCGCGGAGAGCCGCGCGGATGAGGTTTGGAAATCCGGTAGCCATGAAGGAGCGGACGGTGGGAGCGGATGCGGCGCTGGGCATGGACAGTTTGTGGCGGGATGTGAAGTTCGCGCTGCGGCAGATGCGGAAGTCGCCGGGGTTTGCAGTAACCGCAGTGCTGACGCTGGCGCTGGGGATTGGGGCCACGACGGCAGTGTTCAGCGTGGTGTACGCGGTGCTGCTGCGGCCTTTGCCGTATCCGCAGGCGAACCGGCTGGTGGTTCTGCACGAGGGGATCAAAGATCTCTTCAACGAAGTGAATCTGTCCGCACCGGACATCGCCACCTTTCAGGACAATAGCCATGCATTTGCGGGCGTGGGCGGATTTATCGGCCAGGGCTACGACGCGACCGGGACGGGCGAGCCGTTCCGGGCGCAGGCGGAGCGAGTGAGCGCACAGATATTTCCGGTGCTGGGGGTGGCTCCGCTGCTGGGGCGCCCGTTTACGGAGAAGGAAGACACGGGGAATGCGGCCGTGACCGTGATCAGCTACGCGCTGTGGAAGGATCGCTTCGGCGGAAGCCCGGATGTGCTGGGAAGGACCATCGATCTGGACCTGAGGCCGTACACGATTATTGGAGTGATGCCGCGCGGCTTCGTGACGCCCTCCGGAATGGGCGGGCTGCAGAGCCAGGATCTTTGGGTGCCGATGAGCCTGACGCCCGCGGAGAAGAAAGCCGAAGGCGACAACTTCGATTACGGAGCGATCGCGCGGCTGAAGCCAGGCGTAACCATGGCACAGGCGCAGCAGGATGCCGACGGGGTGCTGAAGATCATCCAGGCAAAGCTGCCAGGCGAGCAGCTCAGCGTCGTGCTGCGGAACCTGAAGGAGCAGGTGGTGAGCGACGCGCGTCCGCTGCTGCGGACGCTGCTGGGCGCGGTGGTGCTGATTCTGCTGATTGCGTGCGCAAACCTGGCGAATCTGCTGCTGGTGCGGGCGGCAGGGCGGCGGCGGGAGTTCGGAGTGCGCATGGCGCTGGGCGCGGCACGGACGACGATGCTGCGGCAACTGCTGGTGGAATCGCTGCTGTTGAGCGCGACGGGGGGCGCGCTGGGCCTTTCGCTGGCGGCGCTGCTGGTGGAGCAGGCGCCGCGGTTTCTGCCCGATTCGCTGCCGCGCATGGACGAAATTGCGATCCATTGGCCGGTGGCGCTGCTGGCGGCCGGGCTGGTGTGCGCGACGGGAGTGGCGTGCGGGCTGGCTCCGGCGCTGGCCAGCGCGAAGGCCGACGTGTTGAGCTCGCTGCGCGAGGGTGGACAGGCGACCGGACAAGGGCGGTCGCAGCGTCGGCTGCGCAGCGCGCTGGTGGTAGCGGAGATGGCGCTGGCGATGCTGCTGCTGGTGGGCGCGGGGCTGCTGCTGCGCAGCTTTGCCCGAATGCTCGAAACCAATCCGGGCTTCCGCCCCGATCACGTGCTGACGGCCAGCCTGCCGCTGCCGAAGCAGAGCTACCCCACGCAGTTAAAGGTGGACGAGTTCTATTCGTCGCTGGCAGAGCGCATGAGGGCGATGCCGGGAGTGGAGGCAGTTGGATTTACGTCGGCCATTCCGCTCACCGGCGAGCATTCGAGCCGGGCCTCTGCTCCACAAGGTTACGTGCTCCGGAAAGGCGAGACGATATTGCTGGCCTCGAACTCCCTTGTTCAGGGCGAATACTTCCAGGCGATGCGGATACCGCTGATCGAGGGCCGCTTTCCGGACGCCCGGGACGAGCAGCCCGGCGCGCCGCTGGTCATCGTTGTGAGCCAGTCGTATGCGAAGAGGTTTTTCGCCGGCCGCGATCCGGTGGGGATGCACGTGAAGTGCGGGGTCAGCTATTCGGACGAGATGCCGCCGATGACGGTGATCGGCGTGGTAGGCGATGTCAAGCCGAATCCCATCGACCGCAGCCAGCCAGTGCAGATGTATGAGCCGCTGGCGCAGGCGGCGGCGGACCTGGGGCCAATCGGCGATTTGGTTGGCGTGGTCGGCGACATGCACGTGGTGATGCGGACCGCGGGCGACCCGGCGGAGCTGGAAGCGAGCCTGACGAAGGCGGTGCAGCGCGCCGATCCGACGCTGGCCGTGAGCGATCTGGAGACGATGGATGAGGTGGCTTCGTCGACCGAGGCGCCGCGGCGCTTCAACACGTGGGTGCTGACCTCGTTTGCGGGGATCGCGCTGGGGCTGGCGCTGCTGGGGATTTACGGGGTGCTGGCGTATTCGGTGACGGAGCGCGAGCGCGAGATCGCGATCCGGATGGCATTGGGGGCGACACGCGGCGACGTGGAGCGGCGGACGCTGGCCCAGGCGATGGTGCTGGGGGTGGTCGGCGTAGGTTTGGGACTGGCGGCGTCGGTGGGGCTGACGCGCTATCTGGCGAGCCTGCTGTACGAGGTAGCGCCGCTGGACGCGCTGACGCTGGCGGGAGCGGTTGCGGTTCTGCTGGCGTGCGGGGCGCTGGCGGGATGGTTGCCGGCGCGGCGGGCGGCAGGGGTGGATCCGATGGAGGCGCTGAGGGCGGAGTAGGCAGGGTGCAGGGCACAGAGCCCGGAGCTCAGAGCTCAGAGCTCAGAGCTCAGGCTAGCAAGTTAACGGGACAGCGAGCCGGATGGCCTGGGTGGGGGCCGCTGGGGACTGGAGACTTATAACTGGGAACTTGTAACTGGGGACCAAGCACTTACAACTGGGGACTCTAACTGGAGCGTGCGATGGGATGGGTGGCGAGAATCCGGAATCTGGGGCGGCGGGGAAAGATCGACGCCGAGATTGTCGAAGAGCTGCGCACCCATGTGGAGATGGCGGTCGAGGATGGGGTTCGCTCGGGGCTGACGGAAGAGGAAGCGCGGCGGCGGGCGCGGGTGAGGTTTGGAAATCCAGTGGTGATGCGGGAGCGGACGATGGGTGCGGATGCGGCGCTGGGGATCGAGAGCCTGGGCCGGGATGTGAAGTTCGCGCTGCGGCAGATGCGGAAGTCGCCGGGGTTTGCAGTAACGGCGGTGCTGACGCTGGCGCTGGGGATTGGCGCGACGACGGCGGTGTTCACGCTGGTGCAGCAGGTGATGTTGCGTTCGCTGCCGGTGGCGAAGCCCGCGGAGCTGTGGCGGATCGGCGACGCGGCCGAGTGCTGCTACTCGGATGGCTACACGCAGAGAAGCGCGCAGGCGCAGAACGACTGGAGCCTGTTTTCGTGGGAGGCGTACCGGCTGTTTCGCGCCAACACGCCGGGGTTCGCGGAGCTCGCGGCGTTCCAGCCCGGGGAAGGCAACGCGGAGCTGGCGCTGCGGCGCGCGGGATCGACGGCAGCGGCGGAGACGGGCAACGGCGAATACGTCTCGGGAAATTTCTTTCAGACCTTCGGCCTCTCGGCGTGGCGCGGGCGGCTGCTGAGCGACGCCGACGACCGGCAGGGCGCGGCGCCGGTGGCGGTGATGAGCTTCCACACGTGGCAGGAGAAGTACGGATCGGATCCGTCGGTGGTGGGCGCGACGTATGAGATCAACGGGCACGCGTTCACGATTGCCGGCATCGCGCCGCCGGGTTTCTTTGGAGCGAAGGTCGATACCGACGCGATGCCCGACTTCTGGCTGCCGCTGGCGACCGAGCCGCTGATTGCCGGCGGCAGCTCGCGACTCAGGGATCCGCGGGCGGCGTGGCTGGATCTGATCGGGAGGGTGCGGCCGGGCACGAACGAGAAGGCGCTGGAGGCGCAGCTCAAGGACGAGCTGCACGCGTGGCTGGGCAGTCATGTGGCCGACATGAACGCGCTGGAGAAGAGCGTGTGGCAGAAGCAGACGCTGCATGTGACGCCGGGCGGCGCGGGCGTCTCGCTGATGCGCGAAGCCTACAGCAGCGATTTGTGGCTGCTGCTGGCGGCCGCTGTATGCGTGCTGCTGGTGGCCTGCGCGAACATTGCCAATCTGCTGCTGGCGCGGGGGCTGCGGAACCGGCAAGCAACGGCGTTGCAGGCGGCGCTGGGCGCGTCGCGAGCGCGGCTGGTGCGCAAGGCGCTGGTGGAGAGCGTGGTGCTGGCGGTGACGGGGGGCGCGGCGGGAGTGGGCGTGGCGTACGCGGGAGCGCGGCTGATTCTGCATCTGGCGTTCAGCGGGAGCGGCAGCTGGGTGCCGGTGAGCGCGACGCCGGCGGCGGCGGTGCTGCTGTTCGCGCTGGGGATTTCCGCGCTGACCGGGGTTGCCTTCGGCATGGCGCCGGCGTGGATGACCTCGCACGCGGAACCGATTGAAGCGATGCGCGGCGCGGGCCGCACGATGGGAGCGCAGGCGGGCAACCGCCGCCGCGGGGTGCAGAAGGCGCTGGTGATCGCGCAGGCGGCGATTTCGCTGGTGCTGCTGAGTGCGGCGGCGATGCTGGGGCAGAGCCTGCGCAACATGGAGCACGAGAATTTCGGATTCGATCCGGCGGGGCGTTATCTGGTGTCGATCGATCCGAAGGTGTCGAACATTGCGCCGGAAGCGCTGACACCGATGTTCCGCACGATTCAGGATCGCCTGGGCGCTTTGCCGGGCGTGGGCGGCGTGAGCGCGGCGCTGCATGCGCCGATGACCGGGGGATGGGGGCACGCGATCCGGATTGAAGGCAGGGCGGAGCCGGGACCGAGAGACGACATGGATTCGGGCTGGGACCGGGTGACGCCGGGATATTTCCAGACCTTCGGAGACAAGATCCTGATGGGGCGCGCGCTCACCGACGCGGACGACGCGAGCACGCGGCGCGTGGCGGTGGTGAACGAGGCGTTCGCAAAACGATTCTTTGGGAATGCGAACCCGATTGGGCAGCACTTCGGGCCGGCTCCGGCGGCGAATCCGGGCGTGTACGAGATAGTCGGGGTGGTTGGGAATCTGGCGCGGGATGCGTCGAGCGTGCGCTACGGCGAGGACCCGATGTATTTCGTGCCCGAGGCGCAGAGCGCGCAGTTTGCGGAGGCCGATCTGGAGGCGCGGGAAGTGTGGTCGCACGATCTGTACAACGTGATCATCTGGGCGCCGGGCGATGCGCCGCAACTGCAGGCGGAGGTGAAGGCGGCGCTGGCGGATATCGATCCGAATCTGGTGATGTACGGCATCGAGCCTTACTCCGAGGTGGTAAGCGACGATTTTGCGCAGGAGAACATGATCGCGAGCCTGACATGGCTGTTTGGGGCCATCGGGCTGGTGCTGGCGGCGGTGGGCCTGTACGGCATTACGGCGTACGGCGTGGAGCAGCGGACGAGCGAGATCGGCGTGCGCATGGCGCTGGGCGCGAACCGCGGGTCGGTGGTGGCGATGGTGCTGCGCGGCGCTTTCGTGCAGGTGGGGATGGGGCTGGCGCTGGGGATTCCGGTGGCGATTGGAGCCGGGTATCTGATCGCGAGCGAGCTCTACGGAGTGCGGCCGTGGGATCCGTTGGTGCTGGGCGGAGCAACGGCGGTGCTGGGACTGGCGGCTGTGGCAGCGGCGGTGATTCCGGCGCGGCGGGCGGCGTCGATTGAGCCGATGCAGGCGCTGAGAAGTGAGTGAACAGGGAACAGGGAACAGGGTGCAGGGAGCAGGGAGCGAGTCAGCAGGTCAGCGGGTTAGCGAGTTAGCGGGTACGGGTGGGGCATGCGCTGGGGACTGGGGACTTGTAACTGGGGACTTGTAACTGGGGACTGGGGACTTGTCGCTGGGGACTTATAGCTGGTAACTGAGGACTTGTAACTGGAGCGCGCGATGGGATGGGTGGCTAGAATCCGGAATCTGGGGCGGCGGGGCAAGGTAGACGCTGAGATCGACGAAGAGCTGCGCGCGCATGTGGAGATGGCCGTCGAGGACGGGGTTCGCGCGGGGCTGAGCGAAGAAGAAGCGCGGCGAGCGGCGCGGATGCGGTTTGGGAATCCGGTGGCGATGCGGGAGCGAACGGTGGGAGCGGATGCGGCGCTGGGATTGGAGAACCTGGGACGGGATGTGAAGTTTGCGCTGCGGCTGATGAAGAAGTCGCCGGGATTTGCGGCGTCGGTGGTGGCGACGCTGACGCTGGCCATCGGGGTGAACACCGCGGTCTTCAGCATGCTGGATGGATTTCTGCTGCGGAAGCTGCCGTATCCGGGGCCGGATCGGGTAGCCGCGTTCATGACGCACGAGGAGGGCATCGGCGCGCACAGCCGGCGATTCTTCAGCCAGGACGATGACGGGACGGATACCGCAACGTGGAGGGCTCTGGAACAGACGGTGACGGCGGCGACGGTGGCGGCGTACGGCGACCAGTTCTCGCAGGCTGACGGGATCAATCTCGATGCCGGTTCGGCCGGGAATCACGCGGCGGTGTACGTGCACAGCGCGAGAGTGTCAGAAAACTATTTCGAGGTTCTGGGGATTCAGCCGTATCTGGGGCGCGGATTTTCGGCGGATGAAGATCGAGCGGGCGGGCCGAATGCCGTGGTGCTGAGTTATGGGCTGTGGCACACGGTGTTCCACGACAATCGCGCGATTGTGGGGCAGACGATCGAGGTGAAAGGCGCGCCGTTTACCGTGGTTGGCGTGCTGCCGGCGGGCGCGGTGACGCCGAATCCGGCCCAGATCTGGGTTCCGGTGCGCGCGGGCGATCCGCATGGCGTGTGCGCCGGCGGGGACAACTGCGGGGTGCTGATGCGGCTGAAGCCGGGCGCAAGCTGGCGGCAGGTGGCGGCGCAGCTGGCGCATCTGCCGCTGCCCGACTATATGGATTCGGGCGACAAGACGTGGTTCTTCGCGCAGCCGCTGCAGCAGTACCAAAGCAAAGATATGCGGCCGAAGGTGGAAGTGCTGATGCTGGCGGTGGGGCTGATTCTGCTGATCGCCTGCGCGAATCTGGCCGGGCTGACGCTGGTGCGAGTTGCGGAGCGCACGCAGGAAATTGCGACGCGGCTGGCGCTGGGCGCTTCGCAGGCGGCGGTGCTGCGGCAGATCTGGGTGGAGAGCCTGATGCTGGGGCTGGCGGGTGCGGGCGTTGGTTTGTGCGTTGCGGTGCTGATCCAGACGGGACTGCAAAGGCTGCTGCCGGCGTGGATGATTCCCGCGGGAGGGCTGGCGCTGGACTGGCGCGTGCTGGGATTCAGCCTCGGCGCTGCATTGGTGACCAGTGTGATATTCGGCGTGCTGCCGGCGCTGGCGATCCGGCGCGTCGATGTGCGAGCGGCGCTGGCGGCGGGCAATCGATCGGTGTCGGGCGGGACGGGGAGGCTGCGGCGCATGCTGATCGGCGCTGAGGTTGCGCTGACGGTGGTGCTGCTGGCTGCGTCGGGATTGCTGGTGCGGACGCTGGTGCATCTGGAGACGCTGCCGCCGGGATTCGATCCGCACAACGTGATGACGGCGAAGGCGTCGCTGGACGATGCACGCTATCGCGAGAGCGCGAATTTTCGCCCTCTGGTGACGGAGAGCATCGCGGCGATGAAGCGCATTCCCGGCGTGGAGGATGCAGCGATGGGGCTGGCGACGCCGTACGAGCGCGGGCTCAACACCGGCATTGTGGTGACCGATGGCCCGCTGGGCGGAACCAATGAGGCGAAGACAGGCTCGAACGCAGCCTATGTGACGCCGGACTACTTTCGGGTCTTGCGAATCGGCGTGCTGGCCGGGCGAACCTTCACCGACGGCGACACGGCGAGCAGCGAGCGGGTTGCGATTGTCAATGAGGCATTCGCGCGCCGGTTCTTTCACGAAGCGAACGCCGTGGGGCAGCATTTTCGCATGATGGGGAGCTCCGACCCGCGCGCGCTGACCATTGTGGGCGTGGTCGAGGACGTGGTGAAGCAGCCGGGTGAGTATCCAACGGCGCCGCTGGCAACGGAGCCCGTGTACTACATTCCTGCGGCGCAGGTGAGCGATCCTCCCTGGTGGCATGTGTGGTTCGAGCCGTCGTGGATCGTGCGCACGCGCGGTCCGGTGGCGGATTTGACCGGCGAGATGCAGCGGGCGCTTGCGAGCGTCGATCCGAACCTGCCCATTTCCGGTTTTTATTCGATGGATGAGCTGATGGATGAGGAACTGCAGACGCAGCGCATTGAAGTGCTGCTGATGGGGGTTCTGGCAGGGCTGGCGCTGCTGTTGTCGGCGGTGGGGATCTACGCGCTGGTGTCGCATCTGGTGGTGCAGCGGACGCGGGAGATCGGGATCCGGCTGGCGCTGGGGTCGCCGCTGGGCGAGGCTATCCGGCATATCGCGTCGTCGGGCGTGATGGCGGCGTGCGGCGGCGCGGGAGTCGGGCTCGTCTGCTCCATCTTCGCGCTGCGGGTGATGAAGAGCGCGATTTATGGTGTCGAGCCGTACGATCCGGTGACGCTGACGGCGGTTCCGCTGTTGCTGATGGCGATTGCCGGAGTGGCGAGTTTGTTGCCGGCGCTGCGGGTGGCGCGGATCGATCCGGCGGTGACGCTGAGGGCGGAGTGAGGCAGAGCACAGAGCACAGGGCTTAGAGCTCAGAGCTCAGGGAGCGGGTGAGCAAGTCAGCGAGTTAGCGGGCTTGGGTGGGGCATGCGCGGGGGACTGGGGACTGGTAACTGGGGACTGATAACTGGGTGCAGCGATGGGATGGGTGGCGAGAGTTCGGAACCTGGGCAGGCGTGAGCGAGTGGCTGCCGAGATTGATGAAGAGCTGCGCTCGCATATCGAAATGGCCGTGGAAGATGGGGTTCGCGCAGGCATGAGTGAGGAAGAAGCGCGGCGACAGGCACGGATGCGGTTTGGGAATCCGGCGACGATGCGGGAGAGAACCGTGGGAGCGGATGCGGCGCTGGGGTTGGAGAACGTGGGACGGGATGTGAGGTTTGCGCTGCGGCAGATGCGAAAGTCGCCGGGTTTCGCGGTGACGGCGGTGCTGACGCTGGCCCTGGGGATCGGGGCGACGACGGCGGTGTTCACGCTGGTGCACGCGATCCTGCTGGGGCAACTGCCGTTTCGCGATCCGGGGCGGGTGTTCAGCGTGGAGAACGGCGTGAGGGCCGGGCTGGGATACGACACTGCGTCGAAGAATTTTACAGCGGCGTTTAACGGCGCCGCCCACGCGTTGCGGACGATTGAGGCAGCTGCGCTCTACTCGACATGCGGCGTGAACGCGGATGTGCCGGGCGGCATAGCGGCGCGACGGGTTGCGACAGAGACCAGCGCGCAGTTTCTGCGTGTGCTGGGGGTGACGCCGGAACTGGGGCGCGGTTTCCTGGCAAACGAAGACGTGCCGGGCAACGATCATGTGGTGCTGGTCAGCGATCGCTTCTGGCGTGGAGAACTTGGCGGGAACCCCGAGGTACTGGGACGCACACTCGATATCAACGGCTTCGAGTTCCGAATTGCGGGCGTACTCCCGCCGGCGATGAATTTCCCGGCGAACACGGATTTCTGGACGCCCACGATTTTTGACGAACACACGGCGCTGCGCGAAGCAGGTGCGTTCTTCACGTCGCTGGTGGTGCGGGCGCACGCGGGTGCGACGGCCCAGGCGGTGCGCAGCGAGTTGCTGGCGCGGGCAACGGCGCGGGCGGGCCACAAGCTGTCGCGCGAGCAAAGCCCGGAAGTGACGCCGATTGCCACGGAGCTGACGAAGAGCATCCGATCGTCGCTGCTGATGCTGACGGGTGCAGTGCTGCTGGTGCTGCTGATTGCCTGCGCGAATCTGGCGTGTCTGATGCTGGTGCGGGTGGCGCGGAGGCACAGCGAACTTGCGGTGCGAGCGGCGCTGGGAGCCGGACGCGGTCGAATGATGCAGCAGCAACTGGTTGAATGCGTGTTGCTGGCGCTGGCCGGAGGCGCGGCGGGCATTGTGCTGGCGTATGGTGCGCTGCATCTGTTGCT
>DATJQW010000170.1:0-7608 GCA_035505395.1 Acidobacteriaceae bacterium
GAAGTATTTCGCCGTGGAGAACGCCCAGGGCAAGCTGGAGCCGTACTTCCTCGCCGTGCTGAACACTCGCCCGGAAGAGAGCGGCATCGAGACCATCCGCCACGGAAACGAGCGCGTCCTGCGCGCCCGCTTCAACGACGCCCGATTCTTCTGGAACGTCGATCAGAAGACGCGCCTCGAAGACCGCGTGGAGATGCTGAAGTCGGTGACCTTCCACAAGGAATTGGGCAGCTACTGGGACAAGACTCAGGCAAACCTCTCCGTGGCCGAGTCGCTCGCGGGGCTGCTGCAAGAGCGCCAGGTGAAGCTCGATCGCGAGGCGCTGCTCCAGGCTGTCCGTCTTGCCCGTACCGATCTCACCACCGAGCTGGTGAAGGAGTTCACCGAGCTGCAGGGTATTGTCGGCGGGCTGTATGCCCGTGCCCAAGGACTCGGCGAGAAGGTTGCCGAGGCCATCTATTGGCAATATTCACCGGCTGCGACCGAGGATCCCATTCCGCCGACCGTCGAAGGCCAGGTCCTCGGCCTCGCCGACCGCATCCAGACCATCACGGCGATGTTTGGAATCGGTTTAGAGCCCACTGGCTCGAAGGATCCGTACGCTCTGCGCCGCGCCGCCAACGCTATCGTCAAAATCCTCGCGGAATCGGGTCTGCCGCTGGCTGTCTCCGATCTGCTCCAGGCGGTTCCTGCGCAGCTTAGCGCGGAAGTCCGCGAGAAGCTCCGGGCCTTTTTCCGCGAACGTCTCGAGTTCTGGCTCCGCGAAGTGCGCGGCTTCGCCTACGACGTGGTCAACGCCGTCCTCGCCGCCGGCGCCGACGACGTCCGCGATGCCATCGCTCGCGCCGAGGCGCTCACCGCCGTCCGCGGCTCCGATGACCTCGCCGCCATCGCCGCTGCCTTCAAACGCATCAAGAACATCCTTCGCCAGGCGCGGGAGAAGGGAATTCTCAGCGCCGATACAGACGCTGGGGCTGTGAGTTCGCAGCTTCTGAAAGAGCCGGCCGAGCGGGTGCTCGACGCCGAGGCGGGAAAGCTGGCTCCGGCAGTCGAAGACCTGCGTCAGCGCCGCGATTATCGCCGTGCTCTTGAGCAGATCGCGACCCTCCGCCCCCACATCGATCTCTTTTTCGATAAAGTCATGGTCATGGTGGAGGACGAATCGGTACGCCGCAATCGCCTCGCCCTGATCGCCCAGGTCCTCAGCGGATTCTCCTCGATTGCCGATTTTTCCGAGCTGGTATCCGCATAAGACTATGCCATCCAGCGGCAACACCAAACGCAAACCCGAGCAGACGTGGACCGAGGTCGAGCGCTACCTCGACGCCCTGCTCATCCCACCCGACCTCGCGCTCGATACTGCCCGCGAAGCGAGTACCGCCGCCGGGTTGCCCGACATCGCCGTCACCCCCAGCCAGGGCAAGTTCCTGCACCTGCTGGCCCGCATCCGCGGCGCGCGCAACATTCTCGAAATCGGAGCGCTCGGAGGCTACAGCACCATCTGGCTGGCCCGCGCTCTGCCCCGCGGCGGCCGCCTCATCAGCCTCGAAGCCGAACCGAAGCACTGCGAAGTCACCCGCGCCAACCTCGCCCAAGCCGGCCTCAGCAGCCTGGTCGATCTGCGCCTCGGCCTCGCTCTCGAGCTGCTTCCCGAGCTCGCCGCCGAAGGCCTCGAGCCCTTCGACTTCGTTTTCCTCGACGCCGATAAGGAGAACAACGCGCCCTACTTCGAGTGGGCGCTGCGCCTTTCGCATCCCGGCAGCGTCATCGTCGTCGACAACGTCATCCGCGATGGCGAGGTGGCCGACGCAAAGTCCGACGATCCTCGCGTCCACGGCGTCCGCCGCCTCAACGAGCTGATTGCCGCCGAGCCGCGCGTCTCCGCCACCACCCTGCAAACCGTCGGCAGCAAGGGGTACGACGGATTCACCCTGGCCCTCGTTCTCAACTAAGGCACGACCACCGCGGCCCCGTCGATGCGGTCCTCGGCAACTGCCAGCAGCGCTTCGTTCACCTGATCCAGAGGGAACACCGTCGTCCGCGGCCGGATGCCGATCTTCGCCGCCAGCGCCACAAAATCGCGTCCATCCTGCCGCGTCATGTTCGCCACGCTGCGCAGTTGGCGCTCGCCCCACAACAGCCGGTCGTAGTCGAACTGCGGCACGCGGTCCAGATGGATGGCGTTGATGGCCACGATGCCGCCCTTGCGCAGCGAACCGAGCGCCGCCAGCACTACATCGCCGCTGGGCGCAAAGGTCACGGCGCAGTCCAGCGCCACTGGCGGCTGCTCGGTGGCTCCGCCCACCCACGTCGCGCCCAGGCTGCGCGCCAGTTCCTGATGCGAAGCTCCGCGCGTCGAGACGTACACTTCGCAGTTCCAGGATTTCAGCACCTCAATCGCCAGGTGGGCCGACGCTCCAAATCCAAACAGCCCTACGCGATCGCCGGGCTGCACCTCGGCCACGCGCAGGCTGCGGAATCCGATGATCCCCGCGCACAGCAGCGGCGCCAGCTCTGTTGCGTGAGGTTCTTCCGGCAGAGAAATCAGAAAATCCGCCCGCGCCGTCGCAAACTCGGCGTAGCCGCCGTTCACCGAGTAGCCCGTAAACGTGGGATGATCGCACAGATTCTCGCGCCCCTTGCGGCACAGCGGACAGGTCCCGTCCACGCCGCCCAGCCACGAAACCCCCGCCCGCTCGCCCACGCGGCGGCCCGTCACGCCGGCTCCCGTCTTCTCGATGCGTCCGACGATCTGGTGCCCTGGCGTGACGGCCTCGCGCAGCGGAGGCAGCTCGCCGGCGGTGATGTGCAGATCGGTGCGGCAGACCCCGCAAGCCTCCACTTTGAGCAGAACCTCGCCCGCTCCCGGTTCCGGAACGGGCAATTGCTCGATCGCCAGCGGACGGCTCGCAATCGGTGCGGCTTGGTGCAGGACGGAGGCGCGCATCTCTCTCAGATTAGCTCTGCCCGCGCCCGCGCCTCTACGCTTGCCCCGGTTTCAGCTCCATGGCCAGAAATGCCCGCGAGCGCCCCTGAGCGTCCGCTGCATCCTCCGGCTTGTATCCCGCCGTGTTGTTCGGATTCTCGAAGGCGTGCCCGGCATCGGGGTAAATCTTCACGTCCACGCTCCTGCCCAGCGACTGCATCGCGGACTCAAAGGCGTGAACGTCGTCGGGCGTGATGCCGCGATCGAGACCGCCGAAATTGCCCAGTACCGCCGCGTGAATCTTCTCGAGCGCCGCGCGGTCCGTCGGCAGCGATCCGTAGTTGATGACCACTGCGCGCAGGTTGGGATCTGCGACAGCCAGCTGCGCAGCGTAGCCGCCGCCCATGCACCAGCCGATCGCGCCAATGCGTTTCGCATCGACATCCTTCCGCCGCGCCAGGAACGCGACAGCCGAGGTCAGATCGCGCAAGCCGCGATCCTGCGGCAGCCCGCGCGACAGCTCATGCGCGGTCTCTGCGTCGGTCGCCACCTTGCCGCGATACAAATCCACGGCCAGGGTCACGTATCCCTGCTGCGCAAAGCCGGCGGCCTGCTGCTTAATCCAGTCGTTCAGCCCCCACCACTCGTGGATCACCACCAGCGCCGGGTGCACGCCGCCACGGGGCGGCAAATACAGCAGCGCGTGAACCGTCTCCGCTCCGCTGGCATACGAGATATCCTGGGACTCCTGTGCCTGCGCCCGAAAACCAGCCAGGATCAGCGCTCCGAAAATCAAAACCGCAGGGAAGAGAATCTTGCGTCGCATTGTTCGCTCCACAGGCCCATTTGCAGGCCCGATAAATCCCTCCATGTATCGCAGAAACGCGGTGCAATCGGCAAGCGGGGCGATTTCCGCGCATCCCGGTCCGGCAGTTTGCACATCGCACAGAAGGAGATCGCTGGTTCCGGAGCCGCCTGTGCCTGCTGACAACCATTCCTCGGAAGCGCGCGCTGCCGCCTCTCCGGGAAAGGCTCCTCGCCGCCGCAGGACCTTTCGCCGCTGGCGCCAGCGTCTGCGCCGGCGCTGGAACGAGACCAAAGCGGTGGCGCGTATCGTCGCTCGCGAGCTGATACGCACCAAGGTCTTTGACGTGGCCGGAGGCCTCGCCTTCTGGTCGATCATGTCGATGGTGCCGCTGGTGATGGCGGTCATCGCCCTGCTTTCGCTGCTGCGGGTTCCCAGCCTGGTTCCGCAGTTGCTCGGCGAAATCGCTCTGCTGGTTCCCGCCAACGCCCTCGCTCTGGTCGAGAACATGGTTGGCAGCGTGCTTCGCCCGCACGGCGCCGTGCTGATTTTCGGCCTGGCCAGCTATATCTGGTCGTCGACCAGCGGATTCACCTCGATGATCGCGGCGCTCAACATCGCCTACGACGTGACCAGGGAGCGCTCCTGGTTGCGCGACCGGCTCCAGGCGCTGCTGCTCACCCTCACCAGCGGCTGCCTGCTGACGATTTCACTGCTGGCCATCGTCACCGGCCCCCATTCCGGGCATCTCCTCGGCGAACTCGGCTCCCTGCCGCGCATGCTCGAGAAAATCTGGCCGCTGCTCCGCCTGGCTGCGGTCTTCGGTTGCTTTGTCGTGGGCCTGGAACTGGTCTACTTCCTTGCTCCCAACATGCGCCAGCGTTTTCGCTCCACCATCCCCGGCGCGCTTTTTGCAACCGCCCTGTGGTTTGCCGGCTCCTTCAGCCTGGATTTTTACCTCAACCACATGGCCCACTACTCGCGCCTCTACGGCGGTATGGGAGCCCTCTTCGCTCTGATGTTCTGGTTCTACCTCACCGCGCTGGCCATTCTCATCGGTGGTGAGCTGAACGCGGAGATCGCCAAGCGGCGCGACTCGCTCTTTCGCGGACATCTGCAGTCGGCCCAGGGCCGGCGCGGGTCATCGGCACAAAAAGCTTCGCCGGATGGGTCTGTCCGTCCGGCGGCGTAGTTTCGCTCTGAGTTTGGCCTATTGCGGCTCGCCCGCTGCCGTATCGCCCGCCTGCTCCTCCACGGGCTGTTTAGCCACGAAGTAGCTCTGATTCCACAGGTCGCGGTAGAAGACGCCGCTCAGCTCAGCAGCCTTGGGGCCGAAGGTCGATCGCCCGCCCTCGAGGAAGAAAACCGCCACAATCCGCCCGTACTGCGTGTCGGCATAGGATGCGAACCATCCAAAGCGGGTGCCGTCATCCGAGCAAGTTCCCGTCTTGCCCAGCACCGGAAACTCGCTGAAATTCACCCGCAGGGACCGCGCCGTGCCGTACCGCACCACCGCCGCCATTCCGTCCTGCAGCGCAGGCAGGATTCGTGAGATATCCAGGGTCCGTTTGATGCGCGGCTGGAAGTTCAGCACCTCTGCCGGCGTAGTCGGGTGCTGCAGATAGTAGAGCGTGCCGCCGTTGGCGATGGCCGCCACCAGCGCTCCCAGTTGCAGCGGCGTCATCGAAACGCCCTCGCCAAAGGAGCACATGCGGCCCACCCCGCCTTCGCTCTCCGGAATCGCCTGATCGGGATAGATCCCCGGATGTTCGCCGGGAATGTCGTAGCCGGCCAGTTCGCCCAGCCCGAATTCCATCGCGTAGTGGTGTACGCGCTCGAAGCCCAGCCGGCGGCCGAGCGTCTCAAAATACAGGTTGTTCGAGTGCGCCAGCGCCTCGGTCAGATCGAGGTGATAATTTCCGCCCAGATTCACCGGCGTGTCTTCGGTGATGATCCCTTCTTCCAGTGCCGCCAGCGCCACCGTCAGCTTGATGGTCGAGCACGGTTCCGCTCCCGAGGAGAGCGCCAGCTTCTGGTTCACCATCGCCAGAATGCGCCCATTCGACGGATCGATGGCCACCACGGTCCCGTTCATGTTGCCCAGCGCGTCAATCGCCGCCTGGCGAACCACCGGATCCTCTCCGCCGGTGATGTCCCCTGCGGTCAGATCGCTGGTCGCGAAGGAATCCGCGGTGAAGCGCTCGTAATACCGGTGCGGGATGTAGTGATGGCGGTAGCGGGTCCGCGTCAGGGTCGCGGAACGCAGATGCGCCCGCGAAGCCGTCTCAGCGCTCTCGCGCCGCGTCGCCACCCTGCGGTGTGTAGCGGACGCACCATGCAGGCGGGCATGCGCCGTATGGTGCACGGACCTGCGCGAGCTGGTGGTGCTTGTGGTCGTCGTCGCCGCCGCCAACACCATCGGCGTCATCCACGCGGCCAGCATCAGAGAGAGAACAACACGCTTCATCGGGAACTCGCCTTCAAAAACTTCAGGCCCCTCTGCTTCATCGTGCCCGCAGATTGCGCCCTTTAGCCCGTTTTTCTTCTCGCCCGCCGTCCTGAAGTTCCAAACCGGCATTACCGTTTCGAACCGGAACCGGCGGATCGAGTCGCGGTCCCTGCTTAAACCCCAAAAACAGCTTCCTGTCGCCCTCCCGGGGGGTGGCGCGTGCAACTGCTTGGATGGTAAACAGGAACTCTGGGTTCACTATAACCGGAAACCGTTACCTGTCGAGTACATTCTTGTATTCCGGAAGTAACCCTTCCGGGTTATAATCCGCCCTTCCGCAAAAACGCCGGGATATCCAGATTCTCACTGGATTCCTCCTCGAAACTTGTGTGTGGCGACACAATCGTGCGCGGCTCGTTCGCGTCGTCGGCCACGTGGACGGCCACCGGAACCGCCTCCATCTCCGGCTCTTCGCTCACGTTGAGGTCATTGGCGGCCGTCATCGCCGCCTGCTCCTCCGGCTCCCGGAAAACCGAGATCACCTCGCGCGCCGTCACCGGAACAAAAACCGGCGGCTCGGTGCGTCTTGCCGCCGGCGCCGAAGCAGGGAAGTCGTCCTCGTCCTCGCTGGCGAACCGCGGCGTCGCCGGCCGCGCCTCAATCCGCGCCGGAGCCTGGGCGCGCAGCGCTGCGCTCAGCATGTTCTCGCGCCGCTCCTCCGACCCCTGGCGAAAACCCGTGGCGATCACCGTGATCTTCACCTCGTCGCCCATGGTCTCGTTCAGCACTGCGCCGAAGATGATGTTGGCGTCCTCGTGCGCCGCGTTCTGGATCAGCGTCGACGCCTCGTTCACTTCGTTCAGCCGCAGCGTGCTCGATCCGGTGATGTTGATCAGGATCCCGCGCGCCCCGTCGATGGCTCCCGCCTCCAGCAGCGGCGAGGCCATCGCCGCCTGCGCGGCCTCGATCGCCCGGTCCGCCCCGCTGCGCACCGCCGTGCCCATCACCGCGTAGCCCATGCCGGCCATGGTGGTCTTTACATCGGCAAAATCGCGGTTGATGATGCCCGGGATCGTAATAATGTCCGAGATTCCCTGCACGCCCTGGCGCAGCACGTCGTCGGCGATCCGGAACGACTCGAAGAAGCCCGCGTCCCTGGCTACCGCCAGCAGCTTTTCGTTGGGGATCACGATCATCGTGTCCACGCTGTCAAGCAGCTCCTTGAGGCCGCGCTCGGCCTGCTGCTGGCGGCGCTTGCCCTCAAAGCCGAAAGGCTTGGTGATCACAGCCACGGTGAGAATGCCCATCTCGCTGGCCAGCGACGCGATCACCGGCGCGGCGCCCGTGCCCGTGCCGCCGCCCAGGCCCGCGGTGACAAAGACCATGTCGGCGCCTTCCAGCGCCTCGATGATCTTCTCGGAGTCTTCG
>DATJQW010000171.1:0-17279 GCA_035505395.1 Acidobacteriaceae bacterium
CAGCGCGGCAACCTGCTTGGCATCTTACTCCGTCATGCAGGAAAACTCGCGAGTGAGGTCTCCCGGGACCCGACCCCGGGCTCGTGTGCGCCAGGTGTTTAGTCCCGGCATTTGATCGATCGGATCGCGGGTAAACTAAGCCCTCGCGAGCGGCCTTTTCCTTTTGTAGTTACAACCACCATGAACCTCGCAACCACCGCAATCATCGGCACCGGCCACCCACCCACCACCAGCCAGTGGTCGACTCACGGCCCTCAGCTCTTCACCCACGGCCGCAGGATGATCATTCACGGCCGTCCGATGATCGCTCGAGGCCGCCATGCATCTGCTCGCGAATCAATCACAAACAGCTCTCGCGGCCCTCAGCTCTTCACCTGCGGCTCTCAGATGAATATCTTCACGGCTGTCACGCACCTGACAGCGGCAGCAGGACTTGCCGGTCGCCTCAGCGCCTGGCCGGCGCATAACTCCTGTGTTTCGGGTGCTGGCTCTCTGGTAACCCGTAAACAAGGGGGGGTACCCCGTTGACTGGTTCCTCCAAATTCACGACGGGCGCCCCACTAGTCCGCGGACAGGGTGGGATTTCACGCCCTGGAACCTGTCACCGGACCACGGCGTCCAGCCTTGGATCGTGCTCGGGAATCTCGGCACGCGCTCGCCACACCCGCTGCACCAGATCGAGCGCGCTCTCCGGATCGCTGGCCACCTGCGCCAACCCGCGGTCCTTTGCCTCGATGAACCCCTCGGCGACGGCGCGATCGAGGAAGCGCAGCAGGCCATCGAAATATCCGCGCAGGTTCACCAGCACGCAGGGTTTGGCGTGGATGCGCAACTTCGCCCAGGTCACGATCTCGATGAACTCGTCCATGGTCCCGTAGCCGCCCGGGAGCGCCACGAAGGCATCCGCCCGCTCGGCCAGCAGCGCCTTGCGCTCGTGCATGGTGCGGACCACGTGCAGCTCCGTCAGCCCGCGATGCTCGATCTCGCGCTCTTTAATCACCTCGGGAATCACGCCGACCACGTCGCCGCCGGCTGCCAGCGCGCCATCGGCCACCGCGCCCATCGCGCCGACGATCGCGCCGCCGTAGAGGAGGCCGTATCCGCGCCGGGCGATCAGCCCGCCCAGCGTTTGCGCGGCGTTCAGATATTCAGGAGAAGCGCCCGCAGTTGAGGCGCAGAATACGCAGACCCACTTCTTTGCGGAGGACACGCTTCGAGTCTAACCCGGCCAGCTAGTGTGCGGTCACGTCGCCCGCGAGGCGATCGTATTCGGCCTCGCTGATCGCGCCCTTGTGCACCATGTCGTGCGGCGAGCTGTAGGGGCGATCGTCCTCGATCCGCCGTGCCATCGCCGGCGTCACCCCCGGCAGGCTCTCGAGCGAGGCACGGCTCGCCGAGTTCACGTCGACCGGTCCCGAGCCGTTGTGCAGGCCGGCCTTCACCCCCTGGGCGACGTCGTTGGCATCGCGCTCGGCGTTGGCTGCGGCGATACGTGCGTCCACGGCCGCCTTTTGGGCGGCCACTTTCGCCTGCTCCGTCGCCTGCTGCGCCTGGCGGCGAATCTGCTGGTCCGATTCCCGCCGCGGCGAGCAGGAAACCACCCAGAGCAGGGCCACGCATAGTCCCATGGTGGCCGCAATTCGAATCATGATGTCCAGCAAACCGAGTTTCGGCATCTTCCGGTCCCTTCCTGGCATATGGATGGAATGCATTGATTCACGGAGAGTTGCCAGAAGGTAAAGAGGGGGATGAAAAAAACCGCTGTTCAACTGTCAGGCAACAGCGCTAACATTCTTCTCCGGACGGCCCCTCCTGCCCTCCGGACCCGGACCAGGTCATCCCGGACCCGCCCGGCACCAGGAGCTGGCTCAACCGCTTCGACGGCTGGGAGGAATCCGGCCTGCCCTCGGTTGCAGCCGGTCAGCCCCTCGATCGGCGGCACGCACGGGGGGCATCCCGGCGCGCGCCTGGCCCGAGAGCGGGACTTCGAAGTCCCGAGGCGCACTATGAGCTCCCTGATGAGCTATATGTACGTTGCCTGGATCGTGTGGGCCTGCATTATCACGATCCTCCTGATCCTTCTTCTTTACCGATCCAACCTGACGCGCTACGAGGAGGACCAGATTTTCCTCGACGATGCGGCCAGCCACCAGCAGCACCAGCAGGAAGAGATTCTGGTCAAGGTGAACAAAATCCAGCCGTTCATTCGCGTGGTCACCGGGGCCACCTGCATTCTCACTGTCGGTATCATCGGCGTCTACGTCTGGGACGCCGTGCAGCACCTGATGTGAAGTCCGGGCAACACCGGCGCGGCCCCTCCAGGCTGCGCCGGCGCCAATCCGCACCGCCGGGCCACGAGGAGTGCGCTGAGTTCGCTCTCGCAGCGCCCCGGCAGCGTTGTTCTGCTCCGCTCATCGCCCGGTCTGCTTCCGTCCCGCATTGAAATTCCTGTTGGTCATGAAAAGCGCTCTCGCCGTTCTGCGTTGCCTGCTCTCTCCGCCGGCCGTGCCGACTTTCGGGCGCGAAGCTGTCGGCGTGGAACCTGACCCGGCGCACTGCACCAAGCAGATGCCGAACTACAACCGTCGGCTCCTGCCGGGCACGACGGTGCGGGTGAAATAGCGATCATGGTACGTTCCTGGCGGCTGGGGTTGCGCATCGTGCTGGTGATCGTCGCGGCACTGGTGCTTTGGTGGCGTCTGGTTCCGCACCATTTCTCCAGGCGGCACGGCTCGGGCACAGTTGCCGATCTCTCCCTCAGCAATCCGCTGAACCAGAGCGGTGGAGGACCAGCACCGCCCGAGGCCTACCCGGTCTATTCGGCGCTTTATGAGGAGCCTCAGCAGGAGCCGCTGATCTTTGCAGAAGATTCAGTGACCGATATTCCGCAGGTGGGGGCCAGTTGCCTTAAGCCGTCCACGGCGGACGAGCAGGAGATGAACGACGCCTTCGTCGCCGCCAACCGGCAGAGCCGGCGCTGGGAGGCGAAGTTCACCATTCCGGCCGGATATCGGCTGCTGACGCGCGCGCAGGCGTCGCAGGTGCAAAGCTGCCTCGATGCACATGGGCAGGACGCGGCGAAGTGCGCTCCGTGGCACGATATCCGGCACGTCCGCTATCTGGGAGTTCCGGGTTTCGACCACGACCGCTCCCATGCGCTCGTTTCGGTGATCAGGATGTGCGGGAGTTTCTGCGGCAGCGGCGGCATCTTCGAGGTGGAGCGTGAAGGCAACTCGTGGAAGCGTGTTCCCTCGACGGCGTTCACCAGCGATTGCAGCTGGATGTATTAGAACTGCCCTTGCCGGTCGCGGCGATCGTCGGCGGGTCTGCGGATTGCTGCCAGCAAATCCACAGCGGAGGCGCCCCTGAGCAGGAATCCGGAGGCAAAGGAATAGCGGGTGCGCTCCAGCTCGTCGTCGAGAGAGTGATTGGTGACCAGCAGGACGCGGCAGTTGCGGCGCACAACCTCTCTCCGCAACCGTTCGCAGCGTTTTGGCGTGAGCAGCGCTTCGTCGATCAGCAGCACATCGCCGGAATTTGCGGCAAACCATGCCAGCGCTTCATCGGCGTCGGCAAACTGTCCCGGAACCTGAATGTCGTCCTGGTTTTCCAGCACGATGCTCCAGCCCAGCCGCTCCAGCTTCGAGGAGATGACGAGGAGGACGCGGATGGCCGTTGCGGAGACGAGCGAGGAGTCGGGCTCAGGGCGGCTTTGTGTGGGATGGGCCAAGGACGGATTCAGCCTGGGTTAACGGCCACCGGCCTGAGCGGGCGGCTCTGCCTGCACGTAGATGAAATGGTATCGCCGCAGACGGCGGCTGCGATCCGACGAAAGTAGGATTCGTGCCGCGCGAAATTCGCATTCAATGAGGAGCGGATCGGAACAGGGAGGACTGACATGGGTGTGGGTCCGGGCCGGCTGCCGGGATTGGCGGCGATTCTGGTGTGGGTTGTGGCAGCCACTGCGCACGGGCAGGGAGCCGCGGCGCCGGCGCTGCGGCCATTCGTGATGAACCATCGCGCAGCGTTTGGCAGGCAATCCCCTGCGGACGTGTCCTTTCTGCTGGACGCCCCGGCCGGAAAACATGGATTCCTCCAGGCCGCGAACGGGCATCTGGAAACGGGAGACGGGCAGCGCATTCGTCTCTGGGGCGTGAACATCACGGACTGGAGCCCGGGATCGACGATGATTCCGTCGAAGGCGGACGCGCCCATGTGGGCGGCAACGCTCGCTCGGTTCGGCGTCAACTGCGTTCGCCTGCAATTTCTCGATCTGCCGGCTCCGCGAGGGCTGATTGCAGCCGGTCGCAACGACACGCTGGAATTCGATTCCGGGCAGATGGACCGCGAGGATTACTTCCTTGCCGAGCTGGAGAAGCGGGGCATCTATATCGACCTGAACCTGCTGGTGGGGCGGCCATTCAGGGCCGGAGACGGCGTCGTGGATGCGGACAAGATCCATGAGGGTGCGAAGGGCATCAGCCTTTTCGATCCCAAACTGATCCAGCTCCAGAAGGAGTATGCGCAGAAGCTGCTGACCCACTACAACCCCTACACGAAGCGCGAATACCGCAACGATCCCGCTGTGGCCATCGTGGAGATCAACAACGAAAACGCGATCTGGGTCGGGTTTCGGGGGCCGTCGCCGTACTACGATCGCGAACTGGACGCGATCTACAACATGTGGCTGCGGAAAAATGCGGCACCGGCGGACCTGTGGGCGGTTCGCCAGGCGACCGGCGTGAGCGGGAACGATCCGGTGCCACTGCTCTCCTGGCCGGAGATCGCCAATACGGCTCCGCAGCGCTACCAGGTGGAATCGCGCTTCTATCTGTGGCTGGAACGCGGCTACTTCTCCTACATGCGGGATTACCTGAAGAACGATGTGGGGGTGAAATGCGTGATTCTGGCGACCGCCGATCACAGCCATCCCAGCACCGGCTACCCGCTGGAGCTGGCGCTCTCCTCCTTTGATGTCCTCGACGGCCACGATTACTGGCAACATCCGTGGGAGCGGAAAGTGAAGTCGCCGATGGTAAACGATCCGCTGAACTCGACGGTGGTGGAACTGTCGCGGACGCCCATGGAAGGTAAGGCGTACACGGTGAGCGAGGTGAACGAGCCGTTTCCCAACGATTACGGGGCCGAGCAGATTCCGATTCTGGCGGCGTATGGCGATCTGGAAGACTGGGATGCGATCCTCTGGTACACCTTCGAGCCGAAGAAGGATGCGGACTGGAAGCCGTACGTCGGTGATCCGTTCGATATTTCCGTCGACCCGGTAAAGATGACGGAGCTGGCGGCGGGAGCGCTGCTGTTCCTGCGTGGAGATGTGAGTCCCGCGCGCGAGACGGTGACTCGGTCGTATTCGATGGAACAGGTTTTCGACAGCTACCGATTGCCGCACCAGGACCGCCCGTACTTCACTCCGGGATTTCCGTTGTGGGCGCCGCTGCAGCACGGCTCCCGCATCTCGTCGCTCGATGGTAAGACGACGAGCAGGTTCAACGAGGGCGCGCGGCCAAACCCGATCGTTTCGGATACGGGGCAACTCATCTGGCAGGTATCGAAAGACGGACATGGGGTGGTCACGGTGGACTCGCCGCGGACCCAGGCGCTGATCGGTTTCAAGAGCGCGCAGAGCCGGCCTGCAGCCAACCTGTCAGCCAGCGTCGACAATCCATTTTCGGCGATTGTCCTCACTTCGCTGGATGGGAAGCCGATCGCCGGCAGCAGCAGGTTGCTGCTCACCGCCGGCTCGACGGTCGAGAACACGGGGATGGAGTGGAATGGCGAGCATACCGGACTGAGCCAGTGGGGAGGGTCGCCGACGCTGATCGAGACCGTGACCGGCAGAATTGAGCTTCGCGGGCTCACCGGCGCAATCGCGGTGCTGGCGCAGCCGCTGGATGGGGCGGGGCTGCCGCTGGGCGAGCCGCTGCCGGCGACCCGGGATGGCGACGCGTGGATGCTCTCTATCGGCAATCCCGTGACCACCTGGTATACCGTGACGGTTCAGCGGTAGCATCGCAGTCCTACAATTCCCAGAGAGCGCCGAGACCATGGGGAGGAACGGGAACACGCCGCAACGCGCCGCAGGAATGCTGCGGTCTGCCTTTGCCTGCGTGGCCGCGCTGGCCCTGTTGTGCTGCCTGAGCTGGGCCGCGGCGCCCGACGGCTACACGCGCAAATTGTGGCAGACCCAGGATGGGCTGCCGGAACAGACCGTGCAGGCATTCGCGCAGACTCCTGATCATTACCTGTGGATTGGGACGACCGGTGGCCTGTTGCGTTTTGATGGCGCCCGCTTTCGCCTCTTCGACCGCAGCAACACCCCGCAGCTGAAAGAGAACAGCGTTTTCGCGCTGTTGGTCTCCCGCGACGGGAGTCTGTGGATCGGAACCGAGGGCGGCGGGCTGGTCCGCTATGACAAAGGCCAGTTCCGGGCCTACGAGGCCCGTGATGGGCTGAGCGACGAATTCGTCCGGGCGCTCTTTGAGGATCGTGGGGGAACGATCTGGGTGGGCACGGATAACGGCCTGCTGCGCTATGTCGATGGGCGGCTGGTGCGCGTGGATGGGAGCGGCATGATTCCGGCGATTGCCGTTCATGCGATCGCTGAGGATCGCCGGGGTGGGCTTTGGGTGGGAGGCTCCCGCCTGCTGCGGATCGATAACGGCGAAGTCCGCGAATATCAGCTGGAGGGTGGGGGCAGCATGAACCGGGTCAAGTCGATCCTGGAAACCAGGGACGGCACGGTCTGGGTGGGAACGGTGTCCGGGCTGCATCGGCTGCGTCCAGGAGCGCAGCAATTCGAGCGCGTGCCAGGCATTACGCAAACGGTGCGGGTGCTGCGCCAAACTCTGGACGGCTCGTTCTGGGTGGGGACGATCGGCCGGGGCATTCTGCGTATGAACGACGGACGATTCACAGAGATCACCGCGCCCGACTCGCTGCCCAGCAATACGGTGCTGAATATCTTCGAAGATGACGAAAAGAACATCTGGATCGGGACCCAGGCGGGCATGCTGCGGCTGACACGGACGCCGGTGAGGATTGTGCCCTTGCCGCAGAGTGCCGACTCCGACTTCGGAACGCTTTATCAGGACCGTGACGGAACGCTGTGGGTCGTTTCCACCGATGTTTTCCAGGTGCGCGACGGCGTGGCGCAGCAATGGAGCTACCCGGGGCTGGGCCATCTGCACGCGCGCAATATTTTTCGCGACCGCGCCGGGGCCCTGTGGATCGGGACAGACGGAGACGGACTGATCCGCATCGATAACGGCCGCATCCTGCGCCTGACGGTGAAGGATGGCCTGGTGAACAACTTCATTCGGGTCATAATGCAGAGCCGCGACGGGAGCATGTGGTTCGGCACCGACGAAGGAGTGAGCCACTGGACGCGGCACGGTTTTGTGAATTACCAGATGAGCAATGGGCTCTCGTACTTCAGCACGCGGGCGCTGATCGAGGACCGCAGGGGCGACATCTGGATCGGCACCGACCGGGGACTCAATCACCTGCGCAGCGGCGCGTTCCTGCACGATGCGGCAACCGACGCTCTGGCGGAGGAAAAAGTGTGGGCGGTTCACGAGGATGCCGACGGCGGCCTTTGGTTCGGCACCCGCAGCAACGGCCTGTACCGCTGGAAGCAGGGCCGGCTGACGCACTTTACGACCGCCCAGGGGCTGGCCAGCAACAGCATTTATCAGATTGTGGAAGACCGCAAGGGCGGCCTGTGGTTGAGCGGACCGAATGGCATCTCGCTGCTGCGGCGCCAGGAACTGGATGAGATGGCGAGCGATCCGTCACGCCATCTGTCGCTGACCCTGTATGGCGTCTCGGACGAGGTGGAGACGACGCAGATTTATGGCGGGCGGCAGCCCTCGGGCTGCGCCGATGGAGCCGACGGCGTATGGTTCCCGAGCAACAAGGGGCCGATCCACATTGCCCATGAGACGACTCCGCCGGCTCCACTGCCTCCGGTGGTGATCGACGATGTCACCATCGACGGGCGCGAGGTGAATCCTCGGGGTCCGATCGAGCTGAAGCCGGGAACGGCGCGCGTGGAGATCTCCTGGTCCCCGATCCTGCTTCGCTCCCAGGCGGGCATGCGCTTCCGGTACATGCTGGACGGATTCGACACTGCGTGGAGCCCCGCATCCGCGCAGCGACTGGCCTCGTGGACGAACCTGCCGCCAGGAAAATTTCGCTTCCGGGTGCAGGCCTTCGAGATCAATCACCCGCAGGCGGTATCAGAGGTTTCGTTCGGCATGGTGCAGCAGCCGCACTTCTGGCGGACCCCGTGGTTTGTGGCCTGCTGCGTGGCGCTGATGGGCAGCCTGATTCTGGCCGTCTACCGCTTCCGCCTGTGGCAGATGCGGATGCGCTTTGAGGCGGTGCTGGACGAACGCGGCCGCCTGGCGCGCGAAATGCACGACACGGTAATTCAGGGATGCGCCGGCATTTCAGCGCTGCTGGAGGCGCTGGCCAGCCTGCGGGAGGAGAGCCATCCGCTGCCCGAGGACTTGCTCGATCATGCCCGGCGCCAGGTGCGAGCGACCATCGATGAGGCCCGGCAGGCGGTATGGAACCTGCGCCAGGAGCAGCCCTCCGATCGCATGCTGGAGCAGGTGCTGGAAGGAATGGCCAAGCAGATGGGCAGCGACTCCGGCGTGCCGGTGGTCTGCGAGGTTGCAGGCAAGCCGTTTCCGCTGACGAAATTTGCCGTGCACGAGCTGATGATGCTGGCGCGGGAAGCCGTGTGTAACGCCGTGCAGCATGGGCGGCCCAGTCGCGTGGTGGTGTGCGTGAGCTTCGCGCGGAACGATCTGATGCTGCAGGTGAGCGACGATGGGGTCGGATTCGATCCCGAGACCGTGATGTCGGCTGAAGACCGGCACTACGGACTGGCCGGCATGCGCGAGCGCGTGCAGTCGGTGGGCGGCGAATTCCTGCTGGACAGCATGCCGGGGCGCGGAACAAACTTGAAAGTCCGTATCCCACGCCGGGTTTCTGGCGTACGGAGCGCGATGGCAGGCGCGTGACCATGGAGAGCTCAGGCAAAATTCGGATTCTGGTGGTCGACGATCATCCCATTGTCCGGGTCGGCATCGTGGCCATTATCAACGCCTGCCCGGACATGACGACGGTGGCCCAGGCGGGGACGGCTGAGGAGGCGATCGACCTCTTCGAGCAGCATCAGCCCGATATCGCGCTGATCGATCTGCGACTGCCGAAGATGAGCGGCGTGGATGCCATCCGCACGATCCGCATGAGGCATCCCAGGGCATGCTTCGTGGTGCTGACCACGTACGAGGGCGACGAGGACATCTACCAGGCCCTGGAGGCCGGCGCGCGGGCGTACGTCATTAAGGGCATGCCCCATCAGGCGCTCACTGATGCGCTGCGGCGGGTCCATGCCGGCGGACGCTTTTTGCCTCCGCCGGTTTCCCGCGCCCTGGCTGCGCGCACGCCCGATTCCGACCTGAGCGTACGCGAGCGCGAGGTGCTGGCGCTGCTGGCGTGCGGCAAAACAAACAAGGAGATTGCCGGAGAGCTGGGGATCTCTGTTGCAACCGTGAAATGCCATGTCAGCGTGATCCTGATGCGCCTGCAGGCTTCCGACCGCACCCATGCGGTCGTGACCGCGCTGCAGCGCGGCCTCGTCCATCTGTGACAGCGGCGCCGCTCCGACTTTAGTCGGATGGCTCGGGCGCAGTGCGCACGTACAGTACGAAAGTCCGGCGGGAACGCCTGCGGCCGGAGGATGCGCAGCGTGAGACGACTCGAGAACGGCGCCGAAGAGATGCTGTTGACCCGGCGTGAAGTTCTTTTGGAGGCGGCGCGTGGCGCGGCCGCACTGTCGATCGCCACTCCGTGGTTCCAGACGGCACAGGCGATGCTGGCTCCGGGCGGTGCGAAGGGCAGAGTTCGGGAGAGCTTCGACTTCGGCTGGCGGTTTACGCGCGGCGATCCCGCGGGAGCGCAGGCCCCGGACTTCGCGGACAGCGCGTGGCGCGCGGTCGATCTGCCGCACGACTGGAGTATTGAGGGTCCATACGACGAGAGTGCACCCACATCCGGCGCAGGCGGATATCTGCCCGCGGGGATTGGCTGGTATCGCAGGCGATTCGCCATGCCCGCGTCCGAGCAGGGCCGGATTGTGTTGCTGGAATTCGATGGTGTCTACCAGAACAGCGAGGTATGGATCAACGGACACCTTCTCGGAAGGCGGCCGTACGGCTTTGTGCCTTTCGCGTACGAACTGACGGCGTGGCTCCATTACGGGGCAGAGAATGTGGTTGCCGTGCGAGTGGACAATTCTCTCCAGACGAACTGCCGCTGGTATTCCGGCTCCGGAATCTATCGCCACGCCTGGCTGCTGACCACGGATCCGCTGCGCGTCGCCCAGTGGGGAACGTTTGCGACCACGCCGCAGGTATCCGCGGAGGAGGCTCGGGTCCGCGTGGAGACGGCGGTGACGAACGGACGCGCGCACGCGGTGGACTGCAAACTCTCGACGGCGCTGCTGGATGCGGGCGGCGCTCCGACCGCAAGCGGGGAGAGCTCTGGCCGCCTGGCGCCGGGCGAGACATACCGATTTGTGCAGGAGTTGCGGGTTGCGACGCCGAATCTGTGGTCGGTCGATACACCGCATCTGTACACCCTGCGCAGCAGCGTGCATGACGGGGCAGAGACTGCCGATGAGTGCGATACGGCGATCGGGATTCGCTCGGCGGTTTTCGACGCAAACCGAGGGTTCGTGCTGAACGGCGAGTCGGTAAAACTGCGCGGCGTTTGCCTGCATCAGGAGGCCGGCTGCGTGGGCTCCGCAGTCCCGGAGCGGGTTTGGGAACGGCGGCTCGAACTGCTGCGCGAGATGGGCTGCAATGCGATCCGTACCAGCCACAATCCATTTGCAGCGGAGTTTCTGGACCTCTGCGACCGGATGGGATTTCTGGTGATGAACGAGGCCTTCGACGAATGGAAGGACGCCAAAGGCCAGATTCGCGATGGCTACCATCTGTATTTCGACGAGTGGCATGAGCGGGATCTGACCAACTTCATCCGCCGCGATCGCAACCATCCCTGCGTCGTGATCTGGAGCGCGGGCAACGAGGTCCCGGATCAGTCGGATCCGCAGGGCGTGGAGACGCTGCGAGGGCTCCTCGGGATCTTTCATACCGAGGATCCAAGCCGCCCTGTGACCGTGGCCTGCGACCGCATCGCATCGGAGCCTCTTTCCAATCGCGCGAAACCGGAGTTCATTGCCCTGCTCGATGTTGTCGGCTACAACTACGCGGACCGCTGGCGCCGGCGCGCCGACCTGTATTACAGCATCGATCGCGCGGCCTTCCCGCAACGGCGCTTTATCGGCACGGAGAGCGTTGGGCTGGGCGGCGTTCGCGGCGAATACCGCGACCTGCTTCCCGCCGATCCGGCCGATCCCGCCGTACCCTGGCTGCTGCCCGCTTCGAATCGACGCATTGACGTGGAGCAGCTCTGGGAGTTCGTCGACGTGCACGACTATGTCTCGGGGGACTTCACGTGGACGGGCATCGATTATCTGGGCGAGGCGCGCTGGCCGATGAAAGGCGCACCCGCGGGCGCGCTGGACACCTGCGGCTTCCGGAAGGACAGTTTCTACTTTTATCAGAGTCAGTGGACGTCGAAGCCGATGCTCCATCTGTTCCCGCACTGGAATTGGAAGGGAAGCGAGGGCAGGATTCTTCCAGTCACCTGCTACACGAACTGCGATACGGTCGAGTTATTTGTGAACGGAAAATCGTATGGCGTGAAGGGTTACGAGTTTCCCCGCCTGGGCATGGAAGGCACCTACGGAAATTATCCGGCGCGGGCGCGTGCTCTGCGGACGACGGGAGATCTCCATCTTTCCTGGGATGTTCGGTATGAACCGGGGACTCTGCGTGCCGTTGGGATGAAAGATGGCCAGGTCGCGGTGGTCGAAGAAGTCTCGACAACGGGCGAACCGGCGCTGATTGCGCTATCGGCGGATCGCACGATCATTGCCGCGGATCGGCGCGATGTGGCTCACATCCAGGTCGAAGTCAGGGATGCGCAGGGGCGCGTGGTTCCCGACGCGGACAGCGAGGTCCGATTCTCCGTGGATGGGGATGGGCGACTGATTGGCGTGGACAACGGCGACCCTTTCAGCCATGAGAGCTACAAGGGCGACACGCGGCGAGCCTTTCACGGGCTTTGCCTGGCCGTTGTGCAGTCTACGAGCCGGGCGGGGCAGATTCGCATTGCGGCTTCGTCTCCGGGTCTGCAGCCGGCATCTCTTACGATCGTCACGGTCTGAGAGTGCGCCGCAGCCTACTCGGTATCGGGCTCGTCTGCAGGCGTGTTTACGCGCCTGTTCATCTCCTGGTAGACCTGAATTACCTTCTGCCGCGCGCTCTGGATCGTTTCGTAGATCCGGATCTGTTCGTGTGCAGCATCACTTTGCCCCAGCGCCTGCAGGGCTCTCGAAAAGCGGTAATGCGCTTCGCCGTTCAGCGGATCTTCTTCGACGGCCTGCTTCAGCAGCGGCAGAGCGTCCGCCGGGTTCTGCTGGCGCATCAGGATGCGCGCCGTGCCCATCAGCGCTTCCACGTCAGTGGGCACCAGAACCAGGGCGCGACGATAGTGAGCCAGCGCCGCATCCATCTGCGACTGCAGATACGCGTCGCGCCCCATCTCGCATTCGATGCGGGCGCTCTCGCCATCCACGCGCAGAGCCTCCTGCAACTGCTGCTGGGCCTCGGTCTGGGCCGCGGCATCGTTGGGGCTGGCTTCCAGAATGGCCTCGGCGAGCTCAAAATGCGCGCCGGGCAGGTAGGGGTCCATTTTCAGGGCCTGCCGATAATGTTCGGCCGCACCTTTCAGGTCGCCGGCGTTCACCAGATGTTCAGCCACCACCTGCTGCATGCGCGGCGACTCGGGCGCAAGCAGCGCCAGCTTGTTCAGCGTGTTGTCCGCCATCTCCTGGTAGACGTTTTGCGCGAAGAAGAGAATATCGATGTTGTCGGGGTTGAGTGCAACCAGGATGCGAACCACGGGCAGGGCATGGTCCAGGTCGCCGCGCTGATAATAAAAGTCGGCCAGCTCCACGCCGATTTCGGTCTTCAGCTTCGGATCGGTGAGTTTTGCGAAGGCATGCTCCAGATGCGCCAGCGCCTGCGGCTCACCGAGGCGCTTTTCGCACATGCCCAGCAGGCCCTCCGCCTGGACCAGCGACGGCCTCGAAGCCAGTACCGCGCGAAGATCGGCCCGGGCATCGGCGCAGTCGCCGCGCATCAGCTCCTGGGTGCCCAGGCGCAGCCGGGCGTCGACGGTTTGCTGCGGCTGCGCGGGTGCGACGCCGCAGACGCAGAGCAACGAGAGGAAGAGAATCAGCCGGCAGGTTCCGGCAAAAGTATGGCTGCGCATCGCGGTCTCCGCTGGCTGGTGCAGCGCAATTCTACGCTGCCCCGGAAAGAGAAAGCCCGGATAAGGGCATGCATGCCGCCTTATCCAGGCTCGGGAGGACGAATTATTCGGAATGCGGAATTTGTCAAAAGGTTAATCGCGCGCCCAGTTGGATTTCGCGGCTGGTGTTGGCATAGGTGATGATTCCCGCCCCGGCCACACCCACTCCGGCGCTCGGTTGGCCGAAGTTGGGATTGTTCAGCGAGTCGAAGGCATCCGCCCGGACTTCCATATGGAAGCCCTCGCCCAGCCAGAAGGTTTTGCCCAGGCCGAAATCGACGTCGCGCCAGTCAGGGCCGCGCAGCATATTGCGGCGCGCATCGCCAAAGCTGTTGGGCGAGGGCACGGCAAAGGCCGCGGTGTTGAACCACTCGTTGATGGTGGGATGCGAGAGCTTCGGATTTCCCACGAGGTTAGGGAACCACGCATAGCTGCAATAGCATTGCGCAGCCTGCGAATTGCTCTCGTCGGCGCTTCCCACCGTGGGCGTGAAAGGAATGCCCGAATGCGCCTGGAAGACTCCGGTCAGGCGCCATCCCCCCAGCGCCTCATCCGCCACGCCATGCAGTGCAAACTGACGTCCCTGACCGAACGGCAGCTCCCAGGTTGCGAAGCCGTTCAGCGATTGCGGAACATCGAGCTGGGACAGGCCGTAATTCGCAGCCACGTTATACGCGTTTTGCCACACGTCCACGGTTTCGTAATGGCCATTGCTGGTGCCGGCGTCCATGGCCTTCGACCATGCGTAATTCACCATGAACTGGATGCCGTGAGACATCCGCTTCTCCAGGCGCAGCTGCACGGCGTTGTAATTGGAGTAGCCGTCGAAGATCGCGCCCCAGACATAGGTGTACTGCGGATAGGGCTCGCCGGTCGCGCCAAGACTGAGCTTGCTCTCGGGCGTCTGATCGACGTCGCGATTGAAATTGAGGTGTGTGCCCTTGGTGAAGACATAGCTCACGTCGGCGAGCATACCGGCCGGGAGTTCACGCTGAATCGAGAGCAGCGACTCCTGGTAATACTCAATGGGCATGTGCTCCGGGTAGTAGTAGACACCCTGGCCGTTGTATTTCGCATTGCTGAAGCTGGATTGCCGCGGGTAGATTACCGATCCGGCCGGGGGCCCCGTTTGCAGTGTCCAGGGCGTCGGGTAGTAGGAGATTCCGGTGGTGAACTGCGAGGAGTAGCCATTGGAGCCCTGCGGATTCAGCCCCAGGCCCAGCGCGCCATCGGTGTAGGACTCCGCCGAGCGCGGAGCGTCGAAGACGCCGTAGCTGGCGCGAACGGCCCACAGCCGCCGCGGCGACCAGGACAGACCGATCCTCGGATCCCACTCTTTGACGCCGTCCTCGATGGTGTTGCGCCCGTCCTGCCCGCCGTAGATCATCGCCCCCGGCGTTCCGGTTCCGGTATTCAGCAGCGTTGGATCGAAGCTGCCGAAGCGATTCTGCACTTCGCCCCAGCCCGACTGGTACTGGTAACGCATGCCCAGGTTGAAGGTGAGATTGGGAAGGATCTTGAAGTCGTCCTGCACGAAGCCGGCGGCGTTCCACATGCGCGCACCGGTTTCTTCGTAGTCGTAAACGTACCAGCCGTAGACCTGGCCCAGCAGGAAGTCGGCGTAGGGCGAACCCGAGGCCACGGTGCCGTAACCGCCCGTGGTGTCGGGGTAATTGCTGCCCGGCCAGAACTGCGCGGTGCCGATGCCGTTAAAGGCAAAGTTTCCGGAGCTGACGTCGCCCCAGTTCGTGTAGTTCTGGTAGCTCTTGTCGAATTCACCCCCCAGCTTGATGGTGTGACGGCCGCGGATCAGGGTGAGAATATCGCCTTCGACGAAAGCGCCGTCGGCCAGCACCGCGTGGACTCCGCCGCCGATGCCCACCTGCCCGGCTCCGTCGCCGCCGTCGATCGTGACGTTGGGGAAGATATTGCCGGGCGCGTTGTTGCCATACGCCGGCTCAATGCCGATTTTGGTGGGATAATTCTGGCCGTAAGTCGGCGGAACGTACTTATCCAGTTCACGCACGGCGCCAATGCGGGCTTCGTTAAGTGTGCCGGAACTGATGGTCCAGGTTTCAGTAATCTGCGCATCCTGATTCAGATTCTGCGGAGCTTTGGTGCAGTCGAATCCCAGCGGGCAGAGCGCGTCCACGCTGTTGATGAGAGAAATAGGATACTCGAGGATAGAGCCCGACAGCTTGTTGTTTGCGGAGATGTTGTAATCCACTTTACCCGAGTAATACTGCGACAGGCTCGGTTCCGTAACCACCACCCGATAGTTGTTGTAGAGGGCGTTAGGATCGGTCGGTTCGGGAAAGTATTTCTGGATCGCCAGCGCCACCGGATCCATGGTGACATTGATTTTGTTATCAGAGAACTGGGTGCGATAGCACCATGGGCTTCCGTTATAGCTCCCGCAGGTGGTGGAGGCGGGCTCGTAGATAGGGTTGGGGAGCGCCGAGAAGTCTCCGCTCTTCATCGCGTCAGTGGGGACGGTTGAGGTCTCTACATACGAGTCGTGGGAAGGGTTGCGCTGGTAGGTGAAGTAGAAGAAGAGCTTGTCGTGGAGGATGGGACCGCCGACACTGCCGCCATATTCATTCCAGCGCAGCGGAGTCGTCGATCCCTTGGGCGTGAAATAGTTGAGTGCGTCGAAGGCGTTGTTCTGGATGAATTCGAACGCCGAGCCATGCCACTTGTTGGCGCCGCTCTTCAGGATCACGTTAAATGCGGCCACGCCGGTTCCGTACTGTGCGCCGAAATTGCTGGTGACCGCCTGGACTTCGGCGATGGAATCGATCGGCGGGTAGTTGTCGCTGGCATTCACGTCGCGCGGCTGGGTCGCGTCGGAGCCTTCAATCAGCCAGTTGCCGAGATAGCCCTGCATGCCGTTGATGCCGACGCCCTGGCCGGAAGCATCCTGGGAGCCGCCGCCGCCGGGATTCACACCGGGCAGCACGTCGGTCAGCTCGTTGTACCAGACGCCCCCCACGGTCGGGGCGTCCTGGACCGTCTGCGTGTTGAAGATCACGTGCTGATCGGAGGATTCCGTCTGCAGCAGGGGAGCCTGAGCGGTCACGGTCACTTCCTCCGCCTCAGAGCCCACCTGGAGCTGTGCGTTGATGCCGATTGTTTCGACCTCCAGAGCCACACCGGCGCGGACGAATTCCTTGAAACCCGCGGCTTTGAAGCTGATGGAATAGTTCCCAGGGAGCAGCGAGGGAATGTCATAGAGGCCGCTGCCGTCAGTTTTGGCTTTGGTTGCGACGCCGGTCTGCAGGTTCGTGGCCGTTACGGCGACATTCGGAATGACGGCGCCTGAGGGATCGGTGACAATCCCCCTGACCTCGCCGGTATTGGTGTTCTGTCCCGCAAGCGGCCGCGCTGCCAGCGCCAGCAGCGCAACCGCGGCTGCCAGTGCCCATCCTCTCCACCCATGTGCCTGCATCGTCCGTGCCTCCTGAAAGTTCCGCTGCGGGAAAGAGTCGTGCCGCCACGTCGCAGCTCCCGATCGGCGCGTGTTCGCGTTTTCCCGGCAGCCCGGACAGCACGGCAAGCCACGCTGTCCCGGGTACGGGAGAAATCTATCTTTCTCATCGGACAATGCGAATCCGACCAAAGTAGGAGTGAGGCCAAGATTTGGGGCGAGAGCCACCCTCGTAACGCCCGTCTGCAATCGCGCCCGCGAAGAGTCTCCCCCGGTCCTGATCTGTGCCTGTGCATGCCGCGCGCAGCGGTTGCATGCGGCCAACGTGTCACTCAGGACGACCTCAGTTGCCCCCGGGGGCCGTTCTCATGTGTCGCCC
>DATJQW010000172.1:0-12015 GCA_035505395.1 Acidobacteriaceae bacterium
AGCAATGCAAAGGAGTTCGCAGCCCCAGGCCGCATCGCCGTCGCCACCGACCTGACGGATACCGAATACCTCCTGCCCTACGCCATTGCCCAGGCGAAAGCCTGCCACGCTTCGCTCGTCCTCGTCCACGCCGTCCTTCCCCACGAATCCGCTCCCATCGAAGCCGGCGCCGTGCCGTATTACGATCCGCTCCGCATGGATCGCGACGCCCGTCTGATGCTGGAGACGCTGGGGCGCGAGGTGCGCGGGCAGGGAATCGAATGCTCGACGGCGGTGCGCCATGGCTTCGTTCCCGACGTGGTTGCAGAGGTCGTCCGCAACACCGGAGTGGGACGGCTCATTCTTGGCACCCATGGCCGCCGCGGTCTCAGAAAATTGGTTCTCGGCTCGGTCGCCCGCCAGCTGCTCGAAACCGTCGACGTGCCGGTTTGCACCATCGGCCCTCGCGCGCACAAAGCGACCGCCAATCCGCCCGCCGTCCTGCTCCATCCGGTCTCGCTGGCCGGATCGCATGAGGCCAGCGCCGCGCTCTCTTTCGAACTGGCGCACCAGTTCGGCGCCAGGCTCGTCCTGCTCCATCTGATCGGGTCCGGAGCCGGTAACTCGCGCGATCCCATTCGTTCGGTGGCCATCGCCACTGAGCAGCTCAACCGCCTTGTTCCGCGCGAGGCCCAGGCTTCCACGGAGATCGATGTTCGCGTCGCGCAGGGAACCATGGTTTCCGAGATCCTCTCCGCGGCCGATCGCACCGTGGCCGACCTGATCGTTCTCGGGGTCCATGCGCCCGCTCACAGCTGGCTCCCCGGCACCGAGCCCGCCGCATACAGGATTCTGGTTTCCGCCCCGTGCCCCGTGCTTTCGCTGAACGTCACTCCCGAGCCGAGCGCGCATAAATCGGAGGTAAAGGAGGAAGCCAGCCCCGTGATATTTGGCTGAGCCGAGAACCTGACCTATGCACACAAATCTGCTTCCGAATAAGGTCAACCGCCTGCGCAACGCCGGCCCTCGCTCGCTGAGGAGCCCCGCCTGCGCGGTGCCGGATCCGATGCGATTCGCTTCCTCGACCAGTCCCGCCAATCCGGCGAAGGCCAGATCATTCTGCGGAGGGTCTTCTGGCTGTGCGACGCCGGCGCGGGGTTGTTTTCCGTCGAGACCGGGAGGCTGCCCGGGGAAACGCGGCCTCCCAGGAGTTTCCGGTGCGGGACCCGGCGACGCGCAACTCTGTTCCGGGGAGAGGATCTGAATGCCCACACCCACGAAGAATGGAAACAACGCTGCGCGCCAGGTCCCGGACCGATGCATCCAGTGCACCGAGCGCGCGGATCGCATCTTCTGCAACCTCCCCGACGACGCAATCGAGCGCTTCGACGAGATCGCCATGCAGATCTCTTATCCCAGCCGCTCGATCGTCTTCGAGGAAGGCCAGCGCGCGGCCGGGATTTTCGTGATCTGCAGCGGCCAGATCAAGCTGTCGGCCACCTCTCGCGACGGCCGCACCATGATCCTGAAGATCGCGGTGCCCGGGGATGTTCTGGGCCTCACCGCGACCCTCAACGACCTGCCCTACGAGGTGACAGCCGAGACCCTCGAGCCGTGCCAGGTGCGCAGCGTTCGCCGCCGCGATTTCCTCGAGTTCCTCGCCCAGTTCGGCAACGTCAGCCGCCAGGCCGCCCAGGTCATCGCCCATGAGTATCACGAGGTCTTCCTTGACGCCCGCCGCCTCGCCCTCTCCGGTTCCGCAGCCGGCCGTCTGGCGCAACTGCTGCTGGATTGGGCGCGCACCAACTCCTGCGGCAAGCCCGACCTTCGCTTCACCATGGCGCTCACGCACGAGGAACTCGCCAATATGGCCGGCACCTCGCGCGAAACCGTCACGCGCCTCCTTAACCAGTTCGAGCGCGACGACATGATTTCTCGTCACGGCGCCTCCATCACCATCCTGCAGCCGACGGAGATGGAACGCATCGTGGGGTAGCTTGTGCTGATGGTCACAATTTTCCGTGACCATCGTCACCGTCCTCAGTTTCAACCGGGCGTAGCGTCTTACCAGGCCCAATCGGCGGAAAGCGAGGGCCTCTGGTCATGACAGCCTCCGGCCATCCCTCAGGATCACATCGGGAAATCAGCTACCTCCATGGAGCCAGGCCGTTCCCCTTCCGCACCATCGTGGCGGCCACCGACTTCACCGAGGAATCCTCTGCAGCCCTGCGCTGCGCTCAGGCCATCGCGCGCCATCAGCACGCCATGTTGCTGCTGGTGCACGTGATTGACCCCGTCGGCTATGCCTTTCCTTCGGGTGCGCCTGCGTCCGTTGCGCGAGACGCCGCGGCGCGCGAAGAAATGGCCCGCATCGAGGCCGAGGTTCGCAGGCAGGGCATTGCCGTCCACTCCCGCGTGGAAACCGGCGTCGTCTGCGAGCGCATTCTCCTCTCACTCAAAGACCACGCTGCAGCGCTGCTCGTCCTTGGCACCAGGGCCATCACCGGCGCAGGCCGCGCAGCCCTTGGCATCGTCACCCGGGAGTTGCTCGCGCACGCTCCCTGTCCGATCCTCACCGTGGCGCCGGACGATCCTGCCGCCCCCCGCACCTTCGGCCACTGGAACAACGTCCTGGCCGCGACCGATTTCTCCGCCGCCTCGCTGAACGCCCTGCACTATGCGCAGCGCGTCGCCGGGCATCATCTGATCGTGATGCACTCGGCCCGTTGCGGACGCCACCACGAGTGCCCCAACTGCCTCGAACGCCTCCGCTTTCTCGCCCCATTCGACGAGGCGCACGGCCTACCCGTAGACCACGTGGTTACCGGGGGCGATCCCGCGCGCATGATTGTGGAGGCCGCCGCCCACCTCGGTCCCGACCTCATCGTTCTGGGCGCGCCCTCGCCCGAGCATCAGGCCGGCGATATTGAATCCAGCACCGTCGTCCAGGTCATCTCCGCGGTCGCGGCTCCCGTGCTCATCGTGCCCGAGAGCCGCGCGCGCCAGGACGATGAGGTAATCGTCGAAGTTGCCACTGCCGGCTGACCGACAGCGCAGATCGCTCGTTGCCGGCTGCTACAGCGATTTCCCCGGTTCAGCCCGGATCACTTCGACGCCCGTCCCGCTCAGCTCCTTTGCCAGCGCCTCAGGCGTTCCCGTCAGCGCCGGGAACGTCCCGAAGTGAATCGGCAGCACGGCCTTCACGCCCAGAAACTTCGCCGCCAGCGCTGCGCCTTTCGGCCCCATGGTGTAGTGATCCCCAATCGGCAGCATCCCGATCTCCGGCCGGTGCATCTCGCGGATCAGTTGCATGTCAGAGAACACTGCCGTGTCACCCGCATGGTAGAGCACCGGACCGCCATCCACCGCGATCACGAAGCCTGCCGGGTCGCCGCCATACACCAGCTTGTCGCCGTCCTGGATGCCGGAGGAGTGCCGCGCTTCCGTCATCGTGAAGGTGACGTCCGCGTGGGTGTGCGAGCCGCCGATATTCATCCCCACGGCATCTTTCACGCCCTTCGACTGCAGCCAGCCGCACAGCTCGGCCATGCCGAATATCTGCCCTCCGTGCTTCTTCGCCACCGGCGCAGCGTCGGCGATGTGATCGAAGTGGCCGTGCGTCAGCAGCATCAGATCGAGCTTCTCCGGCAGCGCGTAACCTTTCGGATATTTTGGATTGTGCTCGATAAACGGATCGATCAGGATCGTCGTCCCTTTGCCGGTCTTCAGCAGAACGGTTGCATGTCCCAGCCAGGTGAGTGAAACACCCTTCAGATCAGCCATGAATGAATTCCTCCGCCCATCAGGATCGCACTTTCTCCGTTGAGATGCGATGAACCGTCATTTTCCCGGACCAGGGCGGGAGCGATTTGGCTTTCGCTGCCAACGGGTGCATTCTTCCAGCAGGAACAGGAGGCCATGTTGATGGCGGATGAAACCGGAAATGGGATCGTGAGCCGGCGGAGTTCTCATCCCGTCGATGAGACGGTGGAGCGGCTCAAAAATCTGCTGGCGGCGAAGGGTGTGAATCTTTTTGCCCTGGTGGATCACAGCGGCGAGGCGGCGAAGGCCGGTCTCTCGATGCCGCCGACCAAGCTGCTGATCTTCGGGAATCCCGCAGCGGGTACACCCGTCATGCTGGCCGCACCCTCGATCGCGATCGATCTGCCGCTGAAGATCCTTGTATGGGAAGACAGCCACGGCAACGCGTGGCTCTCCTGGAACAGCCCCGCCTATCTGCGGCAGCGGCACAATGTGCCGGACGAACTGGTGAAAAATATTTCGGTGGTTGAAGGACTGGCAGCGGGATTTGTCGTCTGATCCCCGGTGCCTGGCGCGTCGAGGCCCTTGCGCCTGAGCCTCTCAGGCTTCCGGACCGAGCGCCGCCGCCCCGGCCGCTCCCGCATCCTGCGGCCGCGTCAGCTCCCGATAGGCGAAGAACATCGCCGCGCGCCACCGCGCGATCATTCCGAACGCCAGGATGAAGAAGAGCGCGCCCGTCTGCTCCACGGTCAGCAGCTTATCGAAGTACCCGCGCGCGAAAAACCGGATCGCCGCCAGCACCACGATCACCGCGAGAAACGCCGCGGAGCGCTTCATCATGATCACATTGCCGTCCCGGTAGAGCTTTGTCGTCGCCAGCAGAGGCCATGCCAGCACGATCCCGCCGATCAGAAACGACACAATGGCCCAGCTCCACGGAATGTGGAACGCCGGCACCGCAAACATCGAGAACCCTGTGGCCATCCCTGCCGGGGGAATCAGGATCTTCTTCAGAGTGACGGCACTGCGCCCTTCGCGTACGCGCCAGATAATGACGCCGACGGCGCCAACCAGCGACGCGACGGCATAGTCGGTAGTGGTGATGTGCATCAAGCCTGGAAGCTCTCCGGACCGAATCGATTCTCAGTCGCATCGGCGCCTGGGTGCGCCTGTCTCTCAGGATAACGCCGCAGGCTCTCGGTCCGGACGGACCCCTCCGGGCCGCCAAGATTCTCTGCGCCGAAATCCGCCTTGACGTTTCCTCCCACTTCGGCGTACTGTTCTGGGCATGGGCGAAGAAAAAGCGAATACACTGTTCCCCATCCTGCAGCCAGGCCCCTCCGGCATCGCCCGCCTCGCCGCCGCAGGCGAATCTGCCGGACTCGGCCATGGCGTCGAATTCCACACCATCCCCACCCGCTCCATCCTCAATCGCAGCGTCAGCCGCCGCGGCATGTACTTTACCTGGAGCATCAATCCCTATCGCGGCTGCGAGTTCGGCTGCCGCTACTGCTACGCTCGCTACACGCACGAGTTTCTGGAAAAGGACGATCCCTATCTCTTCGAGCGCGAGATTTACATCAAGCAGCACGCCGCCTGGCTCCTGCGCCAGGAACTCCGCCAAGTCGGCGCCGGCGAGGAAATCGCGCTGGGCACCGCAACCGACCCTTACCAGCCCATTGAGCGCCGCGCCCAGGTCACGCGCAGCCTGCTTGAGGTCTTCGCCGGCCAGGAAGGCCTACGCCTCGGCATCGTCACCAAGTCCACGCTGATCGAGCGCGACATCGATCTGCTCCAGCGCATTGCCGAGCGCAACAGGCTCCGCATGTGCCTGACCATCACTACCCCCGATGCGAAGCTCGCCCGGATCCTTGAGCCGCGCGCGCCGCGTCCGGATCTCCGCTTCCGCACCGTGGAGCGTCTCCGCGCCGCCGGGCTTCGTACCGGCATTCTCTGCTCGCCGCTCCTGCCCGGCCTCACCGATACCCCAAAAGCTCTGGACGCCATGGCTCGCCGCGCGAAGCAGTCCGGCGCCTGCTTTTTCGGGGCCCAGCCGCTGTTTCTCAAACCCTGCTCGAAGCCGGTCTTCCTGCGCTTCATTCGCGGGCATTTTCCCGATCTCGAGAAGGACTATGCCGCCCGCTATGGCGAGAAGGCTTTTGTTTCTAAGGCGTATCAGGAGCGCATCGCGGCGCTGGTCCGCGCCGTTATTCGCAAACACGATCTCGATCAGCGCTTCAGCGAAGGAGGCCGCCGCGAGCCGCAGCCCGTGTGGCCGGTTCAGACGGAACTCTGGCCCGGCGTCGCTTCGTAGCCGCCGCAATCCCCGCCCGCCGGCTCGCACTCTCGGGGTTACCGGACGCCCTGCGCGCCTGTTTTCCATCCGCCGGTTGCGGCTGGCTCGCGCCTTGCGTATAGTTCGAGCAAAGCGCAGCAGACAGATCAGAGGAGCAAGAGATGGCGGCAGAGGCGACAGCAACGATCGGGAAATCGGTGCAGATTCGCGGGGAAGTGAAGGGCAACGAAGACCTGGTGGTCGAGGGACTGGTCGAAGGAACGATCACCCTGAGCGATAGCCGCCTTACCGTGGGCCCCAACGCTCGGGTCCAGGCCAACGTTACTGCGCGCGACGTCGTGGTGCAGGGCACTCTTCAGGGCGATGCTCAGGCCGCCGGCCGCGTCGAACTGCGCGCCGGCTGCCACATGACCGGCGACATCCGCGCCGCGCGCCTCTCCATCGAGGAGAACGCCATCTTTTCCGGCAAGGTTGAGCTCAACACCACCGCTGCCGCGGAAGGCGAACGGTCTGCGCACGGTGCGCATGCGGCCGGCTCCGCGTCTCCGTCAGCGGCGCGCGTCAGCAGCAACTGACCATCGGCGCAGAAAATCAGCGGCTCCGCACGCGATCGCATGCGGAGCCGTTCGCGTTGCCGGTTTCAAGTTAGTTGCCGATGTGCATCGTCGCCTGTAATGGCGTATCTGCTGACGACGATCCCGCGAGGATGGTGTAGTCGCCCGGCGCCATGGTGAAGGCGTTCTGCGCCACGTCGAATATGGAAAGCGTCAGCGGATTCATCTCCACGGTCACCGTCTTCGATGCCCCTGGAGCCAGCGTCACGCGTTCCCAGCCCACCAGCCGGCGATAGCTCGACTCCCCCGTGGCCTCAGGCAGCACCGCATACACCTGCGCCACTTCGGCCCCCTCGCGCGTGCCGGTATTCCGCACCGTGAAGGTCGCCGTGTGCGCGGCCGCATCCACAGAGAGATCGGAATAGGCGTAGCTCGTATAAGAGAGCCCGAAGCCGAAGGGAAACAGCGGCGTCTTGTGCTCCGACTCAAACCACTTGTAGCCGACCCGCGCCCCCTCGATGTTGTAGTCCGCGTCGAAGGGAATCTCCTGCTTGCTGTGTTCGGACGCCAGCTTCATCCCCGGCACCTCAGGACGAGGCAGCTGCGCATCGTCTTTCGCAAACGTAACCGGCAGGCGTCCTGATGGATCCACTTCGCCGAACAGGATCGCCGCGATGGACTGCGCTCCGCCGATGCCCGGATACCACGCTTCGAGGATCGCCTGCACCTTGTCCGCCCACGGCATCGCCACCGGTCCGCCGCTTTCCACCACCACAATCGTGTGCGGATTGGCCGCGGCCACGGCGTCCACCAGCGCATCCTGGTTGTCCGGCAGCGCCAGCGTCGGCGCGTCCATGCCTTCGCTCATCCACTGATTGACGAAGACGATGGCTACCTGCGAGCTGCTCGCCAGCTTTACAGCCGACGCAACATCTGTCCCCGGATCGAATTCAACGTGCGCGTTCGGAGCCTGCCTGCGAATCTGGCGCAGCGGTGACGACGGGAACCAGACGTGCTCGTCCCAGATGCTCGTTCCCGGATGCGGATTCACCGCATTGCCGCCTGGCGGATCCACCTGCGCCGATCCGCCTCCCGACAGCACGGCCACATCGGCGTGCGATCCAATCACCGCGATCGACTGCACCGAGCCGGCGGAAAGCGGCAGGGTATTGTCGGCGTTCTTCAGCAGCACGATGCTCTCGTCGGCGATGTGCTCCGCGTCATCGCGTCCGCGGAACGGATTGACCACCTCGGTCACCGGCGGATCGTCGATCACGCCGTTCGCAAACATCTCGCGCAGCACCCGGTGCACCATGTCGTTCAGCCGCGACATCGGCACCTGGCCCGACTCCACAGCTTTTTTCAGCGGATCGCCGAAGTAAATGTCGCTGGGCTGCTCCTGATCCAGTCCGGAGAGCGCCGCGTGCACGATGGAGTGCGTTCCGCCCCAGTCCGAAAGCACAAATCCTTTGAAATCCCAGTCCTTTTTCAACACCTGGTTCAGCAGGTAATCGTTCTGGCACGACCAGTCGGCGCTCGTGTTCGCCGGGGTTACCGTCTCCTTGTTGTACGAGCACATCACGCCCGCGGGATGTGCCATGGTGATGGCAATCTGAAAGGCCAGCAGGTCGCTCTCCCGCGCTGCGCGCTCGGTGATCTCAGCGTTGTAGATGGTGCGCCCCGTCTCTTCGTCGTTGAAGGCGTAGTGTTTGATATCGCCCATCACGTGGTTCGACTGCACGCCCTCCGCGATTCTGCCGACCATGGTGCCGGCCAGCAGCGGATCCTCTCCGGCATATTCAAAGTTGCGCCCGTTGCGCGGATCGCGCTCGAGATCGACGCCGCCTCCGATCGACATGTTGTAGCCCATGTCGCGCAGCTCTCGCCCGATCACCGACCCGTAGAGAAACAGCGCATTGGGATCCCAGCTGCTCGCCGCGCCCAGCACCGAGGGCAACAGGGTCGCGTAGTGACTGCCAGTAGCCGCGAGCCGCACGCCCACCGCCGAGTCCGCCATGTTGATGCCCGGAATGCCGAGCCGCGGCACCCCCACCACATACCCCGCGCCGCCCAGCGATCCAGCCGGAATGGTCGCGTGCGCCCGCAGGCCGTTCCACCCCGTTCCGTGGACAAAGTTCATTTTCTCGTCCAGCGTCATCTGGCGGATGACGAGATCCGCCCGCTGATCCGGTGAAAGAGCCCGGTTCATCCACGGCTGCGCCGCCTTCGGCTGCGCGGGGGTTTGTGCCGAAGCGGAGAGGAAACCGGCGAGGCATATCATCGCGGCACAGCAAAACAATCGATTGACGAAAGAGCGAGCCATGGGACCTGTACCTTTCACTCCAAAGGGAAATGCTATCTGCCCCAGGAAGGCAGCGTCAAACTGAATCGATTAAGCAGAGCCTTGCCCCCGCGCGATGACCACCGGCCGCGGCTCCTGTGCAGCTGCCGGCGCCGTTGCGGCCGATTCCTCCCAGCCCAGCCACAACATCGTTGACATTCAGCAAACCCGGGCTTAGGCTTGGGCTTCCCGGAAAATCAACGATGACGCGGCTCTCCTGTTGCGAACGTCCTTTGGCCCGCCTGGCTTGCGCAGGGACGCTCGTTCTGATTGCATTCTTCGCGCTCGGTCCGGCGCGCGCACAAACCGCGCCGCAGGCTTTTGCTGTTCAGGACGAAGAGCCGGGCCTGGTCCTGCAGGAGACCGTTCGCCGCGTTGTGGTCGATGTGGTCGTCACCGACGATCACGGCCGTCCCGTGCCCGGCCTCACTGCAAACGACTTCCTGGTCTTTGAGGACGGGAAGCAGCAATCCATCCGCCAGTTTGACGTGCATTCCTCATCTGAAACAGTTGCCCTGCCCGCGCGCCCCGCCGTTTTGCCCGCGAACACTTTTGTCGATCTGCCCGCATCGCCTCAGGCCGTTGGCAAGCCGCTCACCGTGATCCTGTTCGATGCGCTGAATACGCCTCTTCGCGACCAGATTTACGCGCGGCAGCAGATGGTGAAGTTCCTCGAGCAGGAGCCCATCGGCAGCCAGACGGCCATCTTCGTCCTCAGCGATCGCCTGCACCTTCTGCAGGGTTTCAGCGGGGAGCGCGAAGTGCTGCTCGCCGCTGCGAAGCACCAGGGCCCGGTGCCGGACAAGACAGGGCTGCTCCAGCCCACCGGCGACAACGGCTTGCCCACGTCGCCGCTCAGCGTGCAGGCCCAGTCCAGCACCATGCCCGTCGGCGTTACCGGACCGGGCTATGTGCCGGGCGCCGGCGCGGTGGCCACGCCAGCATCGCCGCCTCCGCTGAACGGGCCGATGAGCGCCAATATGCTCATGCAGCAGATGGCCGACGACGTCAGCGGCGGGCTGCTCGATCGCCGCGTCGATATTACTCTCGCCGCACTGCAGCAGATCGCCCGCTTCCTCTCTTCCGTGCCCGGGCGAAAGAATCTGATCTGGCTCTCCGGCTCCTTTCCGGCCGGCGTGGGCCCCGACGAATCCGCCGGCCCCACGGCCTTCGATAATGAGCGCTCCTACTACCAGCAAATCGTGGATACCGACAACCTGCTCTGCATGAGCCAGGTCGCGGTCTATCCCGTGGATGCCCGGGGTGTGCAGGCGCCCATTCTGCGCAGCGGGCCGGGCACGGCGCAGGCGTACGCCGCCAATCTGGCTGCCACGCAGGGAACCATGGACCAGCTGGCGAATGAGACCGGCGGCCACGCCTTCTACAACACCAACCAGCTGGTGAAGGCCTTCGAGACCGCGGCCGATAACGGCAGTAACTACTACTCGCTCACCTACGCGCCCACCAATCCAAAATTTGACGGCAAATTGCGCCACATCAGGCTCACCGTCGATCATTCCGGCTATCACCTCGCCTACCGCCGCAGCTACTATGCCGACGATGCGGGCATGCATCCCAACCTCCCCGAGGATCTGGCGCTGGCCGCACCCGATCCTGGCTCTCTGCTTTCCGCATTGCAGTTTGGCGCGCCGCTGTCGTACGAGATCGTCTTCGCCGCGCGCGTCAAAGCCGTAGGATCGCCGATCGCCGCCAACGATCGCCAGATGGCCTCGCTGATCCCGTTTCTCCGGACTGCGGCGCGCAACGAGGGCGTCAATTACGACAAGCCCAGGGGCCCGTTTCCGCTGCAGCGCTACACCGTGCAGTTCGGCGTCATGGCACGCCAGTTGACGATGACACCGGGCAGCGACGGCAAATTCCATCCTCAGCTCGCATTCGGCGTCATGGCCTTCGACGCCGGGGGCAATCCCCTCGGCGGCAGCCAAACCACGCTCGATCTCGCCGTCTCCGCCGCGCAGATGCCCAGGCTGATGAAAGAGGGCTGCCAGGCGGTTCTCACGGTCGAAGTGCCCGTCAATACTGCTTCGCTGCGTGTCGCGGTGCGGGATGGCCGCAGTAACCGGCTTGGTTCCGTTGAAGTCCCGCTGCCCATCGGTTCTGCGCCGTAGCCTCGTCCCTCCGATGCCAGCCGCCGATTCCTGCCGAATTCCAGTTTCAGCGCGCGACAATTATCCTGAATCTTCGTCTAATCAACCACGCCCAGGCGGGACCGTCCGCAGACGTAGCCCCCAGGCCGCGATCGAGATATGTGAGTCAGGCCTCTCCCATCCACTTTCGGCCGCAGGGCCGGCCCCAGCCGGGCGGCCCTTGCGATCGAAAGATATTTCGCGGTCCATTAGCCCCCACGGGCCTTCTGCCCATCCAAGCAACCTACAGAGGTGTGCCCTGATGCGTTCCCACAGATTTCGCCGTTGGCCGGCCATCTTTTCCGCAGCGATTCTCGCGTTCGGCGCCGGCGCTCTCGCCGCGCAGCCCGTCCCCGCCCGCATCGCTGAGGACATCAATCCGAACTCCACGGTGGCGCTGCCGGGCACCCTGAGCCCTCGCATCGCTCCGCAGTTCGACACCGGCCGCCTCGATCCATCTACGCCCATCGTGGGCATGACGCTGTGGCTGATACCCACGCCCGAGCAGCAGGCCGAATTGAATGCTCTGGTCAAAGCGCAGCAGACCCCGGGCTCACCCGAATATCACCAGTGGCTCACCCCCGCTCAGTTTGCCGACAACTTTGGGCTCAATCCCGCCGACATCGCCAAAATCGAGACCTGGCTGCAGTCCCAGGGCTTCAATGTGGATCGCGTCGCCAACAGCCGGCTCAGCATCACCTTCTCCGGCACAGCCGGCCAGGTGGAGCAGGCGTTTCAGACCGAGATGCACCACTATCTCGTGAGTGGTGAGACGCACTTCGCCAACTCCACCAACCTTTCCATTCCCTCCGCGCTCGCCGGCATCGTGCGCGGCGTCGGCAACCTCGACGATTTCCGCCCGCAGCCGCAGCACCGCTTCCAGACGCAGAGCGCGCTGACCGCGACGCCGGACTTTACATCGGGGCAGAGCGGCGA
>DATJQW010000173.1:0-26472 GCA_035505395.1 Acidobacteriaceae bacterium
AATGGTGCAGGAGGCGCTTACGAAGATCTCTCCGGAGCTGCGCGAGGCCGTCATCCTGCGCGATCTGCAGGATCTCGACTACAAAGAAATTGCGGAGGTTCTCCGCATACCCGAAGGTACCGTAAAATCCCGGATCAGCCGCGGACGGGCGGAACTGGCTCGTTTACTGGAGCGTAATAAAGGGCAGATGGTTTAGTCATGGCGGAGCAGAGCAAATTCGGACAACAGCCGGAATCGACGCCCGGCGGTCTCCGCTGCGAGGAGTGGGAGCTGCTGCTGGCCGACGCGCTGGACAGTCTCCTGCCCGGCAGCGAAGCGGCCGCCTTTGCCGCGCACAGCGCGGCCTGCCCATCCTGCTCCGATCTGCTCGCCCACACGAAGCAGGGCCGCGAATGGCTCGGCTATCTCCATGCCGAGCCGGAAATTCCCGCCGGCCTGGTTACCAGGATCCTCGACCGCACCGTCGGCGCCGGCAGCATCCCCGTGCCGGTGGTCGCCGGGGTGGGCCAGGGTGCCGGTATCGCCGCGGCCGCAGTGCCTTGGCGGCGCAATTTCCACGAGATGCGCCTCCTGATGACCGTGGCCATGGCCTTCTTCTCCATCGCGCTCACGCTCAACCTCGCCGGCGTCCGCTTCAGCAGCGTGCGCCTCGCGGACCTCCGCCCATCCACCATCGGCAGCGCGCTCTCTCGCCAGTTCTACGGCGCTCAGGGACAGGTCGTGAAGTTCTACAACAACCTCCGCTTTGTCTACCAGCTTGAATCGCGCATGCGCGAGCTGCGGCGCGACGTGGATACCACCCCGCCCGCGCAACAGCAGAAGACCAACCCTCCGGCCAGGCCTGGCAGCAGCAAGGACGGCCGGCTGGACCCCATTCCCGCCATCGGCAGTCCGCTGAATGCAAAGGATGGAACCACCCGCCAGGCCTCCGGCAATCCCGAACAGGATGCCCAGCTCGGACCTCGGTCGGACCACGGACTGCCCCAGGCCGGCTATCGCGAAACCGAAGCACAAATTTTGTTTCCCCGGAAATCTCACAGGGCCGGGCCGCGGCGAATCGCTGAACTCGCCGGGTACGACGGAAGGAGCCTGGCATGAACTGCGTAAATCATCCTGAAGCTGAAGTCTCGGCCTATTGTCAGAATTGCGGAAAGGGACTGTGCAGCGCCTGCGCCCGCACCGTTCAGGGCAGCGTTTTTTGCGAGCCGTGCCTGGCCGCGCGCATGCCTGGCGCCCCCGGCGTGCCTCTTCCGCCGTCCGGCCCCAGCCCGGGCCTCGCGACGCTTCTGGGCTTCATCCCCGGCGTGGGCGCGATGTACAACGGCCAGTACATCAAGGCCATTGTCCACGTCATCGTCTTCGTCGTCCTGGTCGGCCTCTCCGGCCGCTACTGGGTCTTCGGCCTTTTGATCGGCTTCTGGGTCCTCTATCAGGTCTTCGACGCGCACCAGACCGCCCGCGCGCGCCGCGACGGCATGCCGCTCCCGGACCCGCTGGGCCTGAACGATCTTGGCAACGCCATCGGCGGCCATCGCCCCGGACCCCCTCCCGGACCGCCCCCGCCGGCCGCGGGCGCAGTGCCTCCGCAGCCTCCATACCCTGACTGGGGTGAGCATCTGCGCGGCCAGGCCGAGACCTTTGGCCGCCAGGCCGAAGTATTCGGGCAGCAGGTGGAGCAGCATGCGCGCGTCCTCGGCCAGCAGGCCGGGCAGTGGGGCGAGCAGCTGCGGCAGCGCATCGTAGCCGAAGCGAATCGGCCCTTTGCGCCCGGATTCACCGGGACACCCCCCCCTCCGCCACCCGGATTCGTCCCTCCGGCTTCCGCCTATGCCCCCCCTCCGCCGCCTCCGGGCTACGCAGCCTCACCACCTCCGCCCATGCCGCCGGCGATCGAGCTGGAGCGTGCGCGCCGCGAGCCGATCGGGGCCATCATCCTCATCCTGCTCGGCATGCTCTTCCTCTTCAACACCATGGGCTTCTTCAGTTTCCACTGGATGACCTACGGCTGGCCCTGGATCATCCTCGCCATCGCCGTCTGGCTGCTGGTCCGGAACAGCGGAGGCTGGTTCCACCACGGGGGGTATCCGCTGCCGCCCCCGAACGGCACGGAAGAGACATCTGCTGAACCGGCGAAGAACGGAGGTCAGCGATGAACCAGTATCTGTTCCTGCGCCGCATGCGCGGCCCCATCCTGCTGCTGATCTTTGCCGTCACCGCGGTTCTGGCCGAATACACCTCGATCGGCTACGACAAGAGCTGGCCCCTGTACATCATCGCCCTAGGACTGCTGAAGCTGGCCGAAAATGCCGTCCTCGCGCAAAATCCGCCGCCCGTCCCCCCGCCCTATCCGGGCTACCCGGCCCAGGCCGGCTATCCGGGGTATCCGAGGGCAGGAACTCCTCCGGGGCCAACCACAACATCGACGGCCATCGTTCCTTCGCCGGGTGAGGACAGGAGCTAGCCATGGCCACACCTCCGCCGTATTCCTCCCAGGACGCACGCTGGCAGGCGAGGCAGGCCCGGGAAGCCGCGCGCGCCCAGCGCCGCCAGATGAAGGCGCAGTGGCACGCGCAGAGGCAGTACTACCGCAGCTACTGGCGCGGATTTCGCCGCCCCACCTTCGTCGGCCCCGTTGTTTTGCTCGCCGTCGGCATCATCGCGCTGCTCATCTGCACCGGACAGATGGCCGCCCCTCAGTTCTGGGACTGGTACGCGCACTGGTGGCCGCTTCTGCTCATCGGCATCGGCGGCCTGCTGCTGGTGGAATATCTGCTTGACTGGAATCGGCCCTGGGCCGCGCGCCGCTCCATGAGCGGTCTCGTCTGGCTGGTTATCCTGCTCATCTGCCTCGGCTGGGTTTCGCGCAACGGGCGCCTCGTGGGCCCCTTCGCCTGGCAGTTCGATGACGGCAACTTCTTCAGCTGGATGGGCCCCGAGCACGACAACGACATCCAGATGGACTTCACCCTCCCGTCGTCGAAACCCTCCGTGAGCATCGACGACCCGCATGGCGACGTCACCCTCGCGGCCTCGCCCGACGGCCAGATGCACCTGCGCGCTCACGAGGTGGTGCATCGCGACTCCGATCAGGCGGCGCAGCGCGTCTTCGGCGAGCTGAAGCCGAAGGTGGATCTGACCGGCGGCGGCGCGGTCGTCACCGTACCGCAAAAAGACGGATCCAGCGTCGACCTGACCGTGCAGCTGCCGCCCGCGGCCTATGCTTCGGTGACCGCTGCGCATGGCGACGTGACCGCCGACGGGCTGAACGGCGGCGTCCAGGTGACCAGCAATCACGGCGACGTGAAGCTGGACGATATCGGCGGCGATGCGCTGGGGCACATGGACCACGGCGATTTCTCCGCGCACAACGTGCAGGGCCGGGTGCTGGTGGATGGCCGCGGCGACGACGTGACCTTGTCCTCGATCCGCGGTTCGGTAACCATCAACGGCGATTTCTTCGGCGATATCCACCTCGAGGATGTCGGCTCGGACGTGCACTACCACTCCAGCCAGACCGCGCTCGATGTTCCTCACCTCGACGGATCGCTCACTCTGGACGGCAGCGACCTGAACGTGACCCGCGCCTCGGGACCGCTGCACATCGCCACCAGGTCGAAGGATATCGACCTGACCCAGATCGCCGGAGATGTGCATATTGAGAACCACGACGGCGATGTGGACCTGGTTGCGGTGGAACCGCTCGGGAACGTGCAGATCGCGGATCGCACCGGCAACGTCGTTGTGACCATACCGGAGAACGCGAACTTCAGCGTGAAGGGCAGCACCAGCTCGGACGAATCCATCCGCACCGATTTTCCGCTCAAGGTAGCGACAGCAGGCGACCGGCAGACGCTCGAGGGCTCGGTCGGCCAGGGCGGCGTCCAGCTGCAGCTGGACACCGACCACGGCGATCTGGAACTGCGCAAGGGTGAGAACGGAACCCAGGCAGCGGCTCCCCCCGCGGGCGCGAAGCGCTTCAAAGTACCCGCAGGAACGAAGCCGAAAACGTCGGAGGAGTAGCGCGCCGCGTGGCTCCCGCTACTCCGTCTTCGGCCCCGAAGCTTCCTCGCTGACCGCGGCGAGTTCCAGCGGTTCATCTGCGTCCATGGCCTGTTCCACCAGCGCCAGAGGCAGCGATTTCGTGGGGCGGACGCCCAGGCTCTTCAGCAACTCCGCCTGGCGGATCGCGTTCCCCTTTCCGGAAGCCAGTTTCCTGTACGCGTCGTCGTAGCTTTGCCGCGCCGCTTCCAGGTTCTTCCCCACATCGGTCAGGTCTTTGGCAAAGGCCGCCAGCTTGTCGTAGAGCTCTCCGCCGCGCCGCACGATCTCCTGCACGTTGCGCGTCTGCTGCTCCTGCCGCCACAACTGCGCCACCGTGCGCAGCACGAACAGCAGCGTGGTGCGGCTTACCAGCAGCACGTTGCGGTCCCACGCTTCCTGCCACAGCTTGCCGTCGTGCGCCAGCGCGAGCATGAACGCCGGCTCGATGGGCACGAACAGGATCGTGAAATCGAGCGAGTTCAGCCCGTACAGCGACTGATAATTGCGCTGCGCCAGCTCGCGAATGTGGTTGCGCATCGATGCGATATGCCGCTGCAGCGCGGACTCCCGCGCAGCTTCCTCTCCATCGGCGCAGTATTCGTCGTAATCGCCCAGCGACACTTTGGCGTCGATCACCAGATGACGATTTCCCGGCAAATCCAGGATCACGTCCGGCCGAGCCCGCGTGCGGTCGTCGCGCGTAAAGCTGCTCTGCACGCGGTACTCCTGGCCCTCGCGCAGTCCCGCCGACTCCAGCAGCTTCTCCAGCACGAATTCGCCCCAGTCGCCCTGCGTTTTCGAGGAGCCCTTCAGCGCATTCACGAGATTCGTCGCGTCGGCCGACAGCCGTTCGTTCAGCGTGCGCAGCTGATCGATCTGCGTCTTCAGCTCCGAGCGCCCGGCGATGCCGTCTTTCTGGAGGTTCTCGACCTTCTGCTGAAATTCGCCGAATTTCTCCTTCAGCGGTGTCAGCAGCGTGGTCAGGTTTGTCTGATTTTGCTCGGTGAACGCCTTTGATTTTTGCTCGAGGATGTCATTGGCCAGCGCCTTGAACTGGTTCGAGAGATCCTCGCGCGCCTGCTGCAGCACGGCGATCTTCTCCGCGGCGCCGCTCTGTTCGCTCTGGAGCGCGGTGCGCAGCCTGGCGGCCTCGATGCGCGCTGCTTCGGTCTCGCGGCGGAGCTGGTCGTTGTCCGTGCGCGAGCGGTCCAGCGCCTCCCGCAACTCCACGATCTGCGCGGCCAGCTGCCCCGCCGTGGCTTCCATGGCGGCAATTTTTTCGCGCTGCGCTGTCTCCCGCTCGCGGGCCGCTTCAAGAAGGCGATTTTTCTCAGCCACCTCGCCGGGCGCGGCGCTTCCGCGGCTGCCGGCGAAAATCCACGCCAAAACTGCGCCGGCTGCCAGTCCGGCCAGGAGGAGAACCCATTCCATCGGGAGCATGGCATGAGTCTACCTCTCGCTGGCCTGCGCAAAACGCACAGGCGACGTCCGCGGGCGACCCTTGTCCATCACCGACCACCGTCCCCGCGCTCCGCTCCCCGCTCGCTGCTCCCTGTAACCTGTTTCCTGTAACCTGCTCCCTGTCGTTCCCCTCCGCTTTACACCACCTGGCACCCCCAGTAGACTTGGAATTTCGGAGCCGGGTGGGGGTGTGCCCTTGCTGGCCCCGGCGTCTCAGGCGCGAGGAATCGCATCCCTCCCTCACGCTTTCTGCATCCACTGAACGCAGTACCTTGAGGAGAAACGCATGGCATCAGGTGTGGAAGAAAAAGTGAAGCAGATTATTGTCGAGCAGCTCCAGGTGGACGAGGCCGAGGTGACCCCGGCCGCATCCTTCCAGGAAGACCTCGGCGCCGACTCCCTCGACGTGGTCGAGCTGGTCATGCAGTTCGAGGAAGCCTTCGATCTCGAGATTCCCGACGAGGACGCCGAGAAGATCAAGACCGTCAAGGACGCCATCGACTACATCGAGAAGAACGCGAAAGGTGGCAAGTAACCTTGCAGCGTCGTGTCGTGGTCACAGGTCTGGGCCTGGTATCGGCCGTCGGCCATACTGCCCCGGAACTCTGGACCAATCTGCTGGCCGGCCAAAGCGGTATCGCCTCCATCACCCATTTCGACACCACCGGTTTTCCGGTCACCTTCGCGGCCGAGGTCAAGAACTTCGACCCCCTCCAGTTCGTGGAGAAGAAAGAGGCGCGCAAGATGGGGCGCTTCATCCATCTGGCCATGGCCGCCACGGATGAGGCGATGCGCAGCTCCGGCCTCGAGGTGACCCCGGCCAACGCGGACCGCGTCGGCGTCTTCATCGGTTCGGGCATCGGTGGGTTCGACATCATCGAGCGCGAGCACAGCAACATGCTCGAGGGCGGACCGCGCAAGATCTCGCCCTTTTTCATTCCCGCGGCCATCATCAACCTGGCTGCGGGGCAGGTGAGCATTCGCTACGGCGCCAAGGGACCCAATGAGGCCACGGCGACCGCCTGCACCACCAGCGCTCACTCCATCGGCGACGCCTACCGCATCATCGAGCGCGGGGATGCCGACGTGATGATCGCGGGCGGCTCGGAGGCAGCCATCACCCCCATGGGCATCGGCGGATTCGCGGCCATGCGCGCACTTTCCACCCGCAACGGCGATCCCGCTCACGCCTGCCGTCCCTTCGATCGCGATCGCGACGGATTCGTCGTGGGCGAAGGCTCCGGCATCCTGATCCTCGAGGAGCTGGATCACGCCAGGGCTCGCGGCGCAAAGATCCTGGCGGAGATCATCGGCTACGGCATGAGCGCCGACGCCCATCACATCACCGGCATGCCCGAGGATGGCGACGGCTGCTACCGCGCCATGCTCAACGCGCTGAAGAGCGCGAAGCTCGAGCCGCAGGCGGTCGACTACGTCAACGCCCACGCCACTTCGACCGCGCTCGGCGACGTGACCGAATCCAAAGCCATGCAGCGGCTCTTCGGCGAGCACGCTACCAGCCACAAGCTGATGATCAGCTCCACCAAGTCGATGACCGGGCATCTGCTCGGCGGCGCCGGCGGGCTCGAGGCCGGCATCACCATCCTTGCACTGATCAACCAGACGGCTCCGCCGACGGCGAATCTCGACAATCCCGATCCCGAGTGCGTGCTGAATTACGTTCCCAACCAGCCGCAGCAGGGCTCGATTCACGTGGCCCTGTCGAACTCCTTCGGCTTCGGCGGCACGAACGGCTCCCTGATCTTCCGCCGCTGGGAGTAATCCTTCGTAACCGGAACAACCGACTTCCTGCCCGATTCTTCTGGCTGCCTGCCGACCTGCCTCGATAGACTTTGCAAGTGAACCGCAGAGACCTGCAGAATCTGGCTCATCTGCGCCTGCGCGAGGCACAGAGCCTCTTTCGCTGGCGGCATTACAGCGGCGCCTATTATCTGGCAGGCTACGCGGTCGAGTGCGCGCTGAAGGCCTGCATTGCGAAACAAACCCGACGTTACGACTTTCCAGACAAGAAAACCACCAACGCCTCCTACACACACGATCTGGGTGGGCTGACCATTGCCGCAAAGCTCAATGCGGCCTTTCTTCAGCGCTCCAGCCGGGACAAGCTTTTCGAGGCGAACTGGAGTCTGATCAAAACGTGGTCTGAAGAGAGCCGTTATCGTACAACGAATAAGGCTGATTGCAGCGCGTTTCTGGATGCCATAATGGAAGAACAGCATGGAGTCCTCCCATGGCTAAAGCAGCTTTGGTAGATATCGATCTGAAGAAGGCTGGAAGGGCGGTATCGGCGCTTGAGAACAGCGGCGTGCCGCTTGCCGCCGCGCTGTGGGTGCACTTTCCCGAATACGAAGACTGGCGGCTTGTACTGGCGTCGAAGAGGCTTGATTCGCTGGGTCCACGTGAGGCCTATTTGCGGGTGAACCGCACATTCGATCAGGCAGGCATGACTGTGTGGGATACCCCCTCGCTCTTCATCATGAAGACGACCGATCCTTTCGTGCGGGATTTGCGCAGAGTGTTCGGCAAGGCTGCCAATGTCGAGGGATTGAGGCTAGGCGGCCAGACGTGGGGAGATCGGTACATAGACGATGCCTACGCCCTGAAAATCGCCTGAGCGTGTCTGCTCGTTCCAGGTCAGCCAGCTCAATCCTCCAGGAAACTGTGTTCTGCCTTTGAGGCAGCCGATGCTAAGCTTCTTCCCATCGGAGGACGGTCATGGCCGATTTGCCGATGAGTGTCGCTGTTTGCTTTGTCGAAGCCATCAATGCTGCCGACCTGAAGGCGATGCGCGGCCTGATGACCGACAACCACACCTTTACCGATGCTCTCGGCAACAGCTTTTCCGGCGCCGATGAGATGATCGCCGGCTGGCGCCATTTCCTCCACACCTACCCCGACTACCGCATCCGCATCGATCATGGCTTCGCCGACGCGTCCTGGGCCGCGCTCTATGGCCGCGCGGAAGGGAAGTGGCGCGTTGGCGACCGGGTCCTCTCCGGGCACTGGAGCGTCGCCTCTGCGTGGCTGGCAGAGATCGAGGCGGGACGGGTGAGGAAGTGGCGCGTCTACTGTGACACCGGCTGGGTCGAGCCTCCCGGCACGCCACCGGCGTCGGAGCGTTGAAGTCCACACCGCCGGCCGGAAGGCAAAGAAAAACCCCGAAGGCCTGCGCCCTCGGGGTGTCTCGCGGGCATTGCGCCCGGCTTACTTTTCGCGTTTCCAGTTCACCAGATCGCCCAGCGTGGTGGTCGAGCTGGAAACCGGCTGCTTGTAGGCCTCCACGTCCGCGCGGCTGGCTTCTTCGCCGCTTACGGCGCGCAGGCTGAGCGCGACTTTCTTCTCCTCCGGGTTCATCCGGATGATCTTAAACTCGCGTTCCTCGCCCTGCTCCAGCTTCACCGGTACGCCATGCGCGTCGGTCGCTTCCGAGACGTGGCACAGGCCCTCGACTCCCTCCGCGATCTCCACGAAGGCGCCGAACTGCGCGGTGCGCAGCACTTTGCCGTGCACCACATCGCCCACGCGATGCTGCGCGAAGAAGGTCTCCCACACATCGGGCTGCAGCTGCTTGATGCCCAGCGACAAGCGGCGATTTTCCGGCTCGACGCCGAGAACCACGGCGCGAACCTTCTCGCCCTTCTTCAGCACCTCGGAGGGATGCTTCACGCGCTTGGTCCAGCTCAGATTGCTGACGTGCACCAGGCCGTCGATCCCGTCTTCGATCTCGATGAACGCGCCGAAGTCGGTCAGGTTGCGCACCCGCCCCTCCACCGTCGCCCCGGTCGGATACTTCTCGCCCAGGTGCTCCCACGGATTCTCCAGGAGCTGCTTCATGCCCAGAGAAATGCGGCGGTCGGCCGGATTCACCTGCAGGATCACCGTCTCGACCTCATCGCCCGGCTTCACGATCTTCGACGGATGCTTCATCCGCTTGGACCAGGTCATCTCCGAGACGTGCACGAGGCCTTCGATGCCCTGCTCCAGTTCCACAAACGCGCCGTAGTCGGTCACGCTCAGAACTCGGCCGCGCACGTGCGCGCCGATCGGATAGCGCTCCGCCGCGTCCAGCCACGGGTCGGGCGTCAGCTGCTTGAAGCCCAGCGAAACCCGCTGCTTCTCTTTGTCGAACTTGAGCACCTTCACCTGGATCTCGTCGCCCACGTTCACCAGATCCCGCGGATGCGTGAGCCGTCCCCACGACATGTCGGTGATGTGCAGCAGGCCGTCGATGCCGCCCAGGTCCACAAACGCCCCGTAGTCGGTCAGGTTCTTCACCGTCCCGGTCAGCACCGCACCCTCTTCCAGGTGCTCGAGGGTGTGCGAGCGGCGTTCGGTCTGCTCTTCCTCGAGGATCTCCTTGCGCGAAACCACTACGTTGCCGCGCTTCTTGTTCAGCTTGATCACGCGCACCTGGATCGGCTGCCCGATATACGCGTCCAGATTGCGCACCGGGCGCAGTTCCAGCTGCGAGCCGGGGAGGAACGACTTGATGCCGATATCCACCGTGAGGCCGCCCTTCACCCGGCCTACGACCGTGCCGGTGATGGGGGTCTTCTCGTTGTGCGCCTTCTCCACCGTGTCCCACACGCGGAGCCGCTGGGCCTTCTCGTAGCCCAGCAGGTAACCGCCTTCGGGCTCCTCGCGCTCGATCACCACCTCGACGGTGTCGCCGGGCTTCAGCTTCGGCGTGCCGGTGTGATCCACCACCTGTTCGATGGGGATCAGCCCCTCGGACTTCATGCCCACATCGACCACCACATGCTTGTCGGTGATCTTGATGACCGTGCCGGCGACGATCGCCGAGTCGTCAAAGGCCTGAGCGGCGGCTTCGGCGGCCTGCTCGCGGTCGAACGACTCCAGCGCCGCGGCGAAGTCTTCCATGCTCAGGTCGGGCTCTTCGTGGTGCTGCTCGACCGGGGCGGGAGCGTTTTCGGGGGTGGTGGCTGAGGTTGGGGTGGACGGCTCGGTTGGTTCGGCCGCAGCTTCAAGCGCAGGGGTTTCCAGTTCGGTAGTCAGGGGTGTGCTCTCGGTTTGATCAGGATTGAGGACGTGTGCCATGAGGTCCAGCTCCGGGATTCTGACGGCGGTTCCCGTCATCCGCCCCGCTTCCGGAGAATCCGGCCCGCCTGCGCGAGCCCAACCTCCAGCCGCGGCTTCTTTCGCCGTCAGCGCTGAGCGCGCGGTTCTCGGCGAAATTCGGGGAGCGTCCCTCTGCTCCTTCGGTCCGCGCGGACTACCCCACCGGAGACGATGATCGGCTCCCTTGTGAAGCATCCGGCAAAACTGGAATCGGCAGGAGTGGCGTTCGAGGGGCGGCGCAACGAATCCCGGCCGCGCAGACCCCCTGTTGAAACTATAGAGCCGCGCTATGGACGTGTCAATTGAAGCTTCGCGCCGGCACACTCCCACCCGTGACCGGAGTCATCGATTTGATGGCGAGCCCTTCGGCCACGCCCGCCTCTGCCCTTTCGGCAAGCCCGCCAAACGAAAGAGGAGCGGTTGGGCCGCTCCTCTCTACCATAGATCAATCGAGAGCCGGGACAGATCTATTGCTCAGGCGCCGGCGCCGGCTGATCCTGTCCCTGCGGGCTCGACTGCGGATTCGACTGCGGCGTCGTCGGCGGGCCGGGCTGCTGTCCACCTGGCGCTGGAGGCGGAGGACCCTGGTTGCCGCGATGCTGCCGCCACATGCGCGCCCCTCCCGGGCCGCCGCGGCCTTCGCGATGCATATCCCGCATCCGGTGCTCCCCGCGCATCGCCTTCAGCTTCTGCCACTGTTCCGGCGTCAGCGTCTCGCGAATGGCAAACAGCATGTGCGCATTTTCCTTTTCCAGATCGGCGCGAGCCTGCACCACGGTGTCGATCTGCGCCAGCGTCTTCGCCTGGTCCGGCTGATCCGCCTGGATCATCGGCTCCAGCAGAACCTGCTGCTTCTGCAGATTGGCGTTCAGATCGATCAGCTTCAGCTTGTACTCCTGGTAGATGCCGCTCATCTTCTGCTTCTGGTCCGCGGTGATGCCCAGGCGCTCGGCCATGCCCGGCATATTCCACCACTCGCCGAAGCTGTGGTCGTGGAAGCCTCCAAAGCCCGCCATGGGAGGCGGACCGTCGAAGCCCATCGGGCCGCCGTGTCCCGGCCCGCCCGGTCCCTGAGCCGCTGCCAGCCCCGAGAACACCAGACAGATGGCTGCACCCAAAAGAAAGCTATTCCTGCGAAACATGTTTTTTCTCCGAAACTGAAGTCGTACTGCTCGCCGTCTGTTCGCTCAGATCAGCCAGTGGCTGCAGAGCTTCCGGTACATCCTGTGAAACTTCGCTGTCGATCTGCGTCATCAGCGCGCTGTCGTCCACACTGGCGCGGGTCTGGGCGGGACTCGGCTGCGTAATCTGCGCAATCGGCGCCATTCCGTGGTGGTGATGGTGCAGATGGCTGTACACCGGCAGGGCCACCGCAGCCGTTACCGCCGCGGCCATTGCTGGAGCCAGCAGCAGCCGCAGCCGCATCCCGCGAGAGGGCCGGCGCGCTTCAATCCAGGGGCTCGCGCTCTGCTGCTCCGCCAGATGGCGCATCGCGGAGCCATACAGGCTCAGCGCTTCGGCCAGCTCGCGCACCTCTTCGCGCGTTTCTCCTGCGGCCGGATCTGCGGCAACTCTGCGGATTTTCATTGTGCCCCTCCCATGCGCTCGCGAACGATCGCCAACGCCCGATATAAATGCGATTTCACCGTGCTCAGATTCATCCCGATGGTGCCGGCAATCTCGTCCAGCTCCATCTCCTCCACGAAGCGCAGCACAAACACCGCTCGCTGCTGCGCGGAAAGCTTCTCTACCGCCTTCCACACCTCGGCCACCCGGCTGCGCGCCAGCGCCACGCTCTCCGGCGTGCCCCGCCCGTCGGGCGCCCAGTCGCTGATGTCCATCACGTCCAGCGCCGATCCGCGCGTCTTCTGCCAGAAGCGCAGGCTGCGGCTGCGCAGGTGATCGCGCATCAGGTTCACCGCGATCCGCGTCAGCCACGTGCTAAGGCTGGAGTCGCCGCGAAACTGGTGGCGCGCGCTCCACGCTTTGAGAAAGCACTCCTGGGTCAGCGTCTCGGCGGCGTCGCGATCGCTCAGCGCGGAGAGCAGGAAACGCAGGATGCGCGGCCGGTACACCCGCACGACTTCGTCAAAGTCGGCGAGCTCCAGCATGGCCTGCTCCCGTTTTTCGATGGCCAGCTCGTTGCCGGCCCCCGGGCCCCCGGCAACTCCCGTCGCCGCGGTGGTGGCGATCTCTTCCATGCAACGAGATAGACGCCGTTTCACGACCCGAGTTTACGCCGCTGCAGAAAAAAGGGGAGGGTCCCCCATCCTGGTACGGGAGGGTGCCACCCAGCCGCACAGGCGCGTCTGTCGTATGTCAGGGCACGAGCTTGCAACTGGGCCACCGCCACCGTGCTATGCCACTGCCTGATAGTTGTATAGGCGTCCCGCGCTCCGCCTGGTAGTCTCTGCCCAGTTGGTTCGATCACTGAACGGAGAACGAGCCTTGAACGCACTGGAAGCTGCCCTGAAGATCACCGACGCGGAAATCAACCGCATACAGCAGCAGGCCCTGCGTGGCGGGCACGCCATGGCGCCTGTTGATCCTCTGGCCCGTAACGTTGCAGGCGAGATTGGCGCGGGCAGGGTGATGGAGCCGGCAGAGTACGGCGTTCTCCAGCAGCGTATTCCTGAGGCGATCCTCGACCTGGTCAGACAGCATCCAGAGCTGCTGCTACTGAAGCGCGGGATAAAAACTGTGAAGTTCTAAGGCTTTTTCGGGTTTCCAGCTCCCATTTGGCGGGGCGTTCGGTACGTACAACCTCTAACTCGGAAGCTTCGCCGGTCACGACCCGCGTCAACGCGCACCGTTAACCCGAAGCTTGCGCCCTGAAACCCGGCCCGGCGCCGGACGATTCTCACCCAACCGGCTTGCAGGTTGCGTCGCTCACCCGATCCGCCAGCTCCGCTCCCGGCGGCGGCTGCGTCGCGTAGCAGCGAGCGCAGTTCTTGCCCGAGCTCTTGGCCTCGGCCAGCGCCCGTTCGGCTTCGCGCAGCACTACCAGAGGCGAACGGCCTCCGCTGGCGGCGATGCCAAAGCTGGCCGTGAGCGTCGTGGCCTCGCCGTCGGCCGCATAAGGATGCGCGAGGATCGTCTCCCGGATGCGCGCCGCCAGCATCATGGCGTTATCCCGCGGGCACCCCGGCAGTGCCAGAAGAAATTCGTCCTCGCCGCAGCGGCCAATCAGATCGTAGCTGCGCAGCTGCCTCCGGAAGCGGCTCGCTAGCTCCGCCAGGATCCGGTCGCCCGCTTCGTATCCATAATCGCGATTGATGCGGGCGAAGTCGTCCAGATCGAAGAGCATCAGGCTCAGAGACGTTCGCATCCGCTGCACCCGGTCCGTCTCCTGAAAGATCAGTCCGATCAGCGCCTCCCGGTTCCATAATCCGGTCAATCCATCGTGGGTTGCCCGGTAATGCAGCTCCGCGGACTGCTTCTCGATGTGCTGATGCAGCGCCACCACCCGCTCCGCCACCCGCATCCTTACCTTCAGCTCTTCGGCCGGTGCGGGGATCAGAAAATAATCGTCGCAGCCGCACTTGAGCGCGGCTCGCAGCCGATCCATGCTCGCCTCCCGGCTCAGCAGCACCACCCAGATCCGCCTTGAGTCTTCCCTCCGCTTCGCCTCCCAGGCGATCTCCACCCCCCCGGGCGTGGGCAGATCCATATCCAGCAGGGCAATCGGCGGGGGCGCCGCGCCGCAAAGCACCTCCATCGCCGCCTGGCCGTTCTCCGCCATCAGGACCCGGTAATGCCAGGATTCCAGGGTGGCCCGCAGATCCGCCGCCATCTCCGCGTTCCCGCACCCCACCAGCACCGCCGGGTTTACGCTTGTGAAAAGAGTTGTCGAGGTCATTAACATGCTCTCCACACCGATTTATGCTTACTTCATCGGATTCGGAGTAAACTCTCTTCAAGAGTTTCCTCCGCCAGGCGATTCTGACAGCAACCTGGCGGCCCGATCAGGCATCGTAGCTATTGAATCGAATCTGAAGTAGTCGGTGCGCCCTGCCCTTGCAAGCGCTTTGCAAGTTCCCTTCATTCCACCCTCCCCCCTGGAATTCAGGGTCTCCGGTTGAAGAGGGGTAAGAGCACTCATCGGCGTTCAGGAACGCCCGTCGCAACTCTGCTGAGGAGAGTAAGCGATGAATCCATCCGTTAAAACTACGCATGTGATTCCCAGGGAGCTTCCGCCGGTTCACCTCGGGAAAGCATCCACCCTCCTGGTCTGCCGTTACTGCATGACCACCATCGGTGCCTATTCCACCTCGGCTGACCGTTTTCGGCTGGAGAGGAAACATCTCTGCCCGGAAAAGATCGCCCTGGCCAAACCCGCTGCCTCCGTTCCGTTTAGCTGAGCTGCGAGCCCTCCCCCCTCCCCGTTTGTCCACACTCGGGAACAGTTTCGCTTTCCTGGCGGTGAAGATTCTGCGCGCTAAATCCAGCCTTTTTCCCGTTGCGACTAGCCTGCGCATCGTTGCGCTTCCACGGGTGCCGGCCTCTAACCAGCTCAGCACAGGACACTTCCAGCCCTTCGTTATCACCAGACCAACACGCGGCGCGCGAATTGCATCCAAGTGCGGACAGATGCAGGCGGATGAAATCCGCATCGTTATTACTAAAGTTTGTGAGGGCAGAACGATGAGATTACAGTTGGCCATGATCGCACTGGCGGCCTTTGCTGTATCGGCCGCCGCGCAGAGCGCAGGCAGCAGCAGCGCGGTAAACGCAACAGGGCCCGCAAACTCCGGCATTTCCCAGACTGCGGCCGCGGCTGGACAGAGTTCGGGCGCCAGCGAAGCCACCAGCACCGCAGCCCGGGCAGAAGACGCTTCAGCCTCCGCCGGCCAGGCTTCGGCCGTTTCCGCGGAGCTGACGAAAAACCTCGATACCAAAGACGCAAAGGTTGGCGACGAGGTAATAGCGAAGACCACCTCCAACACCAGGCTGGCTGACGGGACGCGGCTGCCGAAGAACTCCCGCCTCATCGGTCACGTTACCGACGTTCACGCGAAATCGCACGCCGACAAGGACGCGCGTCTCGCTTTCACTTTCGATCATGCCGTGCTGCGGGATGGCCGCGAAGTGCCGATCCATGCGGTCATGCAGTCCATCGCCGCCCCGGCGCCCCTCTCGGCATCGGGTGACATGATGGGCGACGCCGGCATGGGCGGCGGCGGTGGGATGGCCGGCGGAGGCGGAGGCGGTATGGTCCGCGGCGGCGGAGGTGGCGGCGGTCTGGTGGGTGGCGCGACCGGCGCGGTGCGCGGAACCACCGGCATGGTCGGCGGCGCAGCCGGCGCGACCACGTCCGGACTGGGCGGCGCCGCGAACGGCGCGATGAATTCCACCGGCTCCCTGGGTCGCAACACCGCCGGGGTTTCGGGCGCGGCAGCAGACGGCGGAGCGCTCTCCGGGCGGGCCTTCCCGGTCGGCAATCTTTCCGGCGTGACCTTCAGCGATCTGAACGCCTCGGGCAGCGCCAGCCGCAGCGGCATCGACGGCTCCGCGGGCTCCGCGACCGGTACGATGCTGAGCGCTCACGGGAAAAACTTCACCCTCGACAGCGGTACCCAGATGACCATGAGCGTGTCGCCGCGTTAGCGGAAACCTCGCTCCAATTGCCTGTGCACGACGGAGGCTCCCCACAGCGGGAGCCTCTGCTGTTTGGGTAGACTCCGAACAGATGACGAAGAGCGGAGCGGGAAAAGCTCGGCACAGGAGAAGCCAGGGCCCGCCGGGCCGCTTCCCGGTGCTGTATCCGATTCTCGACGCCGCACTGGCCCTGCGCGGCTGCTCGACCGATCTCGATGCCCGCTGGGAGCGCCTGCGCGCGCTGGTGCGCGAGATGGCCGGCGCGGGTGTCGAGATCCTGCAATACCGCAACAAAACCGATGACGGCGTTTTGGTCGCGCAGGATGCGCTGGCCATGCGTGAAGCGGCGCCGTCGCTGAAGCTGATCCTGAATGACAGGCTGCGGCTGGTCGCGGCCGCCGGATGGGACGGCGTCCACCTCGGCCAGGACGATGCATCGCCGGCGGAAGCGCGGGCTCTGCTGGGTTCCTCCGCCATCATCGGCTTGTCCACGCATACTGTCGAACAGGTCATCGCCGCCGACCGCGAGCCCGTGGATTACATTGCGGCGGGCCCGATCTTCTCCACCACCACCAAGCTTGACACCAGCCCGGTGATCGGCCTCGAGGGCATCGTGCGCGCGCGGGCTCTCACTCGAAAACCGCTGGTGGCCATTGGTGGCATTACGCGCGAGAATGCGCCCGCGGTCTACGACGCCGGCGCCGACGCGGTCGCCGTAATCTCAGCAATTTTTGCCACCGAATGCGGCCCGCGCCAATCTGCGAGAGACTTTCTCGCAATTTTCAAGTAGAACTGAAAGACACGTGAGTTCCCCGGCAGATATTTCCGCGCCATCGACCGCTCAACCGAGCACCGGAAAGACCGGACTGGTCGCCAGCCTGGGCCTGTTCAGCGCCACCGCCATCGTGGTCGGCTCCATGATTGGCTCGGGCATCTTCATCGTCCCCGCCGAGATCGGCCGCGACGTAGGCTCCCCGGCGCTGCTGATCGGCGCGTGGCTGGTCACCGCCGTCATGACCCTCATCGGCGCCCTCAGCTACGGTGAGCTGGCCGCCATGATGCCCAAAGCCGGCGGCCAATACGTCTACCTGCGCGAGGCGCTCGGCCCCATCTGGGGATTTCTCTTCGGCTGGACGCTCTTTCTCGTCATTCAGACCGGCACCATCGCCGCCGTCGCTGTCGCCTTCGGCAAATTCCTCGGCGTGTTCTTCCCCTCCGTCTCCTCCACTCACTGGATCTGGCACATCGCCCACGTTCCCGCCTGGCACGTGGGGCCCATGGTGCTGGGCAATATGGATATCGGCCTGAGCACGGCCAATCTGGCCGGGCTCGTCATCATCGTGCTGCTCGCCATCATCAATGTCTTCGGCGTGCGACTGGGCGCGATTGTGCAGAACATCTTCACCACCGCGAAAACCGCGGCTCTGCTGGGCCTGGTCTTTATCGGATTCCTCTTTTGCCGCAACGCCGCCGCCATCCACGCCAACTTCGGCGCCAGCTTCTGGCATGGATCGGGTTGGCACACCCTGCATCCGGTGCAGGTCGGCGTCGGCGGCCCCATCGCTATGGTCGGCCTGCTCACCGTTCTCGCCGTGGTGCAGACCGGGTCGCTCTTCTCCGCCGACTCCTGGAACAACGTCACCTACACGGCCGGCGAAGTGCGCAATCCGCGCCGCAATCTGCCGCTCTCGCTCGCCCTGGGAACCATCCTGGTGCTGGCGCTCTATATCCTCGCCAATTTCGTCTACCTGCTGGCCCTGCCGCTGCACGGCGATCCGCATGGAGCGACCATCACGGCCCGCGGCCTCCAGTTTGCCTCCGACGATCGCGTCGCCACCGCGGCGCTGCAGATCGTCTTCTCGAGGACCGGCGCTTTCCTCATGGCGGGCGCCATCCTCGTCTCCACCTTCGGCTGCGCCAACGGCCTGACGCTCGCCGGGGCGCGCGTCTACTATGCAATGAGCCGCGACGGCCTCTTTTTCCGCGCCGCCGGCAAGCTGCATCCGCGCTGGCATACGCCGGTGGCTGCGCTCATCGTGCAGGCGGTCTGGACCTGCTTCCTCTGCCTCTCCGGCTCCTACTCGCAGCTGCTCGACTACATCATCTGCACCGAGCTGATCTTCTACATCCTAACCATCCTGTGCCTCTTCGTCCTGCGCGTAAAACGGCCCCAGGCGGAGCGGCCCTACCGGGCCATCGGATATCCGGTGCTGCCCGCTCTCTATATCCTGATGGCCGCGTGGATCTGTATCGTACTCCTGCGCTACAAACCGCAGTACACGTGGCCCGGTCTGGTGATCGTTCTGCTCGGCATCCCCGTGTTTGCCGTCTGGTCTCGCAGCGCGGCCGCTGTATCAGCCGCCGGCAACGTCCCCACGTCCGGCGAATTTTCTGGAGGAACCGCCGAGAATGGCTAAGCTTCTTGCGATTAAACCTCTTTCCACCTGCCACGAGGAGGCAAGCGCCGAAGGCGAGCACACCCTCAAGCGCTCGCTGGGGCCCATCAATCTGGTCACCCTGGGCATCGGCGCCATCATCGGCGCGGGCATTTTCGTGCTTACCGGAACCGCCGCCGCACAGTTCGCCGGGCCCGCCATCGTGCTGTCTTACGTGATCGCGGGCGTCGGCTGCGTCTTTGCCGGCCTCTGCTACGCCGAGTTTGCCGCCATGATCCCCATCGCTGGCAGCGCCTATACGTACGGCTACACCACCCTCGGCGAGCTGGTGGCGTGGATTATCGGCTGGGCCCTCTGCCTCGAATACGCCTTTGGCGCGGCCACCGTCGCCAAGGGCTGGAGCGGCTATGTCTCCAGCCTCCTGGCCTTCTTCGGTGTGCATCTGCCCTTCAATGCCACCCCGTCCGTCTCCGCGGTGATCTTCGGCCATCCCCTGGCGGCAAAAGTCGACATTATCGCGCTGTGCGCCATCATCGTCGTCACCGCGGTACTGGTCGTCGGCGTCCGCGAATCGGCCAACTTCAACAGCGCTGCCGTCATGATCAAGGTTTCGGTGGTGCTCATCTTTGTTGGCCTCGCCACCGTCTTTGCCTTCGGCCATTGGCACCACATGATGGCCAACTGGCATCCCTTCATTCCCAAAAACCTCGGCCACTTCGGCGAGTATGGCTGGTCCGGCGTCATGCGCGGCGCCACCGTGGTCTTCTTCGCCTACATCGGCTTCGACGCCGTCTCCACCGCCGCCCAGGAAGCCCGTAATCCCCAGAAGGATCTCCCCTTCGGCATCCTCGGATCACTGATCATCTGCACTATCCTTTACATCATCGTCAGTGGCCTGCTGACGGGAATCGTTCCGTACACGCAGCTCAATACTCCCGCGCCGGTAGCCGACGGAGCCGTGGCCGTTGGCGCAGCCTGGGGCGTCTTCCTCATCGATCTCGGAGCCATCGCCGGCCTCGCCTCGGTCATGCTGGTCATGATCCTCGGCCAGACCCGCGTCCTCTACACTATGTCCTGCGACGGCCTGCTGCCGAAGTGGGTCGGCCACATCCATCCGCGCTTCCGCACTCCGTGGCTGGTCACCATCGCCGTCGGCGTTCTGGTCGCCTTTCTCGCCGCCTTCCTCACGATCAACTTCCTCGGCGAGCTGGTCAGCCTCGGAACCCTGCTCGCGTTCACCATCGTCTGCCTCGGCGTGATGGTCATGCGCCGCAGGCATCCCGAGGCGGCGCGTCCCTTTCGCACGCCGTGGGTCCCGTTTGTGCCCATCGCCGGAATGGTCATCGCTCTGGCGCTGATGGTCTCAGCGGACACGCCGGCCAAGATCGGTTTCTTCAGCTGGCTCATCATCGGCCTCGTGATCTACTTCTCCTACTCAACGCGCCACAGCAAGGTGCAGGCCATGCAGGGGCAGATCACACAGCGGCGGTGAGGCTGGAAATCGCGTCCTTCAACGGAGCGTCAACCGCGAGTGGATACAATGGCCCCGTGGACTACCTCTGGACTCCCTGGCGCTACACCTACGTCACCGAAGGAGACAGGAAAACGCGTCCGGGCATCCCCGACGAGCTGGATGGCTGGCCGGGAGACCTCGGCTGCGTCTTCTGCAACATGATCCATGCCGCCGACTATGCCGCCGAGCACGGCATGGAACGCGATGCTGCCGAACGCGCTGCCGGCATTGTCCTGCGCGGCGCCCACAATTACATCTGCGTGAACCGCTACCCCTACACCTCCGGTCACGCGATGGTGGTGCCCTACCAGCATCAGAGCTCGCTCGCGGCGCTCCCGGCGGAAACCACCCACGAAATGGTGGACCTGGCGCAGAAGATGGAGCGCGCCCTGGCCTCGACCTATCGGCCCGATGGCTTCAACTTTGGCCTGAACCTGGGCAAGTCCGCCGGCGCCGGCGTCGCCGGTCATCTCCACCTGCACGCCCTGCCGCGCTGGACCGGTGATACCAATTTCCTCACCACCGTCGCCGAAACCCGCCTGCTCCCTGAAGACTTCGCGACTACCTGGCAGCGCCTGCGCGCCGCCCTCGCGAACCTCGCCTCCAGCTCCGCGGACTAAAATAAGTCACGCGATGACAACTCCAGTAAGGACCGGCGTTTTCGATCGTCTGCTCGGCGAGTGGAAGTTCGTTCGCGAGGTTCCCGGCAAAGCCACCATGAGCGGCCGCGCCCGGATCGTTCCCACCAGCGAAGGCTGGGCGCGTTACGAAGAAACCGCCCGCGTTCGCCTCGCCGACGGAACCACCATGTCCGGCAGCCAGAGCTATCTCTATCGCCGCCTGCCGGCCTCAGAAAACGGCTTCGATGTCCTCTTTGCCGAAAGCGGAGAGTTGTTCGAGCGCCTCCAGTTCCGCGAAGCCCCGGACGGCAGCTTCCACGCCGAGGCCGAGCGCCTCTGCAACGACGACCGCTATGTGTCGAAGTTCTCCCTCGACGCCAGCGATCTGCTGGCGGTGGAGCACGCCGTCACCGGACCCGGCAAGAACTATATCGTCCGGACCTCGTACCGGCGGTCGGGACGCCCCGCCTGACCCCCCGCGTGCGATGCGCCAACTGCCGCCAGGCCGGCTCCTCCCTGTGCCGCTTCTGCCCGCTTCGCGCATCCAATCGGCAGCAGGGTGCGATTGCGCGCCGCTGGATTTCGCCGAACGAGGTGCCCCGAATGCCCCACAATGCCGCCAAAGCCCGTCCCCAGCCTGGATCCCACCATCGCCCCGCCCCCGATTCCAGCGCGCACCAGGACAAGGCCTCCGCGCAGCAGCCTTCGCCCAGCGTTCATCCCGTCGAGCCGGAAGACGCCCGGGTGACCGGCACCAGCCGTTCGCTGCAGCGTCGCGTGCTGGGGCTCAATGTCGACGGCCATCAGTCGCAGCAACATCCTGAGTCGGTGCCCGCCCAGCATGCGACGGGTTCCTTTACGGGAAAGGGAAGCAATCGCAGAAAAGGTTGACGGCCGCACCCTCAGCGGCTCCGGATCGCTCCGCTCGCTACGCGTGCTCTGCGGCGCCCAGATCTCTGCAGCGCAAGCGCACCAGCTCCTCGATCCGCGCCAGCACCGCCTCCAGCGGCATTGTGGTCGAATCGATCACCACCGCATCCAGCGCCGGACGCAGCGGCGAATTGGCCCGGTTGCGATCGCGCTCGTCGCGCTCCCGCAGCTCCTTCGATATCGCCCGGTGGTCCGGCTGCGCCAGCACACCCGCATTTTGTTCGTAGCGGCGCTGGCTGCGTGCCTCCGGGGATGCGTCGAGAAAAACTTTCAGATCGGCATCCGGAAAGACGACGGTGCCGATGTCGCGCCCCTCCATCACCACACCGCCTTCGCGCCCCAGCTCGCGCTGCAGGCCCACCAGCCATTCGCGAATTGCGGGGTGCACGCTTACCCGCGACGCTCCCTGGGTCACGTCGGAGTCGCGAATGCGCTCCGTCACGTCCGCGCCGTCCAGGAGCACCCGGTTGCCGCCGCGTTCGGGCCGGAGGGTCACCGACGTCTCCGCGGCGAGCCGTTCGAGCGCCACCGCATCGTCGAAGTCCTGGTCGTTGAGGATCGCCTTGAGCGCGAAGGCGCGATACATCGCGCCGGTTTCAAGGTTCAGCAGCCCAAAATGGTGCGCCAGGTGCCGCGCCACCGTGCTCTTGCCCGCTCCTGCCGGGCCATCGATCGCGATGATGGGTCCGCGCGTCACGCTTCTTCCTTACCCTCGCCGGCTTTTCGCGGCTTTCGTCCAGCGGGCGCTCCCGGCTTGCGAAAGCTCTTGCCCTGCGGTTTGCCGAAACGGCCGGCTTTCCGGTCAGGCCGGCTCTGCGATTTTGGCGGACCCTGACGAAACGGCTTGCCCGAGCTTTGAGCTCTGCCTCGAAACGGCGGCCGTTCTTCCTTCGGACCTCGATTTTCGCTTCCGGCCTCTGCGCGACCGCCAAACTCGCGCCTGGGACCGAACTTCTTCGCGCCGAACCCAGGCTTGCCAAACTTTTTCGGACCGAATTTCTTCGGGCCAAATTTCTCCGAACCGAATTTCTTCGGACCAAATTTCTCCGAACCGAATTTCTTCGGACCGAACCCGGGCTTGCCAAACTTTTTCGGGCCGAATTTCTTCTCGCCGAATGGTTTTTTGCCCGATGACTTCTCGCCGAACGGCTTCGGAACCGATTCCTTCGCGCCGAATGGTTTTTTGCCCGATGGACGCTCGCCGAACTTCCTCGCCTCGCGTGGCCCGCGTTTCTCCCACGGCTTCCGCGACTGCGGCCGTCCCTGAAAGCCTTCACGCTTCTCCCGCGGCGGGCGATTCTCAAGGCGCTTGCCCCTGTCTCCCGATGGGCGACCCTCGAAGCGCTTGCCCCTGTCTGCGGGCGGACGACCCTCTCGCGCGAACGGCCGATTCTCGCCTGCGCCGCTCTCCTGCCGGGGCTTTTGCTCCTTCCAACCGCCTTCGCGCTGAGATCCGCGTTCGGGTTGCCCCCGGCCTTCGCCGGCCGCGAACTCGCCGGGGCGTCTCTTCTCCCACGGCTTGCCCCGAGCCGGTCCAAATTCCCGTTTTTGTCCCGGGCGAAACGGCGGCTTCTTCCCGCGTCCGAAGCCAGGGCGCTCGCGTCTTTCTCCGCCGTGCGGCTTTCCACGCCTGTCCCGTGCCGGACCCGCTCCACGCGTTTCGCGGCGATTGTCATGCGGCCGCTCGACGGCTCGTGGAGCCCGCCTCGGCTCTTCCACCGCACCTGCCTGCTCCATCTCAGGCTCGGGCGCCATTTCCGGCAGCGAGCCTTCCACAAACAGCAGCGTGTTCACGCCCAGCGCCATGGTGCCCAGCTGGCGCGCCGCCATCATCCCGTGCAGCACCTCGCGCACACGCGAGCGCGCCGTCAGCGGCGAGAGAAAGATCTCTGTCTCCTCGGCCGTCGCCGCCACCGCCGAGCCTAGGTAGAGCGAAACCAGCGCCGAGAGCCCCGTGGCCTGTGCGGTCCCGGCGGCCGCGCCCAGTTGGCTCGGAAAACGGTCCTTCGCCAGCGCCCAGCGCGTCGGCTGTCCGGGCTCATAGCGCGGAAAGGCGCGCAGCGTGGTCCACAATTCGACGAGCGCGCGCAGAATCGCTCCCTCGGTCAGTTCGCGCCCCAGCAGCTCCTGAATCTCGGCCACCGTCTTTTCGCCGGTGCTCAGCGCTTCCCACGTGCGCGCCACCAGCGGAGCCGTTCGTCCTCCGGGAGCTGCCTTCCAGTTGCGGTCGCCGCGCACCGCAGCGATCCAGCGGAAGGTCTCCGGACTGGAGAGATAATCCGGCTGCTCCGAGAAATTCCCCATCAGATTCAGCGGGACGGCGCGGCCATCGGCCACCAGGCGCGCGGCCAGCTCCATCGCCGCGTCAATCGCCGGCGCCGCGAAAACTGCACGCGCTTCTCCGGCGCACGCCTCCACCAGCGAAGGCGCCGGCGCGGGCAGCTGCGCATGGCGCGGAAGAAACAGGCACAGCCCGGTCTCCTCGATCCACGCCGCCGCGTCGTCCAGCGTCAGCACCGGGTTGGCGGTCTGCCGCCACACTGCCGCCCGTGCGATTTGTAACTGTTTTTGATCCAAATTGATAACCTGAGGGCCGGACGGCCGCAACGCATTCTCAGAAAAAATGCCCTAAATCCGCTGAAATGCCCGCTGAATGTCCTTCCATGAATATCGTAAAGCAATGGGGCGGCCGTGCGGGCAGCTCATCGGGTGTTCGGTGCCCGCCAGCTCCGCCAGCAGCCACTCCATCCGCGCCGGATCGAGCGGCATATTGACCTTGATGGCCGCGTGACACGCGATGGACGCTGCGATGCGCGTGCGCGCCGTCTCCAGGTTCTCCGACTGCGACGCGGAGGCGGGCTGCTCCAGCACCTCGAAGATCATGCGCTCCAGCTCGCCTCCGGCCAGCCCCGCCGGCGCCGCCTTGATGGCGATGGTGTGCGGCCCGAACGGTTCCGCTTCGCACCCGTTGCGCTCCAGCTCCTCGGCCAGAGTCGAAAAGATCGCCATCTGCTGCGGCAGCAGGTCGATGAGCATCGGCATCAACAGGCGCTGCCGCTCCACCCGCTCCGTCTGCCGCTCGCGCAGGATCTTCTCGAAGAGCACCCGCTCGTGGGCGACATGCTGGTCGACGATCCACAGGCCTTCGTCGTTCACGGCCAGAATGAACGACTCGCGCAGCTGCCCCAGCGGCTTCAGCGACGCCAGCGAGGCGAGCGACGGGGCGGTTTCGGCTCTCTCCGGCAGCGTCTGCTGCCCGCAGGCGTGGCCGTTGTTCGCCGACACCCGCGCAGCCATCCCTGCCGTATCCGCACCGGACCCAGCCGCAGAAACATCAACGGTCGCCGGCGCCGCAAACGGCAGCCGCACTTCCTCCGGTTGCGGTTGCGGGGCGCTCAGCGCAAAGCCTTCCGCGTCCTCCGGCGCCGGGGGAGCCTCGGATTGCGGCAGCGCGCTCTCTTCCGGTTCCGCTTCCACCACCAGCGACGACGAGGCGCGCGGGCTTGCCGTCAGCGCCTCTACAAAGCTTGCCGCCGGCCGCGCCTTCATCAGGGTGGTGCGCAGGCTCTCGCGCACGAAGTCGTGCACCAGCGCCTGCTGACGGAAGCGCACCTCGGTCTTGGCCGGGTGCACATTCACATCCACCTCGTGCGCCGGCATTTCCAGAAAAAGCAGCAGCACCGGGAACGACGTCGGCGGGATGATGTTGCGATACGCCTCGGTGATCGCGTGGAGGATCAGCCGGTCGCGAATGAGCCGCTGGTTCACGAAGATGTAGATCGAGTTGCGATTCAGCTTCTGGAGCGCCGGCCGCGACGTAAATCCGGTCAGGCGCAGGAAGCCCGGATCGGGCGGCCGGTAGTTGGCATCGCGCCGCCACGGCGGCGGCTCGGGCAGCCCCGCATGCTCGAAGCGCCGCTCCGCAGCCACCGGCAGCAGCTGGTCCAGCGTCTCGCGGCCGAAGATCTGATAAATGCGCTCCGCCGGCTCCCGCACCGGCGGCGCCGTCAGCAGAGCGTGCGTGGCGGAGTGCAGCTCGAAATGCATTTCCGGGTGCGCCAGCGCGTAGTGCGTGGCCAGCGCCGTCACATGCGACAGTTCCGTCGTCTCGGCGCGCAGGAATTTCCGCCGCGCCGGCGTGTTGTAGAAGAGATCGCGCACCGTGATGGTGGTGCCCTGCGGCCCGCCCGCATCCTCGACGGCCAGAATTTTCCCGCCCGCAATCTCCAGCCGCGTACCGGCAGCGTCGTCCGCCGGGCGCGTCACCAGCTCCAGGCGCGAGATCGACGCGATGGAAGGCAGCGCTTCGCCGCGAAACCCCAGCGTCGCAATGGAGAGCAGATCGTCGCTGGAGCGGATCTTCGAAGTGGCGTGGCGCTCGAAGGCCAGCATCGCATCGTCGCGGGACATGCCGGAGCCGTCGTCGGCCACGCGGATCAGCTTCCGTCCCCCCGCCTCGACCTCGATGCGAACCCGCGTGGCGCCGGCATCCAGCGCGTTCTCCAGCAACTCCTTCACCACCGACGCGGGCCGATCCACCACCTCGCCGGCGGCGATCTGGTTGGCAACCTGGTCGGAAAGAACGTGGATGCGCCCCATGCTCGCTTCAGAATACCCGTACGAAAGCGCCGCAGCATGACCTGGATTCAGACGCGTGGCGCGAGTGGTCCTCCGCTTGCGCGGCCTCGCCTAAAGTCCCCCTGTTTCCCCGCCGAATTCACCATCAGGCGGAGGCTGCAGCCATGGAAGTGGATCGCATCTCGCAGATGGGCGGCGTGGGACGGGACGCAAATCCGGCGTGGCAGAACTCCGC
>DATJQW010000174.1:0-17505 GCA_035505395.1 Acidobacteriaceae bacterium
GCGCTGCAGCGGCTGGCGGCGGCGGTTCGGCGCCACTGGGGCAGGCGCGTTGTGGGGATTACCGGTTCGGCGGGGAAGACGACGACCAAGGATGCGGTTGCCGCGGTGCTGAGCACGCGATTCAGCGTGCTGAAGTCGCAGGGGAATCTGAACAACGGCTACGGGCTGCCGCTGCAGCTGCTGCGGCTGGAACCGGAGCACGAGGTCGCGGTGATCGAGATGGGGATGTCCCACGCGGGAGAGATTGCGGCGCTGTGCAGGATTGCCGCGCCGGACTGGGGCGTGGTCACGAATGTGGGCTACGCGCACGCGGAGGGATTTGCCGATGGGATTGCGGGCGTGGCGCGGGCGAAGTACGAGCTGGTGGCGGGTCTTCACCAGGGCAGCGGGGTGGCGTTCCTGAATTGCGACGATGCGTATGTTTCGCAGTTTGGGCGGGATTTTGCAGGAAAGGCGGTGTACTTCGGGCGCGGGCCGTGCGCCGAGCCGCGGGCGACGAAGGTGGAATCGCTGGGCGTGGAGGGAGTGCGCGCGGAAATTCATGCGGGCGAGCAGCGCTGCGAGCTGAGGCTACGGCTGCTGGGCGAGCACAATGTGCTGAACGCGCTGGCCGCGGTTGCCGTTGGGGTGGAGGCGGGGATTCCGCTGCGCGAGTGCTGCGCGGCGCTGAGGGAACTGGAGCCGGCGGAGAAGCGCGGGCAGACGCTGCGGGTGCGCGGGGCGACGGTGATCAACGACAGCTACAACTCGAATCCGGGCGCGCTGAAGGCGATGATCGAGGTGCTGGCGGGGATGCCGGCGAAGCGGCGGATTCTGGTAGCGGGCGAAATGCTGGAGCTGGGGCCGGAGTCGGCGGCGCTGCACGCGGCGTGCGGGAGGGCTGCGGCGGAAGCGGGGATCGACGTGGTCCTGGGCGTGCGCGGGCAGGCGCAAGAGATTGTAGAGGCGGCGCGAGAAGCGGACTCAGGGCTGCGGGCGATGTTTGTGGAGACGCCGGAAGAGGCAGGCGCGTGGCTGAGGGAGCATCTGCGCGAGGGCGATGCGGCGTTGCTGAAGGCATCGCGCGGGGTGCGGCTGGAGCGAGCGCTGGAGGGGCTGGGATAGAGATCAGAGCGCAGAGATCAGAGCGCAGGGCTCAGAAGAGGGGTGGAGTACCGGGATCCACAGCGATCCAGCGCCGGAGAGCAACAGCCAGGCATTAGGGCCGGCACTTAGGAACAAGAAAGAAAATTCCGCACAGGGCGGCGCGATAAGATAGCGGCAACCCCCCGCCACCGGAGGACGTTTGCTTTACTGGCTGCTCTACAAGAAGCTGTACCTCTACTTCAGTCCCTTCCGCATCTTCCGGTATCTGACGTTTCGGACGGTGTTCGCTTCGCTGACCGCGCTGCTGATCACGCTGATTATCGGGCCATACGTCATCGAAAAGCTGCGCGAGTTCCAGATCGGGCAGTACATCCGCGAGGAGGGGCCGAAGGCGCACCAGAAGAAAGCGGGAACGCCGACGATGGGTGGGGTTCTGATCTGCATCGCGATCCTGCTGCCGACGTTCCTGTGGGCGGATCTGTCCAATCCTTTTATCTGGCTGGTGATGTTTTCGGCGGCGGCGTTCGGGGCAATCGGATTTGCAGACGACTACATCAAGGTCGTGCACCGGCGGAATCTGGGGCTGACGGCACGAGCGAAACTGTTGTATCAGTTTATTGCGTCGGCGCTGATTGCGGTGGTGCTGGTGCTGATGGACCTGCGCGGGAGCTACTCGACGCGGCTGGTGGTGCCGTTTGCGAAGTATCTGCGGCCACGGCTGGCGATTCCGGCGATTCTGTCGCATCTGCCGCATTTCGGCGTGCTGGCATTTCTGCCGTTCATCGCGTTTGTGATGCTTCTGCTGGTGCTGACCAGCAACGCGGTGAACCTGACCGACGGGCTGGACGGGCTGGCGATCGGCTGCACGATCATCGCGGCGGGCGCGCTGACGGTGCTGACTTACGTGAGCGGGCACGTGACGTTCGCGGATTACCTGGAGCTGCAGCGCATGCCGCTGGTCAGCGAGGTGACCGTCTTCGGCGGCTCGATGACCGGAGCGGCAATCGGATTCCTGTGGTACAACGCGCACCCGGCAGAGATTTTCATGGGGGACGTGGGGTCGCTGGCGCTGGGCGGGGCCCTGGCGACGATGGCGGTGATCATCAAGCAGGAGCTGCTGCTGCCGTTTATCGGGGGGGTGTTCTATCTGGAGGCGCTCTCGGTGATCCTGCAGGTGGGCAGCTATAAGCTGCGGAACGGGAAGCGGATATTCCGGATGGCGCCGCTGCACCATCATTTCGAACTGCTGGGGTGGTCAGAGTCCAAAGTGATTACGCGCTTCTGGATCGCGGCGCTGGTGTTTGCACTCTTTGCACTCACAACCCTGAAACTGCGGTGAAACGGGGTAGAGAGAATAGGGTTTAGGGTATAGGGTGTAGGTCCGGGTAACGGGGATCTTTTCGGTCGAATCTGCATGGAGATAAAAGGGAAAAAAGTGCTGGTCGTGGGCCTGGGGAAGTCCGGGCTGGCGGCGGCGCTGTTTCTGCGGCGGCAGGGCGCGCAGGTGACGGTGTCGGACGTGCGCAGCGCCGAGGAGCTGGCGAAAGAGATTCCGGCGCTGATTGACGAGGGGATTGCCGTGGAGGCGGGCGGTCACGGACTGCTGACGTTCCGCCGGCAGGACCTGATCGTAGTGAGCCCGGGGGTGCCGCTGGACACGCCGGAGCTGGTGCAGGTGCAGAAGTTCGGGCTGCCGATTATCGGCGAGCTGGAGCTGGCGTCGCATTATCTGCGCGGCCGGGTGCTGGCGATTACGGGATCGAATGGAAAGACGACGACCACGACGCTGGCCGGCGAAGTGCTTGCCGCCGGAGGGTTGCCGGTGCAGGTAGGCGGCAATATCGGCGTGCCGGTGATCGCGCTGGTGGAGGGGGCGCGGGAGGATGGGTGGTCGGTGCTGGAGGTGTCGAGCTTCCAGCTGGAAACGACCTTTATTTTCCGTCCGCAGATCGCGGTGATTCTGAACATCACGCCTGATCATCTGGACCGGCACGGGAGCATGGAGAGCTACGTTGCGGCGAAGGAGAAGATCTTCGCGCAGCAGACGGCGGAAGACGCGCTGGTGCTGAACGCCGACGACGACGTGGCGAAGGGCGCGGCGGCGCGGGCGAAGTCGCGGGTGTTCTGGTTCAGCCGCAGGAAGGTGGTGCGGCAGGGCGCGTTTGTGCTCGAGGGAACGATTCTGTTCCGAGCGCGCGAGCAGGATGCGGCCGAGCCGGTGATGCGGGTGGAGGAGATCCCGCTGAAGGGGCTGCACAACGTGGAAAATGTGCTGGCGACGGTGTGCGCGGCGCGACTGGCAGGCGTGGAGGCGGCGGCGATCCGGCAGGCGGTGATGGCGTTCAAGGCTGTGGAGCATCGGCTGGAGTTTGTGGCCACCATCAACGGGGTCGACTACTACAACGATTCGAAGGCGACGAATGTGGACGCCAGCATGAAGGCCATCGCGGCGTTTCCCGGAGGGATTCACCTGATCCTCGGCGGGAAGGACAAGAATTCGGATTACCGGCAGATGCGGGCGATGCTGGCGGAGCGGGTGAAGGCGGTGTACACGATCGGCGCGGCAGCAGAGAAGATCCACACGCACATTGAGGGCGCAGTGCCGGTGGTGAGCGCGGGAACGCTGGAGGAGGCGGTGAAGCGTGCGGGGTCGACCGCCAGGCCGGGCGAGATTGTGCTGCTGGCTCCGGCGTGCTCGAGCTTCGACCAGTTTGAGAATTACGAGCACCGGGGGCGGGTGTTCAGGGAAGCGGTTCTGGCAAGGCGAGATCTGGCGGCGATAGCGTCTCCGTAGACCAGGCGAACTCAAATGGCGAAACGAATAGGCGTCGACAAGTGGCTGTATTTTGCCACGCTGGTGCTGGTGGTCATCGGGCTGGCGATGGTTTTCAGCGCGTCGGCGGTGATGGCCAATGCAGGCTTCGGGTCGCCGTACTATTTCGTCGTGCGGCAGGCGATCTGGGCGGCGGTGGGGCTGCTGGCGATGACGCTGCTGATGCAGGTGAATTACCGCGCCTACAACCGGGCCAGCGTGGTCTTTCCGCTGGTGGGCATCACCATCATGCTGCTGCTGGCGGCGTTTCTGATGCGGGACTCGCACAACACCCATCGATGGATCCGCCTGGGGCCGCTGTCGTTTCAGCCGTCTGAAGTCGCCAAGCCGGCGCTGGTGGTTTTTCTGGCGTGGTTTCTGCAGGACCGGATGAGCTCGATCGAGAATGTGCGGCAGACGATTCTGCCGGCGGCGCTGCCGAGCCTCATCTTTATCGCGCTGATTTTGAAAGAACCGGATCTGGGCACGGCGATGGTATGCGCGGGAGTGACCGCGCTCATGCTGTGGCTGGCGGGCATGAACCTGAAGTACCTGGGGTATGCGGCGCTGGCCGCGGCGCCGGTGCTGTACGTCATGCTCTTCCGCGTGGCCTGGCGGCGGGAGCGGCTGCTGGCGTTTCTAAACCCGGAGTCGGACCCGCTGGGCAAGGGCTACCACATCATGCAATCGCTGATCGCGGTGGGATCGGGCGGGGTGCGCGGAGTGGGATACATGGACGGCGCAGCGAAGCTCTTCTATCTGCCGGAACCGCACACGGACTACATCTTCGCGAACATTGCGCAGGAGCTGGGACTGATCGGGTCGCTGATCGTGGTGGGGCTGTTCGTGTTTATCGGATGGCGCGGGATGCGGGCGGCGATCCTGTCGCAGGATATGTTTGCGCGGTTCCTGGCGTTTGGGATCACGGCGACGATTCTGATGCAGGCGTTCTTCAACATCAGCGTGGTGCTGGCGCTGGTGCCGACGAAGGGGATCACGCTGCCGTTCGTGTCGTACGGCGGAACGTCGCTGTTCATCATGCTGGCGCTGGTGGGCGTGCTGCTGAATGTTACGAAGGAAGTGGAGTAGAGGCAGCGGTTAGCAGTTAGGATTTAGCGTTTAGGGATGGGACACAGCGAGCAGATCGTCGAACAGTTCACGCGGCAGGCGGCGCAGTTTGCGCAGTCACCGACGGCGCGGAATGAGGAGATCCTCGAAAGCATTGTACGGGTCGCGCGTCCGACGGCGTCGGACACGGTGCTGGATGTGGCGTGCGGACCGGGACTGCTGGTGTGCGCGCTGGCCAGGCGCGTGCGGCGGGCGACGGGGATCGACCTGACGCCGGCGATGCTGGACCAGGCGCGGCGGACGCAGCAGGAGCAGGGACTGGAGAACGTTGCCTGGGAACAAGGCGACGTGGGCGCACTGCCGTATGCGGATGGGACGTTCGACATCGTGACGTGCCGCTTCGCATTCCATCATTTTCCCGAGCCGCTGACGGTGCTCCGGGAGATGCGGCGGGTTTGCCGGCGAGGCGGGCGCGTGGTGGTCGCGGACAGCGCACCGGCGGCGTCGAAGGCGGACGCGTTCAACGCTATGGAAAAGATGCGGGATCCATCGCACACGCGGGCACTGCCGGTGGAAGAGCTGACGGCGCTCTTTCGTGAGGTGGGACTGGCGGAGGCTCGGGTGGAACGGGTGCGGCTCGGGCTAAGCCTGGACGAATTTCTGTCGCGGTCGTATCCGCGCGAGGGCGACGAGGCGCGCATACGGGCTCTGTTCGAGAGGGCGCTCGAAGACGACGCAATGGACGTGGAGCCGAGGCGCGAGCAGGGGAAGATCTTCTTCTCGGTTCCGGTGGCGATTGTGGGAGCGCAGGTGCCGCAGGATGCCTGAGCAGCCCCGGTTTCTGATCGCGGGCGGGGGAACGGGCGGGCACATTATCCCGGCGTTGGCGATTGCGGATGAGTTGAAGGCGCGATTCGGGGCGGACATTCTCTTTGTGGGAACCGCGCGCGGGCTGGAATCACGGCTGGTGCCGCAGGCGGGCTATCGGCTGGAGTTGATTCGGGCAGGACAGCTGAACCGGGTGTCGCTGGGAACGCGGCTGCGGACGCTGGTGGACCTGCCGCGCGGGCTTTTCCAGTGCATGGGGCTGCTGCGGAGCTTTCGCCCGGATGCGGTGATCGGCGTAGGGGGGTACGCATCGGGGCCGATGATGGGCGCCGCGATTTTGAAGCGCGTGCCGACACTGGCCTTCGAGCCGAACGCGGTGCCGGGGATGGCGAACCGGCTGGTGGGGCGGTGGGTGAAGGCGGCGGCGGTGAACTTCGCACCGGCGGCGCAGTACTTTCGCGGAGCGCAGGTGACCGGGATCCCGGTGCGAGCAGAGTTTTTCCGGCTGGAGGCGCGCTCGGCCGGCGCCGCCAGGCATTTGCTCGTGTTCGGCGGAAGCCAGGGGGCGCGGGTGCTGAACGCGACGATGCCGAAGATTGCGACGGCGCTCCTGGAGGCTGTGCCCGGGCTGACGATTCTGCATCAGGCGGGGGCGCGGCACGCAGAGGCAACTCTGGCTGCATACCAGGCGAGCAGCGCGCCTGGGGAGCGATGGAGGGTGGCAGCCTTCCTGGACGATATGCCAAAGCGATTCGAGGCGGCCGATCTGGTGCTGGCGCGAAGCGGCGCGTCGACGGTCGCGGAACTGTGCGCCGCGGGCAAGCCGGCGGTGCTGATTCCGTTCCCGCAGGCTGCGGATGATCATCAGCGGCGCAATGCGGAGGTGCTGGCGCAGGCCGGGGCGGCGGAGATGCTGCTGGAGGCGCAGCTGACCGAGGATCGGCTGCTCGAGACGCTGACGAATCTGCTGCGGAGCCCCGACGCGTTGCGGGGGATGGCTGAGAAGGCGCGGACGCTGGCGCATCCGGATGCGGTGAAGCGGATTGCGGGGATGGCGATGGAGATCGCCGAGCGCGCGGTGAAGCAATAGGCAAAAGCAAAAGGCCCGCTCCGAAGAGCGGGCCCGTTTGGTTAAATTCAGACCGGATTAGCGGTGTCCGCCTCCGTGGCCGCCGCCACCACCGTGGAACCCACCACCTCCACCACCGTGGAATCCACCACCACCGTGGAAGCCGCCACTGCTGAAGCTGCGCGTTGCTCCGCCACGAAAGCCGCCGGAGTAGCCGCCGCGGTATCCGCCCGCGTAGCCGTGGTAGCCGCCAGCGTACCCGCCGCGATAGGCGCCAGCCGCGCCGCCGCGGAATCCGTTAGCATAGCCGCCGCGGTATCCGTTGGCGTAACCGTGGAATCCGCCGGCATAGCCGGCGCGATAGCCGCCGAATCCGGCTCGGCCGTAGCCGAAGCCGCCGCGACCCCAGCCCCAGTAACCGGCGTGGCCCCAGCCCCAACCCCACGGACGTCCCCACCAACCGCCGAACCACGGGCCGGCTCCGATGAAGATGCCATCGTTAAACCAATCCGGGCCCCAGTAGCCGTAAGGAGCGCAGGCATAGGGGTAATACGAGTAGTAGCCCCATTCGCAAACGGGGGGACCGGCGACGTCGTAATAACCGGGGTAACCGACGACGGGGCCGATGCCGATACCGACTGCGACCTGAGCTTGTGCGGGCTTTGCCAGGGTAAAAGGCAGAGCCAGCAATGCAGCCATCAAAACGTAGCGCATAGAGCGCATATGAAAACCTCCTGTCAGATCGTTCGGATGCATTGGCGTCGATCTGACGGCCAGCCGGGCTCAATTTTGGGGAGGGCCGGCCGACCTTGCTAATCCTAATAACATTAGACGCCGCAAAAAGTTGTGGGATTCCCGGGGGAATTCGGTTTCCCGGGCAACCGGCTTACCACCGCGGCGGAGGAGGCGCCTGGCTGGGCGGATAGTAGCCCGCCGGGTAGTAGTAATAGCAGTGGCGCGGCCAGGGGGAGGAGCAGAGGGCGATGATCAGGGCGATGACCCAGCCGATGCCGGTCCAGCCCAGAAAGAGATTGAGCAGGAAGATGCCCACGGTGTTGTGGGTCTGGCGGGCGACTGCAACGAGCGCAGGGAGAAAGTAGAGTCCGACACCGATAAGACTGGCCATCGAAGGCCTCCGAAAACGTTCAGAAACAGGTACGCAGGGGACGAGCGGACGGTTCCCCGGCCGGACAGCGGAATCGTAACGCCGAAACGGGCCGCGGGAGCGGGAAAATCGAAGGGATCAAAAGGAAACGCACCCGGAAGCGGGGAGCTTCAACGGGTGCGCGGGACCGGTCTCATCTCCTGGTCGGTGGCCCTCGCGAGCCGCCTGAGCCCCGCTTCAATGGCGGGTCTCATCCAAAGCCTCAGTGAAGCGCGTGCGGCGATGAGACCGGTTCGGGGACGCATCGGGGAGATGCGTCCGGGATATCCTGGTAATCACCGGCGCCAGTGGCCGGGGTAAACGCGATAGTCGTGCCGGTAGACGGGCGCGTAGACACGGCCGTAGCCGCGATAGACCCAGCGGCCCGCAACCCAGACAGAGCCCGCGTAATAGCCGGGGGCCCAGATGTAGCCCACCCCTGGGCAGGCTGGAACGGCGACCACCACCACGGGGCGGATGGGAGCACGAACGCCGACAAAGATCTGAGCCTGGGCTGCGGCCGCCAAAGTGGCCAGAATGCCGGAAAGGGCGAGTGCGCGAAGGAACCGTTTCATGGCGAGACCTCCTGAGGTTCCGCTTCGAACTGCTTTCGAGCATCGGAACCGTTTGCCGTCTCTTGCAGAGAATGAACGCGAAGCGGCGAGAATTGTTGCGCAGGAATGGATGCGCGGGGCAGCGCCATGCTTGACATCCGCGCTGCGAGCAAGCAAACTGCGCCTACAGGTAAATCAGCGTTCCGCCGGGCGAGGAAGGCATTTGACAGGACAACAGGCAAGCCGCATCACATACACCCTGGATTCCTCGCTGGACAGCGTGAACAAGGTGGAAGAGACCGCCGAGCAGATGGCCCGCAAGGCGGGAGTGGATGAAGACAACATCTTCCGGATTTCGATGGCGGTGCGCGAGGCGGCTGTGAATGCGGTGCTGCACGGGAACGCGTACGATCCGGAGAAACGGATGACGGCGTCGTTCGAGAACACCGGGACGTCGCTGGTGATTCGGATTACGGATGAGGGCAAGGGACTGGATCCGTCGACGCTGCCGGATCCGCTGGCGCCCGAGAATTTACTGCGCGGTTCGGGCCGCGGGATCTTCCTCATTCGCTCGTTTATGGATGAGGTACACTTCAGGCAATTACACCCCGGAACCGAGTTGACGCTGATCAAGCATCTGGGGCCCGCTGAAGCCGGCGCCTAAGGTAATTCCGCACTACAAGATTTCCAAGGAGGAGATTTCTCGTGAGCATGAAAATCAGCACCCGTCATGTAGACGGCGTAACGATTCTGGACCTGGGCGGACGGATCACCCTCGGCGAGGGCAGCGTGCAGTTGCGCGACGCGGTCCGCGACCTGCTCGGGAAGGGGCAGAAGAAGATTCTGCTGAACCTGGGAGATGTGAATTACATCGACAGCTCGGGCATCGGCGAGCTGGTGAGCGCCTACACAACCGTGCGCAACCAGGGCGGCGAGCTGAAGCTGCTGAACCTGACGCGCAAGGTGCACGATCTGCTGCAGATCACCAAGCTGTATACGGTGTTCGACGTGAAGGACGACGAGGCGAGCGCAATCGCGTCCTACGCGCAGGCGTAAACAGCGAAACTTTCGCACAAAAGGGCTGCCCGCGGGCAGCCCTTTTGTCTTGCCGCGATCACCTCTGCAGGGGATCGACGGGCGCGTCGTAGTCGGTGGATCGGAAATACGGCGCCAGAGAGGGATGGCGGCGGGCGACGGAGCGGTACATCTCCCAGGCAACGCGGCGGTAGGAGAAATGTCCCTGCGGAGCGGAGCGCAGCTCCGAGATATAGAGAGCTTCGGCAAAATCCATTTTGAAGAGCGAGCGATTCTTCGTGCCGAGGGGCAGGGCGTACTTCGCGGACTCGGCGGCGTCGGGCGCGGAGCCGGCGGAGAGCGTGGCATAGGCGGCGTGGGCGGAACGCATCGTCTCCTCGTAGAGAGGCTGGACGTCGGCTTCCGCGGCGCCTTCGGGGATGGCGTAGCCGTGGGCGGAGGTGAAGGGCTGCAGGATCTGAATGCAGCGGCGATGGCGGTGCATGTCGCGGAAGCCGCCGATGTCCATGAGGATGTCGAAGCGAAGGGCCTGGCCGGCAGCGAATTCGCGCAGCAACTCGTCGTGGCGGCCGCGATGGCGCGCGCCGATGGAGATGATCTCGCTGCGGCGCTCTTCGGTGAGAGCGGCGACGGCGCGGCGAATCTGGCGGTAGGGGTAATGGCACTGGCCGTAGAGGAGCGTGGTGGCGAGGTCGATTTCCAGGGAGTCGGCGTCGTCGATGAGGTCGACGAGCGGGGCGGGATCGATCGGCGCGTCCCTGAGCAGCTCAGCGGCAGCCTGGCGGAGTTCCTCGCGGGTACGAATCTGGTAATCGTTGGGCGCAGAGTATTTGACGAGCGTGGGAGCGGTCTTTACATCGCGGGTGAGGAGCGCCGCGGCGCGCTCGCCGAGAGCGGGGTCGAGAGCGGCGATGTCATGCTGGAGGGCGGCGAAGGCTTCGGCCTGGACGTTCCACGCAGCGCTGGACGCGGCGGCCTGCAGGCGCTCGCCGAGCTGGCGAATCTCGGCGACGGAACTGGAGAGCAGGCGCGAGATCTGCGTCTCGAGCGTGCGGGCATTGACGATCTGGCCGAGAGAGGTGTTGGTGGCGAGCGGGAGCAGATAGCGAGCGACATCGAAGGCGCGGGCGCGGAGCGTGCGCTCCCAGGTTTCCTGCTTCATGTCGCCGGGTTTGGGGATCTGGGTCTTCAGCGAGGCAAAGATCGTCTCAAAGACGGTGTGGTACTGGGCGAAAAGGTTCTCGACGGTGTCGCGGAAGAGGCGCTCGGAGGCGGCGTCGGCGCCGAATTCGGGCAGATACCAGCCGCTCTTGCGGAAGTTCTGGTAGCGCGTGGAGCGCTCCTGGCCGTCCCAGCGCTGCTCGTCGACCAGGGTAATGGCGGCAAGCAAAGAGAGACGCTCGATGGCAAAGGCGATGTGGGCGAGATCGGCGATGGAGCGATGGCCGTACTGGAAATAAAAAGTGTTCAGGAACTGCTCGGCGCGCTGGCTGCCGATCTCGCGCAGGGAGTCCTTCATGGAGAGCGCGGAGCGAGAATATTTGGCCATCGCATAGGCCAGCACTTCGGGATCGGCGCCGTGGACCGCAAAGACCTCGGTCTGGTTGTTGCTGCGCTCTTCGGCGGGAGCGGGTGAGGCGGGGTGGGCAGCCGGGGTCTCGGTCACGGAAGGCATGGAGGAATCGTAAACCTAACGGCTGCGGAATTCGGAGCGGGGATCATGGAAGTCAGTACCGCCGTGCCATACTTCAGAAAACAAAAGGCGAGTACCATGAAATGTGTTTTGTTCAGAACCGTTCCGTACGAGATGTTCTGCTGAATGAACAAGATTCTGACCACGACGGAACATCGTCCCTGGCCGCTGCCCAAGTCGCCGTGGGTGATGACGCAGCGCTGGAACGACCTGCTGTTTGCGCACTGGCCGCTGCCGGCTGCGGAGCTGACGCCACTGCTGCCGGAGGGGCTGGCGGTGGATATCTTTGACGGCTCGGCGTGGGTGGGGGTGGTGCCGTTCTGGATGGATCGCATTCGGATGCGGGGGCTGCCGACGATTCCTGGGGCGAATCGCTTTCCGGAGCTAAACCTGCGGACGTATGTTCGGGACCGGCACACCAATCAGGCGGGGGTGTACTTTTTTTCGCTGGACGCGGCGAACCCATTTGCGGTGTCGGCGGCGCGGATGTTCTTTCACCTGCCGTATTACTGGGCGCACATGAAGATGAAGGTGCGCGGCGAGCGCGAGTTTGAGTATTCGAGCGAACGGCTGCTGAGTCGCAAGCCGGCGGAGTTCAAAGCGCGTTACCGCAGCCTGGGGCAGCCGGCGGTGAAGGGCGGGCTGGAGAGCTTCCTGACGGAGCGGTACGCACTGTTTACCGCACGCACGGGCGGGGAACTGCTGCGGGTGAACATCCACCACCTGCCGTGGCCGCTGGAGCTGGCAGAGGCGGAGTTCGAGACCAACGATTTGCCGCAGGCGCACGGGATCCGGCTGCCGGATACGAAGCCGCTGCTGCAATACAGCCGGGAGCTGGTGGTGTACATCTGGGCGGTCGAGCCGTTGCCGCACAGGGCGGCGCGGCGGGCGGCGGAGCCGGTGCCTGCGCCGGGTGGATAGGACTGGCCGTCCAGGCGGCGGCGCTTCGCGCGGCCACGCGGGCGAGATGCCTGCTATGGGGCGGGAACGGCGCTGCGCCGTTTGGGGAGCCGTGGGGCGATGGCGTAGTTGAGCTGAACGGCGAAGATGAAGGCGACGCTCCAGAGCGATCCGAAGACGGAGAGCGCGGCGCCGACGGCGTAGAGCGACTGGGCGATGAAGACGCGAGTGCAGATGGCGGCGCGGACTTCCGGCGGCGTGTCGGACTGGATCATATCGTGGCGCGATACATATTTCCAGCTGGCGTAGAGCAGCGCGCCGGGCGCAAGCACATTGAGCCAGTAGACGAGCACGGCGGCGCGGTAGTGGACGAAGTCCGCGAGCAGGCGCGTGGAAAACGGCATGAGCGTGATGGTGAAGAGGAAAGCGAGATGGATCCAGGCGAGATCGCGGTCACCGCGCGCGATGTAGTTGAGCTGGGTCTGCTGGCCGTTCCAGAAAATGCCGAGGGTGAGGAAGCCCATCACATAGATGAGCAGGCTGGGCGCGAGCGCGGCGAGTGCGCGCCACAGATCGTGTTCGGAATGAATGGCGGTTTGCTCGGGCAGTCGCAGGTCGAGGACGAGCAGCGTCATGGCAAAGGCGAAGACGCCGTCGCTGAGCGCGCTGAGGCGGTCGAGGCTCTGGTTGGCGATGCGGTTGTAGAGCGAGGGCACGGTGCGAACAGATTAACTGTATTCGGGTGCGGGCCGAGCGGCCAGTTAGTAGATGAACGGCGTGAAAGCTGCGATAGGCTATTTCCATGTCGACATTGCAGGGACGGACGGCGCTGGTTACCGGCGCTTCGCAGGGAATTGGCCGCGCCTGCGCGCTGGCGCTGGCTGAGGCGGGCGCGCGCGTGGCGCTGGCGGCTCGGAACGAAACCAAACTGAACGAAGTGGCGGCGGAGATTGCGTCGAAGGGCGGCGCGGCAGCGGTGTTTGTGCTGGATATCGCCGGCGAGGAGTCCATCAAGAGCTGCGCGAAGGCGGCGATCGCGCACTTCGGCAGCGTGGAAATCCTCGTGAACAACGCCGGCATCACGCGCGACACCCTCGCGCTGCGCATGAAGCGCGCCGACTGGGACGACGTGATCCGGACAAACCTGACGGGGACGTTCCTGATGACGCAGGCGCTGCTGAGCCCGATGCTGAAGGCGCGGTGGGGACGAATCATTAACATCTCGAGCGTGGTGGGCGAGACGGGCCAGGCCGGCCAGGCGAATTATGCGGCCAGCAAGGCGGGGCTGATCGGGCTGACGAAGTCGCTGGCGCGGGAGCTGGCGTCGCGGAACGTCACGGTGAACGCAGTGGCGCCGGGATACATTGAGACGGCGATGACGGCGGTGCTCGACGAGAAGCAGCGCGAGGCGATGATGGGACAGATTCCGCTGGGACGTGCGGGAACAGACGCCGAGATTGCGGCGGCGGTGCGCTTTCTCGCGTCGGACGAGGCCGCGTACATTACCGGGCACGTGCTGGACGTGAACGGCGGGATGTATATGTAGAGGGGAAGCGAAGAAGCGGCTGGCGAAAAGACGGATAGCCGGGAAGCGGCTAGCGAAAATGCGGCTGGCTGAAGGACGGTTAGCGAAGAAGCGCTGACGCCGAGTGAACGTAACTATCAGTAGCGATAGAGATGCAGGCGGCGGATGGTGAACTCCGCCGGGGGCAGCGTGAGCCAGCGGCCCTGGTTGTCGTCGTCGCCGTTCAGATTGCGGCCGGGCGTCCAGATGCCGTTGACGAATTTTCCTTCCCAGATGGAATCGATGCCAGCCTGCTCGTGGGCTGGGCCATTGGCGCCGAAGGTGAGGATCATGCCGGTTCCGGCGATGAGGAAATCGTCAGGACCGAGCTGGAGGATGAGGCCGCCGTGCGCGCCGGGGATGGGCGGCTCGGTGTGCGCGCCGATGGAGATGGGATTCGGCTCGGTGAAGCGTACGTGGAAGACATAGTTGCCTAAGGTGAACTGCTGTGGGGCAAGATCGGCGGAGCCGTCGAAGCTGGCGGGGGTGCGAATGCCGACGAGGCGGCCGGTGCCCTGGTTGGCGAGGATCAGCGGCGTGAGCTGATCGAGGATCGCGTAAGCGTCGCCGAGGGTCTTCTGCTCGTCTGGCTTGAGGAATTCCGGAGCGTAGACGGAGAAGCCCATGGAATTGAGCTGGGCGTAGGCGTAGAAGGCGTCAGCTCCCAGGTTGGCGGTGTCGGCGCGGCCGCTTTCCGGAATGAAGAGGGGATTGCCGGGGATCGCGTACTGCCTGGCCCAGGCGACGAAGTTCGGGAAGTACAAATCCGGCGACAGAAAATCGATGGACGGTGCAGCGGCGCGCCAGATGTCGAAGAGATGGGGCAACGGTCCGCCGCTGGGATACTGACCGGGCAGGCGGCCGGGGCGGATGAGCGCCGCGTTCCCGTACATCGGCAGCGGATAGACAGCTTTGCCGCGTGCGGCGACCTGGCCGGTGTAGCGCGCTTCGGTCCACGCGGTGAAGAGCTCGTCGGTCGCGGGGCCGGAGCCGAAGGTGTCAGGCCAGTTGGCGCCGGTCGTCGCGCCGTGGGATTCCCAGGCTTGGCGCAACCCCGGCGCGAGAGTATCGCGGTGCTGGGCGAGGTAATGAGTGAGCGCGGCGGGTACCGGCGCGAGAAAGGCCGCGTTGGCGGCGGCGCTGTGGTCGCGGGCCTCGGGGATCATGCCGACTTCGTTCTCCACCTGGATCATCAGGACAGTGTGCTGCGCGGAGTCGAAGGCGCGGAGATGCTTCATCAGCGCGACGAAGGCGGCGGAGTCGGCATTGAGGTTGTTCGCGCTGAAGGCCGAGAGGATTTCGATGCTTGTGCCATCGGGCAGCGCGGCGCGCGGAAAGCGCTGCGGATCGTTCTTGATCCAGTCGGGCACATAGCATGACATGCTGTTCTTCCAGCTGCCGAACCAGAGCAGGACAAGATGGACGTGATGTGCGCGCGCGCCCTGGATGAGGCCGTCGACGGTGCTGAAGTCGAAGCGGCTCTCTTCAGGCTCGATGAGCTGCCAGTAGACGGGCGCGATGACGGTATTGAAGTGCATGGCCGTGATTTTCGGCCAGAGGGTGCTGAGGTACGGGAGGCTCGAAGCCGAGGAGTTTTCCAGCTCGCCGCCGCGCACGAGGAAAGGCTTGCCGTCGACGATGATCTGCGTGGCTCCGTGATTGCGGGCAAGATGAGGGATCGACGGGGCGGATTGAGCGCGGAGCGGGGCAACCAGCGCCAGCATCGCGAGCGCAAGAGCGCAGCATGCGGCAAGCTGGACCGGGGTCGATGCGGATCGCGATCGGCCATTCTTCATGAACGGGCTCCTCGGAGCGGACACTGTCTTAATCTGCGTCACCGGCGCGCAGATTGGACGGCGAACGGAAACGGCTTCGACTACCATCCTATTCAACATGAAGATTCTGACCGCGGACGAGATGAGAGCTGTCGATCGTGCGACGGCGGAGCAGTATGGGGTGGCATCGATTGAGCTGATGCGCCATGCCGGCGCAGCCGTGGCGGCGTTTGTGCGGCGGGGGTTTCCGGAATGCCGGCAGATCGCGGTGCTCAGCGGAAAGGGCAACAATGGCGGCGACGGGTTTGTGGCGGCGCGGGAGCTTGAAGCGGCCGGATGCAAGGTGCGGGTGCTGCTGCTGGGATATCCCACGGATTTGAAGGACGACGCGAAAACCGCGTTCGAGGAAATGGATCTGGCTCCGGTGCTGGCGCCGGATGAGGCGGCTCTGGCTCAGGTGGAAGCGCGAGATCTGCTCGCTTGGGCGGAGTTGCTTGTTGATGCTGTGGTTGGCACGGGCTTCAAACCGCCGCTGCGCGGCGTGGCGGCGGCGCTTCGGGATCGCGTGAATGCGCTGCGAGTTCCGGTGGTTGCGGTGGATCTGCCGTCGGGCTGGGATGCTGACTCGCGCGAATATGCCGTGGAGGGCGCGTTTCGGGCCAACGCCGTTGTCACCTTCACCGCTCCAAAGCTGGCGCACGTCAGCGGGAATCTGACAGGAAATGCGACGGGTCCGATTGTGGTGGCACCGATTGGGTCGCCGGAGGATGCGGTTGTCTCCAAAACGGGCCTGACGTGGGCTGGGGCGGCGAAGACGATGACGGAGCGGGCGCGGACGGCGGACTCCAACAAAGGGATGTACGGGCATGTGCTGGTGGTCGCGGGCGGGCGCGGGAAGTCGGGGGCGCCGGCGATGGCTTCGCTGGCAGCACTGCGCGCGGGTGCGGGACTGGTGACGGCGGCAGTGCCGGAGTCGATCTTGCCCAGCGTCGCGGCGATTACGCCGGAGCTGATGACGCTGCCGCTGACGGAGGGTCCGAATGGCGAGGCGGACAGAGCGAATTTGGCGCCGGAGGCGCTGAAGAAGCTGACGGCGCGGGCGACGGTGATCGCGATGGGACCGGGGATGGGCACCGAGCCGGAGGAGTTCGTGCTGGGACTGATCGAGAAGACCGACCTTCCGCTGGTGGTGGATGCGGATGCGCTGAATATTCTGGCGAAGCATCGGGAAAAGATCGACGGACGCAGGAGAACGATGGTGCTGACGCCGCACCCGGGGGAGATGGCGCGGCTGGCGGGGATCAGCACGAAGGAGGTGCAGGCCAGACGGGAACCGCTGGCGAGGGAATTTGCAGAGCGCCATCATGTGACAGTTGTGTTAAAAGGCTGGCGCACGCTGATTGCACATCCGGATGGGCGCATCGCGGTGAATACTACTGGCAATCCCGGAATGGCCAAAGGCGGGAGTGGGGACATTCTGACCGGAATTGTGGCGGCGATGCTGGCGCAGTATGCGGACAGGCCGGAAGAGGCTGTAGAGGCGGCGGTTTACCTGCACGGGCTGGCGGCGGACTTTGCGCTGCGGGAGCAGGACGAGCACACGCTGCTGGCGACCGACACGATCGTTCATCTTTTTCGCGCTTTTCACTTTCGCTGGCAGGACGAAGCGGGATATGTTTGGTTGCAGGGAATTCCGCGGGCGGCGTTGTGACCGCGGCGGGGGCGGAAATGGCGCAGACGGCTGAGATGAGGACGCACCAGTTCGAGAGCCACAGCGGCAAGGAGACGATCGGCGTGGGGCATCAGATTGCCGAGCTGCTGGTTCCTCCGAAGTTTCTGATCCTGCGCGGCGATCTGGGCGCGGGCAAGACGACGCTGGTGAAGGGTATTGCCGAGGCGCTGGACGCGGCCGATCCGGACGAGGTGACCAGCCCGACCTTCACGCTGATCCACGAGTACGAAGGCACGCGAGCGGTG
>DATJQW010000175.1:0-9254 GCA_035505395.1 Acidobacteriaceae bacterium
GCTGCAGGAAATGTTCGGACGCGGGCCAGCCGATATCGGGCTGAGTTATATCCGCATCAGCCTCGGCTCGTCCGACATGAACGACCATCCGTTCACGTACGACGATCTACCGCCGGGCGATACCGACACCGATCTCCAGCACTTCAGCCTCGGCCCGGATCAGACCTCCGTCGTCCCGGTTCTCAAGGAAATCCTCGCCATCAATCCATCGATCCCCATCCTGGCCACGCCATGGTCGGCGCCGGCGTGGATGAAGACGAACGACCAGCTGAAAGGCGGCAGCCTGAAGCCGGAATACTACGATCTGTACGCACGCTACTTTGTGCGCTATATCCGGACGATGAAGGACAACGGGATCGGCATCGCCGCCATCACGCCGCAGAACGAGCCGCTGAACCCCGACAACACGCCGAGCATGGTGATGCAGGCGAACGAGGAAGGTCAGTTCATCAAACAATCACTCGGGCCGGCCTTCCGGAGCGCGGGACTGCGCACGAAAATCATCGTCTACGACCACAACTGCGACCGGCCGGACTATCCGCTGACCATCCTGGCCGATCCGGCGGCGCGGCCATATGTGGATGGCAGCGCCTTTCATCTCTACGCAGGCGATATCACGGCGCTCACCAAAGTCCACGATGCGTACCCGAACAAGAACATTTACTTCACCGAGCAGATGGTGGTAGATACTCCTGATGATCCTCACCTCGATATCGCTCAGCCCGTCGCTGACCTGGTAATCGGCGCGCCGCGCAACTGGAGCCGCAACGTCCTGTTGTGGAATCTGGCCGCCAGTCCGACGTTCGGGCCGCATACCAGTGACGGAGGGTGCCCGGTGTGCGAGGGGGCAATCACCCTGGACGGCAATCGGGTGACGCGCAACGCCGCGTGGTACACCATCGCTCACGCATCGAAATTCGTTCCGCCGGGCTCCATTCGCATCGCTTCCAGCGTTCCTGACGGATTGCCCAACGTCGCTTACGTTACGCCGCGCGGACAGCGGGTGCTCATCGTGGCCAACCCCGGAGCAACCGCGCAGAATTTTGCGATTCACTTGCGGGGCAGGAGTGTGACGGCCACGCTGGTTGCGGGCGCGGTAGCGACTTTTGTCTGGAAATGACGCGGCGTGGATGCGAGCGGAGGATCGGCGCGTCAAAATGAGCAGGGGAGAGAATTCGATGGCTTCGAGAAAAAAGGTGCAGCTTTCGCGCCGTGGGTTTCTGCAAATGGGGACGCTGGCGGCCGCTGCCGCCGCCGGCAATACTTCCTGGCGCGGCCTGGCGTGGGGATCGAAGCTGCCAGCCGGTCCGCCGCTTGCTGAGTTCGGCTACGGCGACGTGATCCTCAGCAGCGATCCGCACGAGAACCAGCTGCGCGAGACGCAGGCCGTGCTGATGTCGCTCAGCGACGACAGCCTGCTCAAGCCCTTCCGGCAGATGTCCGGACTGCCCGCGCCGGGCGAAGACCTTGGCGGCTGGTACCACTACGATCCGAATTACGACTACCGGAAAAATTTCGACTGCGGTTTTGCCCCGGGGTGCACCTTCGGGCAGTGGGTCTCGGCGCTGGCCCGCGCCTATGCAATCACCGGTGATGCCGCCACGCGCGACCGCGTTCTGCGCCTGAATCAGCTCTACGCGCAGACCATCTCCGGTCAGTTTTACGAGCTGAACCGCTTTCCCGCGTACACCTACGACAAGCTGCTGCTCGGCCTGCTGGACTCGCACACCCTGGTGCACGATCCGCAGGCGCTCGCGATCCTGGAACAAACGACCAACGCGGCGCTGCCGCACCTGCCCGGCTACGCCGTCGAGCACAATCTACGCTGGCGCATGGATAAGCCTGCCGACGATCAGTCGTGGACGTGGGATGAGTCGTACACGATGCCGGAGAACCTGTTCCTCGCGTATCAGCGCGGGGCGGGACGCCGCTATTTCGACCTTGGCCGCCAATACCTCGACGACAAAACGTGGTTCGATCCGCTCTCGCGCGGCGAAAACGTGCTGCAGGGGCGCCACGCCTACAGCTACGTGAACTCGCTGAATTCCGCGGTGATGGCCTGGATGGTGGTGGGCAGCGAAAAGCATCTGCGCGCCGGACAAAACGGCTTTGACATGGTGCTGGCACAAAGCTACGCTACCGGCGGCTGGGGTCCTGACGAACAGCTGCGCGCGCCCGACAGCAACGACGTCTACGCGAGCCTCAGCAACACGCACGCCAGCTTCGAGACGCCCTGCGGCTCCTACGCGCATTTCAAGCTCACCCGCTACCTGCTGCGCATCACACGCGACGCGCGCTATGGCGACAGCATGGAACGGGTGATGTACAACACCGTGCTGGGAGCCAAGCCGATCGAGGAGAACGGCCACGCGTTCTACTACTCCGATTACAACTTCGACGGCACGCGCGTGTACCACGTCTCCAGCTGGCCCTGCTGCTCGGGCACGCTGCCGCAGGTGGCGACGGACTACCGCATCAACACCTATTTCCGCGGCCCGGAGGCGGTCTACGTCAACCTCTATATTCCTTCCACGCTGCGCTGGGCGGCCAGTGGCGCGGCTCTCTCGCTCACGCAGGAGGGCGGCTATCCCTTCGAGCAGAACGTCGCATTCACGTTGACCAGCTCGCAGCCTGTGGATCAGACGCTTCACTTTCGCATTCCTGCCTGGGCTACGGGCGCGGAGATCTTCGTCAACGGCAAGCGCCAGGCCGGCCTCGCGATGCCCGGGCAATTTGCAGCCGTGCGGCGCGAATGGTCCAGCGGCGACCGTGTCGATCTGGAGCTTCCGCTGCCGATGCGTCTGGAGGCGATCGACGCGCGCCACACCGATACCGTGGCTTTGCTCCGCGGCCCACTGGTGCTGATGGCGGTGAAGGAGCGCGTTGATAACCCCCTGCCGCGGATCACCCGGCAGCAGCTGCTGGCCGCGACGCGAGTCAGCGAGCGCCAGTGGCAGGCCAACTCAGCCGGCGGCCCGGTAAGGCTGATCCCGTTCACGTCTGTCGGCGACCTGCCTTACACCACGTATCTGCAGGTGAGCTGAAACACAATCGCTCTGGAGGCCTATGGAACGCAGGAAAGGATCCGGCTGGGCAATGCCGTTTTGCGCTGCCGCCTTGCTGGCGTGCACTGTAATCGCCGCTGCATTGGGCGCAAATCCGCCGCAAACGCAGGCTGAAACCACGGCCTCGCCGATTACCGGAAACCCACGCGTCGACAAACTCATCAGCGAGATGACCTTTGCCGAGAAGGTCGGCATACTGGATGGTTCCGACGAGAATCCCGCAACCTTCCAGGGCCAGGCCGGATACCTGGCAGGCGTGCCGCGGCTGGGCATTCCGTCGATGCGCTTTGCCGACGGACCGCCGGGTGTGCTCACGCGGGTGCCATCGACGGCTCTCACGGCCACCATGGGCCTGGCGGCGACGTTCAGCCGCGAGGATGCACGGCAGAATGGGATCGTGATCGCGCGCGACGCGCGGTCGCTGGGCATTGACGTCGTGTTGCAGCCCTTCATCAACATGGACCGCGACCTGACCTTCGCCCGCGGCTACAACACCTTCGGCGAAGACCCGTTGCTGACCGGAGAGATTGCAGCCGCAGAGATCGAAGGCATTCAAAGCCAGGGCATCCTGGCGCAGGCCAAGCATTACGTCGGATACGACGGCAGCACCGACGTCTTCATCGGGCCGCAGGCGCTGCATGAGATCTACGTCGCGCCCTTCGCCGCCGCGGTGCGCGCCGGCGTTGCTTCCATCATGTGCTCCTATAACAAGATTAACGGTGCCTACGCATGCAACAACCCCGACACGCTGATCACAGTCCTGCGCGATCAGGTGGGATTCCGCGGATTCGTCACGTCGGACTGGGGCGCGAATCACACGCCGTATTTCGTGAAGGATGGTCTGGATCTCGAAATGCCGGGACCGATGGCGAAAACCAACATGGTCGACACGCTGCACGCCGCAGTGCATTCGGGCGCGGTCACCGAAGCCGACATCGATCGCGCCGTCGGGCACATTCTCTGCCAGATGGATCGCTTCGGCCTCCTCGATGGCAAAACGAAGCACTCCATCACTCCGATCGATACCGCCGCCGATGCTTCGGTGGTCGAGAAGACCGGCGAAGACGCGGCGGTGCTGCTGAAGAACGACGATCGCGCCTTGCCACTCACCCCTGAGGATCTGCACTCCCTGGCCCTGATCGGCCCCGGCGCGGGCCAGACGATGGCCATCGGCATCCCTGATGAGAAGGCGGTTGGAATACCCGCCCGGGAAATCGGGCCCTTCTACGCTCTTAAGAAAGACACGGCGGACGATGCGAACGTTCACCTGCACTACGCCGTTGCCGACGACATGACCGGCACGCCGATACCGCCGCAGTTCTTCACGCACGATGGCCGACCAGGCCTGATACGCACGCCAGGCACGGGCGAACCGGCAGCGACAGACGCGCAGATCAACTTCGCGCTTTCCAGCAGCAGCGCGCTCCCTGCGAACTCAACTGCGACCTGGACCGGGACTCTCAACATCCCCAGCGCCGGCTCCTACTGGTTGTACCTGCAAAATCTCGGCTGCTTCGCCTCGCTCACCCTGGACGGCAAGAAGCTGGTCTCCGACGAAGAGATGGTCGGCCACGGAGTCGTGACCCAGGCCGGCCAGGATAACGTGCTGCCGACCACGGACGGGCTCGACGACCTGCGCACGAAAATTCAGTTGACCGCCGGTCCGCATAGAGTGATGGTCTCCGTTCAGCCTGACTCCTCCAACCACCCCACGCAGGTGCGCCTCAGTTGGGTCACGCCGCAACAGCAACAGGCGAATCACGATGCCGCCGTTGCCGCCGCAAAAGAATCGCACATGGCCGTGGTGTTTGCGTGGAGCGCCGACGATCCCGTGTTTCATCTGCCCGATGGACAGGATCAGCTCATCGAAGATGTGGCAGCGGTAAATCCCAACACGGTGGTGGTGCTCAACGCCAGCCAGCCGCTGGCGATGCCGTGGCTGTCGAAGGTGAAAGGCGTCTTACTGATGTGGTTTCCCGGCGACGAGGGGGGATGGGCAACCGCCAGCGTGCTCCTGGGCCGGGCCAATCCGGCGGGCCGGCTTCCGTTCACTTGGCCGCAGCGGCTCGGCCAGGGTGTCGCGAATGATCCGGCTCATCCGGAGCGCATGTCACCTCCGCACGAAGGGAAGGGAAGGTCGGATTATTCGGAGGGGATCTTCATGGGCTACCGCTGGTACGACCAGCAAAAGCTGCAGCCTCTGTTCCCCTTCGGATACGGCCTCTCCTACACGCGGTTTACCTATTCGCATCTGGATGTGTCCCGCGCCGCCGATGGCGGCCTCGACGTTCGCTTCGTCCTGCGTAACGATGGACCGATTGCCGGCGATGAGGTTCCTCAGGTCTACCTTGGACCGCCGGAGAATTTGCCCGCCGATGGCGCCCAGTTCGCGGTCCGCGCGCTGGCGGCCTTCGACCGCGTCCATCTGGCTGCCGGAGAAAGCCGCGAGGTCACGCTCCACGTCCCGCCGCGATCGCTCGAGTACTGGCCACCGGATGGCAACAACTGGAAGCTGGCCACGGGGCCACGAACGGTGCAGGTGGGCTCCTCGTCGCGCGATCTTCGCCTGACGCAGACGACGGACATCGCTCCGTCGCCGCGGGCAGCATCGTCGCCTTACCCCTGAGCCTATGCGGATACTGCCACGTCTCGTTGTTACTCTCAGTCTCGGCGCCTTCGCATGCGTGCCGGCATTCGCATCGAGCCTCGTCACCGGCAACGGCTTCGGCTTCGCCGTGGTCTCGCCAGAGACCGCAGCGTTGACGAAGTTCTATGCGCACCCCTACGCCTTTACGCGTCCAGATCCGAACAACTGCCTTAGCGAAGGATTCCCCACAGCCAATTTCATCCGGAGCCTTGCCTGGGGCCGGGAGTCCATCACCGGCGTTTCGGCAGACTACGAGGACGATTCGCAGGTGATTGTCGGGCGAAGCCGCACGGGCGAAGGAACATTTTTCATGCCGTTCGGGCTGCTGCAAACCGCGCTCATCATCCGCTGGCAACCCGCGGCCGGAACCGCGGCGAGCGATGGCTGGAATGTCGCCTGGGCTCATCCCGTGCATTCGCAGCGCGCCATGCAGATGGCGGGGACGCCGGTTGAAATCCTGCAATTCGGCGGAATTGACGAGACCCTGCTGCTGATCCCGCTCGATCCCGGTGCGAGAACCCCCGCGGCTGGGCAATCCCCGCTGGCGGGCAGCCGCGCCTGGGCTCTCCTCTCGGTTGAGCGCGATGCAGACCCGGAAGAGGCCGTCGAGGATTTCAATCTCTGGCGCGCCGGCCTTGCTGCCCCGGCGCTCGCGCAGCGCGAGATCGCCGAGCTCGAACAGTGGCGCGTGCAGCCGACCGTTCATTTCGCGAACGACAAAGAGCGACACCTGTGGCGCCAGAGCGAGGTGATGCTGCGCATGGCGCAGAGCCGCGAGCCGAACCGTCCAGGCCGCTACAACAACGGCCTCATCGTTGCCAGCCTGCCCAACGGCGGCTGGTTCACGCCCTGGGTGCGCGACATGGCCTGGGCCACGGTGGCGCTCGCGCGCATGGGACATCAGAGAGAGGCGCGAGCCGCCCTGCTCGCCTGGTTCAACGCGCGGTCCACGGGCAAGATGCGCGCAGAAACCGCCGGCGCCGATTATCAGATCTCCGTCGTTCGCTACTTCGGTGACGGATCGGAAGAGCCCTTCTTCACCGAAGAAGGCAGCACCAACATCGAATACGACGACTGGGGCGAAGCGCTGTGGGTGCTCGGCGAATATCTCCGCCAGACGCACGACACCGCGATCCTCAGCATGCCCACCTACCGTGGCTCGCTCTACGCGAGCGCCAGGGACTTCATCGTGAAGCCGCTCCTCGCCAACCTCCAGAGCTACGGCGGCGGCGAGATCGTTGCCGCCGATACGTCGATCTGGGAGGAGCGTGAGAAGGATAAGAAGCACTTCGCATTTTCGACCGCCATGGCCATCGTCGGTCTGCAGAACTTTGCCGATGTGGCGCGTCTCGCCGGCGACAACGCCACGCGCACAAACGTCCTCGATCACGTGGCTCTGCTCCGGAAGGGCTTCAATGCGGCCTTCATCCGCGATGGCGAACTGCACGGGACGCTCGAACCGGGGATCAAGAACGACATCGACGGCGCGCTGCTTCAGGTGATTAATTTCGACGTGGTCAAGGATCCGGCCCTCGTGCGCAATACCGTGCAGCGCATGGCTCTTCTGAAAGTTGCATCTGGCGGCTACCGGCGCGTCCGCAGCACCTATACCGATCCCGCCATCTTCGAATACTGGTACGAGCGCCAGGAATTCCTCTTCGTCGATTTCAACCTCGCCGAAGTTGATCGGCGTCTGGGCAACGACGCGCTCGCCGGCGCAATCCTGAAGCGCATCGTCGACAAGGCGGCCGCCGACCACGATCTCATCCCGGAGATGTACGTGGCCCTCCCCTGCGCGCTCTTTCCCGGCAAAATCGGCGACCCCACCGGGGCTCTGCCCATGGTCGGTTACGGGGCCGGAGAATACATCCTCTATCTCCTGGACCGATCCGATCTGACCCCGCGCGATGCCGCGCGGAACTGAGCCGCTCGGCCTCCTGTAACTGCCTGATTTTCACGGCCATCGGAAAATGCCCTTGCAAGAGCGGCCTGGGGCGTACATAATTGCGGGCTCCGGGAAAACATAGACAAGAATCCCGGATGGCACCTCATTTCCCTATCTGTATCAGGAGTTGAAATGCGAGGCAGAATCCTGGCCGCAGCACTTGCGGCGACGGCAATCGTGTCTCTGTGTCTTTCGGCGACCCTGATCGCCCAGCAGGCAACCACCTCTCTCACCGGCGTGGTAACCGACTCTACTGGAGCAGTGCTGCCCGGCGCGTCGGTGACGATTGTGCGCGCAGCCACCGGCCAGACGCTCAGGACTGCGACGAACGCACACGGCGAATACAGCTTTCAGCAGCTCAGTCCGGGGACGTGGACGGTAACCGCGAGCGCCGGTGGCTTCAGCTCCCAGAGCAAAGTGGGCGAGCTGCTGGTCAGCAAGCCGGCCACCATCGACTTCACCATGGGAGTGCAGGCTTTAACATCTCGAACTCCGCACGCTTCGATACCAATCCCATCAGCAGTCTCGGCGGGCTGAATAACACCGTCACCACCGGGCCGGGATTCGGGGTGTATAGCTCGCAGCTCGTGCAGTCGCGCAAACAGCAATTCTCGCTGCGCTATGACTTTTAGAACGGGAGGACAATGATGCGACTGAAGATGATTGCGTGCAGTGCCGCGTGCCTTGCGCTCCTTACGACAGGAATTGCACTGGCAGCGCGCCCCACGCCGGCCGGCCAGAAACGGGATATGGACCGCGACCTTATGGAGATCACGGTCCCCGGACTCGAAAAGCTCTACGCCCAGCACCGATACACCGTAACTGAAGTGACGCAGTGGTATCTCGATCGAATCGAGCGTTACGACGGCACTTACCGGGCGATCCTGTATCTCGATCAGGACGGTGCGCTGCGCACCGCCGCTCAGGAAGACGCCGAACCGAGAAATGCGCGGCACGGAGCATTGTGGGGTGTCCCCATCGTCATCAAAGCCAACACCAGCGTGAAGGGTTGGGTCACCAGCGCGGGGTGGAAGGGATTTCTGATCCCCGGCAAGGAATTAGTGGCGCCGCGCGATGCGCTGGTCGTGCAACGTCTGAGGGCCGCCGGCGCGGTGCTCCTAGGGCAAACCAACATGCCCGACTTCGCTTACAGCGATACCACCAACAGCACTGCTGGAGGCAGAACCGGCAACGCGTACAACTGGCGCTTCTCGCCTGGTGGTTCGTCGGGGGGAACGGCGACGGCAGTGGCGGCGAACTATTGCGTCCTGGGCACGGGAACGGACACAGCGAATTCTGTCCGGCAGCCGGCCGCTAACAGCAGCCTGGTCGGCATTCTCCCCACCCGAGGGCTGACCAGCATTGCCGGCGTGGAACCGCTGGACTGGCTGCGGGACAACATCGGGCCGCTGGCGCGCGATGTCACCAGCGCCGCTATCGCCCTGGACGTGATGCAGGCCGAAGACCCGCTCGATCCCTGGACCAAAGGCAGCGCGGATCAAGCCGAACCGGGCCCCTACACGCGCTACCTCAGGAAAGACGCGCTCCGGGGGAAGCGCTTCGGCGTGCCCTGGTTTGTGCTGAATGGATCACCCGA
>DATJQW010000176.1:0-3292 GCA_035505395.1 Acidobacteriaceae bacterium
CCGGCCCCCGCTCGCCATTCGATGGTGGTGTCGTTGATGGAGTTGTCGAAGACCTTCGACGGCGGGAAGGTCACGTCCACCGGCTCCGGCGGAGCGTCGGCCAGCACCGCCATGGTTGCCGCGTTCAGCCGCGCCACCCGCGCCACGTAATCGAAATCGACAAAGCGGAGCAGATCGCCATATTGCACCCCGTTCTCCAAGCGGACATTCTGATGCTGGTGGTTGAAGTCCTCGCGCCACTCGGAAAAGCGAACTGCGGCATAGCCCTGCTGATTGAACGAGTAGTGATCGCCGCCGCGCATGAAGCGATCGAGCCGGAACTCCAGCACCGGCTCCAGGCCCGATGCGATCGGCCGGGCGCTCGTGGCAGGCGCGCCCGTGTAAGTTCGCGCCACCTCGGTGATCTCCCGCGCCAGTTCCCGGGAGGGGGAATCGCTGTCGTAGCCGAGCATGACGAGACGGCGAATCTCTTCCGGCGAGGCGCTGGCGGGCACGCCCTCAGAGAAGACGCGAACCGCATGCTCGTCCTGGAAGCGGGCGCCGGGCGTCCGGTTTCCGCCCACGATGTCGTTGTTGAGCACGCCTTCCAGATCCCAGTTCTGCTGCCTGGCCAACTGCGCCAGCTGGCGGCTGCCGTAGAGCCCCTGCTCCTCGCCCGCAACGGCCACGAACACCAGGGTGGCGGGAAACTTCATCTTCGAAAGGGCCCGCGCGCAGGCAAGGCTGACCGCCACGCCGCTGGCATCGTCGTTGGCACCCGGCGCCTCGCCCTGGGTATCGAAGTTGCTGCTGTCGCGCGAGTCGTAATGCCCGGTGACCAGCACCATCCTCGCCGCCTGCGCCGGATCGGTGCCGCGCAGGATGGCGTAAACATTGGTGATCGTGGTCGGCTGCGTCACCCGCGCGTTCGGCCCGCTGCCCGGCTGCTGGGTGAAGCTGTCGCGCCGGACCTCGAGGCAACCGCCGCACTCGGCCGAGATCTGCCGGAACTGCGCCTCGATCCAGTCGGCTGCCGCGCTCACCCCGGTGCCCGGCGGAAGGTCTTTCACCATACTGGAAAGGGTGCTGCGATTGTGAAACGTGACCAGCGCGGCAATCGTCTTTTGAATTTGCCCCGGGGAAATGCGCGCCAGCGCCCCGGCGATCTGCGGATCCACCGGCATGGCGGCAGGGGGCGCGCCCATGGCATCCAGATCGCGGTGCGCGGCATCGCCGGAAGAAGCGGCGGCGGGGCCGGACCCGGCTACGACCAGTACGAGAGAAAGGACAGCGAGCGGCAGCGTGCCATGACTTTTCATGACTATCGAGTATGCCCTGGCATCCGGTCAAAAGCACGCTTGACGCGCGGCCAGTTTCTCTTCAAAACTAGCGAAGGCGGCTCGCGGCTGGAATCGGCATCGAAGTTCCTGTCGTCGCGCGGCGATTTTTCAAGGGAAGTTCCGGAAGGCGCTGCCAAACATTGCCCGCGTTGCGAAATGCTGATGGTTTGGTGATTCTTTATCCCGGTGGAGGGATTCATGCCGATTTGCCCTGAATGCGAGAGCGCTCTGGACATTGACGAAGAGGAAGTGGAAGAGGGCGACGTCGTCATTTGCGACGAGTGCGGCACCGAGTATGAGGTGGTCGCGGTTGACCCTTTGGAACTGACCAAAGTCGAAGAAGATTACGAGGACGAGGAAGAGTTCGGAGAAGAGGAAGAAGAATGACCTGTTCGGCAGTGCCTGTCAGCAACCGCATCCGGCAAGATCTGCAGCGGCGGGTGATGCTCGTCCTCGCCCTGTTCGCGCTGGCTGCTCTGGGGCCTGCCCTTCTCGCGCAGAATTTCGGCCAGCGCGATCTCCAGGGAAAAGTCATCGGCGATCATGGCACGCCCATCAGCGGGGCCATCGTCTACCTCGAGAACTCCCGCAACAGCGACGTGAAGACCTTCATTACCACCTCGGACGGCAGTTACCGCTTCGACTACCTGGCGGACGACACGGATTACACGGTCTGGGCCGCGTTCCACGGCAGGAAAAGCTCAAAGCGGACCCTGAGCTCTTTCGATCAGCGCAAAATTGCCTATTTCGACCTGCATATCTCCGTCGCCGCCCCAGCATCATCCTCCGGCAGCGGATCCTGAGCCGGGCCGCCACGGCGCCGGAGCGGGAGAACCAGCTCCTGCTCTTCGCAGGCGGCGAGCGAAACGCGCCCAGGCGCGTCTATCCGAGAGAACCGGCTTGCGCGCTCCGGTTACGCCGGAATCAGTTCGCCTTGCTGATTTTGCGGTACGATGAAGGCGCAGGAACCTATAACGCCATGAAGTCTCTACTGGAACGCAGGCGATCGCTCCAAAGCGACGCCGGTTTTACGCTGATGGAGTTGCTGATCGTGATCTCGATCATGCTGATCCTCATGCTCATCGCCATTCCCAATATGCTCAACCTGAAGAGCGAGGCCAACGAGACTTCCGCGATCCAGTCGCTGCGGGCCATCCACGAGGCGGAGATCCAGTATCAGACGGAATACCCGGCCAACGGATTCGCGTGCTCGCTGTCCGCGCTCGGCGGCAGCTCCTCTTCCGGCCCGCCCACCGCGCAGAGCGCGCAGTTGCTGCAGTCGGACCTCTCCGGCGGCCAGAAGTCGGGATACACGTTCACCATCACCAACTGCACCAAGACGACCGTCAACAACCAGGACATGTACACCAGCTTCGAGGCTACCGCGGTGCCGCAGGCTGTCGGCAAGACCGGCCATAACGGGTATTGCCTCGACATGAGCGGACAGATCACGAAGGATCCGACCGGCGGCACGAACTGCACGGTGCCCCTCCAGTAATGCCGGAAGGTTTTGCGAGCGGCCGGCGGCGAAGAATTCTCCAGCAGCTTTTGGTTGCCGCGCTGTGCACCGGCGCGCTGCATGCGCAGAGCGCGCTGACCGCACCCGAGCTGGCCAGCCGCATCGACCACCATTACAACGCCCTGCACTCGCTCTCCGTCCAGTTCGTCCAGCACTACGACGGCATGGGGATGCACCGCAGGGAATCGGGCGTGCTGCTGCTGCGCAAGCCGGGCAAGATGCGCTGGAGCTACACCGATCCTGACGGACAGCTTTTCATCCTCGACGGGAAGAACGCGTATTTCTACACCCCCGGCCAGAATGAGGCGCAGACCATGCCGGAGAAGCAGCTGGACGATCTGCGCTCGCCGCTGCGCTTCCTGCTGGGCCACACCGAGCTCGAAAAGGAGCTCGAGAACCTGCAGATGACGCCGGACGGCAATGGCCAATACACGCTGAGCGGCGTGCCGAAGGG
>DATJQW010000177.1:0-28025 GCA_035505395.1 Acidobacteriaceae bacterium
TGCAGGTGAAAGTGGATGCGCGGCAAGTTTCCCTCCTGCGGGTCCCTCGATCTGCCCTGGGATGCCTTCGCGCTCGCCAGCAACAGGAACCAATTCCTGTATTGTGCATCCGCGCAGATAAAAGGTCTGCAAATTTGGCGATGGAATCGTTACTTTTGTGAGTCGCGCCGAAACCAGTCAACCCGAAGGTTCGACGCGAGCAGAGAGCAAAAAGTTACGCGGCAAACGCTCATGCGAGGCGTTTTTCGGCCTGCTGGGCGGCCTCGTAGATCTGGTCGAAAGACTCAACGGCATAGAGCACCTTCTGCTCCTCGGAGACCAGGAATTTCTGCTCGAGAACGAGGTCGAGATCGAAGTCGCGGATTTCGGGGCGGCCTTCGATGACGTGGGTGCCTTCGCCGTGCGAGGAGATGAGGCCGCTGCCGTAGAGTTTGATTTTGCCGTTCTGGCGGATGACGCCGAACTCGACGGTGAACCAGAAGAGGCGGCCCATTTTTTCGAGGCGGTCTTTGTCGCCCATGAGACGCGCGCAGACGCGGCCGTAGTGCTGGAGGAAGTCGGCGAAGACGGGGTGGGCGTGCATGGGGACGTGGCCGAAGACGTCGTGAAAGATGTCGGGCTCGGGCGTGTACTCCATGGACTCGCGGCTGCGGATGTAGGTGGTGGTGGGAAACTGGCGGGCGCCGAGCATCTCGAAAAAAGCGTCAGGCGGGAGAAAGCCGCTGACCGGGGTCGCGTTCCAGCCGGTGCGCGGGGCGAGGCGGCGGTTGACCTCGGCGAGGTTGGGGATGGTGTCTTCGCGGAGGCCGATCTGGTGGAAGCCGTCGAGGTACTCCTGAGCGGCGTGCTCCCGGAGCTGGGGCATGCGGCGGCGGACGAGCTCGGCCCAGACGGCGTGCTGGTCGGCGGTGTAGGCATTCCAGTCCTGGCGAATGAGGTAAGGTTGCGCGACGGTGAGCGGGCCGGCTGCGCGCGAATCGGGGCGAGGGGTGGTGGCAGAAGCATTCATGAGAGTACCCGACAAAACTTATGAGAATGTCACCGGGGGCGGGGGGATGTCAATGGAAGAAAGACGGGGACAGCGTTTAGCGTTGAGCGTGTAGCGTGCTGTTTGCTGATTGGATGTCTGAGCGGAGGTCGGCTGGCTGGTTGGCGTGGTTCTCGCATTGCTGCGAAGTATGATGATGCGTGCGGGAGGGACAGGATGATCCACAGCGTGCTCCACCAGCTGTTTCTGGGGAACTATATCCACGAAATTTTTCATTTCCTGAGCGGGTGCGTGGGCTCATTCATTGGGACCTGGGGATACTTCCGGCTGCGGAAGACGGCGGTCACGAGCAACGCTTAGCCCTGTCTTCAGCCGCGGCAGGCAGCGTGCTGCGAATCCATTCCGAGACGAATTTACGAGAGGCCGAAGCGGCGCTTGATGTAGCGCTGGGCGGGGCGTTCGATGAACTTCATGGCCAGAACGGCCACCGTCACCAGCAATGCGTAGCTGAGCCAGGGATCGAACTGCGAGAGGCCGAGGCGCGCCACCAGATGATGCTCGTGGATAAGGTTCCAGAGATTGAAGTGCAGGATGTAGAGGCAGTAGCTGGCCTGGCCGACGGCGACAAAGGGTGAGAATCCGAAGAAGCGGGCGATGAGGTTGTGGCCGGCGAGGCCGAGGACGGCGCAGCCGAAGAGGGGCATCAGCAGGCCGTCGTGCATCATGGGGAACGGGAAGTGGTCGCCGAAGTAGAGCACCGCCAGGATGCCGGCCACGCCCAGGGCGCCCAGGGCAAACCGCTTCTGCGAGCCGCGCGGGATCAGCGAATCGAGGTCGGCCAGCACAATCCCGAAGAGAAACGACGGAATGTGGGGCGGCGGCGTGAATTTGAGGGCGCGGATCCAGAAGCCGTCGGTGTAACGGCCGGCATGCAGGACGCCGTCGGGATGGAAGGCGATGTAGAGGCTGGGGGCGACCATGCCGAGGACCCAGAGTCCGAGAAGAATGGCGCAGAGACGACCGATGTGGCGGGGACGCTTCCAGAGGATGACCAGAGGGAAGATCAGGTAGAAAAATGCCTCGGTGCACATGGTCCAGGCGGGGGTGTTCCAGAAGGTCGAGAGCGCGGGGCTCCAGCCTTGCAGCATGAGCGGAGTGAGAACGACGCCCCAGGCAAACTGGGCGTGCGGCCGCGCGTGCCATTCATCCATCAACATGCCCAGGGAGACCACGAGCGCCACCAGGTAGATGGGATAAAGCCGCGAAACGCGGGCGATCCAGAAGCTCTTCGCCTTGAGCTGCCCCTTTTGGGCGCGATCGGAGTAGTTGTAGGCGAGCACAAAGCCGGAGAGCAGGAGAAAAAAGCTCACCGAGGTGTACCCGTGCTCGACGATGGGGGAGAGCGGCCCAAACCACTTCGGATTGCAGAAGTGGTAGAAGACGATATTCATGGCGGAGAAGGCGCGCAGGCCGGAGAGCGCCGGGAGGTGCTCCTTTTTGGGGCGCACGAGGGCGGGTTTGCCGGACGCGAGCTGGCCGGCGGGCGATTCGAACCCGCCAGGCGGAACGACTTGAAGCTGGGCGCTCAGAAGCGGTCTCCTGATTGGATGCGCGAGCCCCGCATGGCGCCACTCCGGCGACCCTGGACGCCGGCGACCCGGGCGGCGGCCTGTAAAAGAACCATCATGGACTGATCCTGGCCGGAAGACCGCTTCAGGCGGTTACCAGAGAGCCGACCTTCTCCCCGGAGATGACCCGGCGGATGTTGCCCGGCTGATTGAGGTTAAAGATGATCATGGGCAGATTATTGTCCTTGCAGAGACTCACCGCAGTGGTATCCATCACCTTTAACCCGAGCCGAAGAATTTCCATATAGGTAATCTGTTCAAATTTTACGGCGTCCCGTGTGATGACTGGATCGGCGTCATAGATGCCCTCGACCTTGGTGGCCTTGAGCAGGACGTCGGCTTTGATCTCCATGGCGCGGAGGGAGGCGGCGGTATCGGTGGAAAAGTAGGGATTGCCGGTGCCGGCGGCAAAGATGACGACGCGGCCTTTTTCGAGGTGGCGGATGGCGCGGCGGCGGATCCAGGGCTCGCAGACCTGGTTCATTTCAATGGCCGACATGACGCGGCAGTGGACGTCGCGCTTTTCGAGGGCATCCTGGATGGCGAGGGCGTTGATGACGGTGGCCAGCATGCCCATGTTGTCGGCGGAAACGCGGTCCATCTCGCGGGCCTGCTCGGCGACGCCGCGGAAGAAATTGCCGCCGCCGACGACCACGGCGATTTCGACGCCCATGGCATGAACTTCAGCCAGCTCGCCGCCGATTTCGTGGATACGAATGGGATCGACGCCGAAGCCGCGGCCTGCGGCCAGGGCTTCGCCGGAGAGCTTGAGGACGACGCGCTTATACATGCCAATGGCAGTATCGCATGGCGGTGGGAGGAGGGGGCGAAGCAGGTTTCCTGAGGTCGCGCAGGCGGACGGGAAGCGGCTTTACAGCTTGCGAAAAAAAACCGTCGGCCTTTGCCTGCGAAAGAAAAACCGTCCCTCCGCGGCTGAAGCCGCAATGATTTTGCGCAGTTTACGGCACAGCTAAAGCTGTGCCCCTTCAAAGAGTCGAATTTCCCCGGATTATGCACGGCTAAAGGCTGTGTCCCCGCATGGAGCGACTTCTGCCGCAGGCTTTTCAGTCCGGCGTGCCGGAGTTGTCGGAGGCGTAGTTGTGATGGCGGGCGTTGCCGCCGGGATCGTGGATCCAGTGCGCCAGGCGTTCGCCATTCACTTCGACCCGCACCAGATCGAGCTCGCCGTGATCGTAGTCGGCGATCATCATGCGCATGGCCTGGCCGTCGGGCTGAACGTAAATGAGGCTGAGGTCGCCGGAGCGGCTGCGGTCGACGACGAAGGGCTGCCAGGAGGAGCCCAGGCTGTCGCGGACGAGGCGGTCGAGCTCCGCGGTATCGGGCGCGGCGGGCAGGTGATCGAACTCCGCGACGCGCAGCCCTTTGACGCCGTCGACGGTGGCCACCCGAGCGCAAAAGCTCACCAGGCCCATCAGCGGAATCTTCTGCGCGTGGGTGTCGTAGCGCTGCTCTACCGCGGAAACCACCGTGTCGAAATCAGGACGAGCGGCGTGCACGGTAAACGGCAGGATGGCGGCGATGGCCACGACCGCCGCCACCGGGACGAAGGCGAGAGCAACGGTTTTCATTGAGGACCTGCCTTCCGGTTCTGCAGCATGGGATTCGGCGGCGGCGGGGCTATGGTTTTCGCGCCGCCGAGGTTCGACGGGATGCCGAAGTTGCCGCTGATCCCCTCCAGGTCCTCAGGGCGGATGGGGCCGTCGATGTAGACGATGTCCAGCTCTTTGGGCTCGGCGTTGAGGATGAACATGCCCTGGATTTCGCCGTTCACCGTCTTCATATAAATGTCGGAGTCGTCGGTATCGTTTTTCGAGCGCGATTTGACGATGGGCGACCAGTCGCCGGACTCGAAATGGGCGCGGATCTGCTCCAGGTCCGCCGCCGTGTATTCGCCGGGCTTGTCGAACTCGTAGGTGCGGACGTAAATGCCGCGCAGCTTCGCGATGATGCGCTTCCCTTCCGCGTCGTTCTCGTTGTCCATGAAGTGGCTGGCGAAATCGAGCATCTTGCGGTCGAGCGTGACCTCGGTGTAATTCGAAGCACGCGCGGCGAGCTGTTTGGAGAGAACGTCGGGAAACGGCAGCTGGTCCGCCTGCGCGGCCGCGAAGCGCGCGCCAAAGAAGGGCAAAGCGGCGAAGAGCAGCGTGAGTGAAAGGATCGGTTTGATTTTCATGGTCGTGGTCCTCTTTTGGTTGCGGGATGTCATCGTTTCTCGAACCCGGTGGATTCGGAGTGGGCGGGGGTGTTTTCTTCGGTGCTGATCTTCTGCTGCACGTCGTGCAGGGTTGTTCCGGTGATGCGCAGGGCGAGCAGGACCTGGGCGCGGGCGCGTTCGCCTTCGATGCGCTGGCGGCGGTCGTGCTCGATGCCGCCGAAGACCGCGACCACGAGGAGAGCGGCGACGGCGGTCCAGCTCCAGAGCGGGAGCAGGAAGAACGGCCTCGGGCGCGGCTGCGGGGCGACTCTGACCTTCGCTCTGGCCATGACGCGATCGGCAAAGCCGGCGGGGGCGGAGCGCGGGGCAAGCTGGTCGCGCAGATGCTGTTCGAAATCGTCGATGGGCGTGTCGTTCCGGTTATCCACGGCTGTACTCCCTGAGGGTTCGCTGGGCTTTTTCGCGCAGCAGTTTCAGCGCGCGCTGCAGATGGCTGCGGACGGTCGCCAATGGCATCCCCAGCTCGATGGCGATGTCCTCCGGCTCAAGGTCTTCCTGATAGCGGAGCAGCATGACGGATCGCTGAGCCGGCGGCAACGTCAGCAGCAACTGCTCCACGCGGTTCATGAGCGGGATGAACTCGCGCACGGCAGGACGGAGGGCCATGCCGTCCTGATACTCTTCGGCCACCGAGTCGGCGCGGACGGCGCGGCGGCGCAGCGCATCGGTGGCGCGATGACAGGCGACGCGGCGGAGCCAGGCGGCGAGGTGTTCTTCGCTCTCGAGGCGACGCAGGGAACGGTGCAGCTCGAGAAAGACATCCTGCGCGACCTCTTCCGCAGCGCCACCGTCGCCGAGGATGCGGAAGGCGATGGAGTAAACCCGCGCCTGGTGGCGCTCGATGGCGGCTCGGAAAGTATCGGGCGAAGCGTCCATCGGCAGCGTCCTCGGTGTGCTGTACCGGCATATACGCAAAAGGAGGGGGTGGGTGATGCAAAAAAGAGGGCGGTGGAAATATGGCTTGACTTGAATGAACCAGACTAAGTAGACTTAGTTCATGAAAACGACGCCGATCGTCAACATTCACGAGGCGAAAACGCACCTCTCGAGGCTGGTCGACGAAGCCGTGCACGGCGAGCCGTTTGTGATTGCCAAGGCGGGCAAACCGCTGGTGAAGGTGACGGCCATCGATGCTCCGGAACAGGCGGCGGTGCGGCGCACCGGATTCCTGGCAGGCGAGGTTGCGGTGCCGGACGATTTCGACGAGATGGGCCGCGCTGAGATCGAGCAGATGTTTTGCGATGGTGCGCGATGAAGCTCCTGCTCGACACCCATTTGCTGTTGTGGGCGGCAGGCATGCCGGAGAGGCTGCCGAAGACTGCGCGGGCTCTGATTGAGGACGAGCAAAATCAACTCCTCTTCAGCGCCGCCAGCTTGTGGGAGATCGCCATCAAGCATGCGCTGGGGCGCGTAGATTTTCGGGCCGAGCCCGCTTTGCTGCGGCGCGGACTGCTGGACAACGGGTATCAGGAGCTGGCGATTACAGGAGCGCATGCCATTGCGGTGGCGAGTTTGCCGGCGCTGCACCGCGATCCGTTCGACCGCATGCTGATCGCGCAGGCAGCGGCGGCGGGCGCTCTGTTCCTGACGGCGGACCCGCTGGTGGCGCAGTATCCGGGAGCGATCAGAAAAGTTTGAGCCGCATGGCCTCCTGGCGCGGACCGCGAGGGGCCTGTATATTTCTGCGCATGCCCTTCATGCGTATTTCGCTTGCTCTCGCCGCTACGGGTGTGTGTGCCCTGCCCCTGGTTGCTCCTGCAATGGCCCAGACGCCGGCGGCAGCGGCGCCTACGCCGCATCCGATGGCGCTGAGCGATCTGTTCCGCTTCCAGACGGTCGGCAATCCGGAGATTTCGCCGGATGGGAAATGGATCGCCTATACCGTCTCCACCGTAAACACCACCGCCGACAAGCGCACCACCGATGTGTGGATGGTGAGCTGGGACGGGACGCAGGATGTGCGGCTGACGTGGGGATCGGATTCGGCGGAAGACCCGAACGGGCTGGGTTCGTCGAGCGCGCCGCGGTGGAGTCCGGACGGGAAGTATTTGTCGTTCATGGCGGGGCGGCCGGGGAAGGCCAAAGGGTCGCAGGTGTGGATCATGGACCGGCGCGGCGGCGAGGCGCATCAGCTGACCGACGTGAAGGGAGACCTGGCGGCGTATGCCTGGTCGCCGGACGCGACGAAGCTGGTGCTGGGGATTACCCCGGACGAGGATGCCGAGGCGAATCAAAAGCCGGGCGCCGACAAGGAAAAGGAGAAGCCGAAGCCGATCGTGATCGACCGCTACCACTTCAAGGAAGACGTGGAGGGGTATTTGCGGGACAACGAGCACACGCAGCTGTGGATCTTTGACGTGGCGACGCACAAGCTGGACAAGCTCACGACGGACACGAAGTTCGATGAAGAGGATGCGGTGTGGTCGCCGGATGGGTCGGAGATCGCGTACGTGAGCAATCACGATGCGGATCCGGACCGGTCGATCAACACCGATGTTTGGGTGGTGGATGCGAAGCCGCATTCGACTCCGCGGCAATTAACGCACTACGACGGGCCTGACGGGGGGCGAATTGCGTGGAGTCCGGATGGAAAGTGGATTGCGTTCCTGCGCGGCGATCCGCTGAAGCTGTGGCAATACAGCGAAGACAAGCTGGGAGTGGTGCCGGCAGATGGGAGCGCGCCGGCGCGGATCGTGACGGCGAGCCTGGATCGCGCGGTGTCGGGGCCGCAGTGGTCGCCGGATGGGAAATCGATCCAGGTGATGGTGGAAGACGACCGGAATGAGTATCCGGCGAGCGTGGACGTCGGGACCGGAGCGGTGCAGCGCGAGGTGAGTACGGATGGCGTGGGCGAGGGGCTGAACGAGCGCGACGGGCACACGGCGCTGGTGTGGATGACGGACACGCAGCCGGGGGAAATCTACACGCTGGATGACGGAACGCTGCGCAAGCTGACCCACCACAACGATGCGGTGGTGGCGGAGATCCAGCTGGGCGAGACGCGCGACGTGAGCGCGCGGGCGGCGGACGGGAATGAGGTGCACGGGCTGATCACCATGCCGCCGGGAGCGCAGGCGGGAACTAAATATCCGCTGCTGCTGCTGATTCACGGCGGACCGAACGGCCAGGACGGGCACGAGTTCGAGATCCAGCGGCAGTTGTTTGCCGCGCATGGGTACGCGGTGCTGAACGTGAATTATCGCGGCAGCTCGGGTCGCGGGAGTGCGTACCAGAAGGCGATTGCGGACAACTGGGGGCATCTGGAGATCGAGGACCTGATGGCGTGCGTGGACGAGGTCATCAAGGAGGGCCTCGTCAATCCGGACCAGATGGGCGTGATGGGGTGGAGCTACGGAGGCATCCTGACCGACTACACGATCGCCAGCACGAACCGCTTCAAGGCGGCGAGCAGCGGCGCGGGGACGGGCGATCCGGTGGCGTTCTACGGGGTGGACGAGTACATCCTGCAATACGACAACGAGATTGGGCCGCCGTGGAAGGAGACGCAGAAGTACATCGAGCTGGGGTACCCGTTCTTCCATGCGGACCGCATCCACACGCCGACCTTGTATATGGGCGGGACGAGCGACATGAATGTGCCGCTGGTGGGCGGCGAGCAGATGTATGAGGCGCTGCGCAGCCTGAACGTTCCGGCGGAGCTGATCGTGTATCCGGGGCAGTTCCACGGGTTCACGCGGCCGAGCTTCATTCTCGACCGGTATCAGCGGTGGTTTGCGTGGTTCGACAAGTGGGTGCAGGGCAAGACGACGCCGGCACCAGCGGCGCCGGCGGGGGTGACGGCGAAGCCGGGGGATTAGCGGGTTAGCTGTTAGCTGTTAGCGGTTAGCGGTTAGCTGTCGTTCTAAGTACGACCGCTTTTTGCTGAACGTTGCTTCCTGCTCGACGGGATATTCAGTCTTCGAAGCCGCCGGCCTGTTTGAGCGCGGCGATATCGAATTTTTTCATCTGCATCATGGCCGCCATGGCGCGCTTGCCGCCCTCCGCGTCTTTGCCCTGGAGCAGTTCGCCGATGTTGTGCGGCACGACCTGCCAGGAGAGGCCGAACTTGTCGACCAGCCATCCGCACTGCACTTCCTGGCCGCCGTCGGCGGTGAGCTTCGCCCAGTACTCATCGATCTCGGCCTGCGACTCGCAGGGGATGACAAACGAAACGGCGTGGTTGAAGGTGTAATGCGGGCCGCCATTGAGCGCGATGAATTCAACGTCGCCGATGGTGAAGCTTACGGTAAGGACCGAACCGGGCGGAAGCGGGCCGCCCTCGCCGCAGCGCAGGATCTCGCCGGCCTTCGCGTCCCTGAAGGTCGAGACGTAGAAATACACCGCCTGTTCGGCGTTGTCGTTGAACCACAGGAATGGCTTGATTTTCTGCATGCAGAGCTCCTCTCAAACAGCGGTTAGCGGATCGCGCCGGGTTTGCCGGCGATGCGGCGCAGCAGGCTGGTCTGTCCGGTGTGCGCAGCCTGATGAAAGAGGATCAGAGACGCGAGCGAGCCGACCGTCTCCTCCGTATTGTTGCGCGGCGAATGCGGGGCGGGCTCCATCATCCGCTCCGGGGTGAGCGCTGCGAGGCCCGCGTCGATGCGCGACCAGCCTTCGTCCCAAGCCTTCATGAGATCGAGCAGCGGCAGCGCCTCGGCGGGGTCACTGAGCGGGGCGGACCCGCGCCGGTAGCGCTGCAGCGCGGCTTCTCCCAGCACATGAGGCTGCCCCAGCAAAGCCAGCAGCTGCTCGTTGACGCAAACCAGGTGGCCCACGTTCCAGTTCAGGCAATTGCCGGCGGGCTGCGGCTGAATCAGGCTGTCTGCCTGGGTCAACCCCTCCACGTTCAGGTGCAGAACCCGGTGAATCATCTTTCCCTGCTCGCGCAGGACATCGGTCGCACTGAGTGAATGCGAAACCACCGTAGCTGTCGACATGATTTCCTCCTGGGTCAGTTGGCGAATTGACGGTTGACGCTCCCACATCTGCCAGCGGCGGGCAGATATGGGGCACCCAATGGGCCCCACGCGCCGCCGGCGATGGCGCCGATGATGAGCAGCGCTTCCCTGCCCTCGACCACAGCGTCGGGCAGGGGGTTATCGGGTGAATCGTGCGACAGATCTTCCTGGCAGGCGAAGAAGCGCAGGAAGGGGCGGCGCACGAGGGTCTGCTGATCGCGAATGGTGCCGCGCAGGACGGGGTAGCGAGCCTCCAGGGCGTCGAGGGTGCGGCGGAGGGTGATGGGGTCGTCGAGGTCGAGGCGCAGATCGCCGCTGACCTGGGCGAGCGTGCGCAGGTGGTGGGGAATCTCGACGCGGATGGTGCGCAGGGTCATGGGAGGGTCTGCACCTCGACGGAAAGCACGGCGGGGAGATCGCGCACAATGGGCATCCAGCGATCGCCGGCGTCGGGCGAGACGTAGACCTGGCCGCCGGTGGTGCCGAAGTAGATGCCGCAGCCGTCGAGCTGGTCGACGGCCATGGCGTCGCGCAGGACATTCACGTAGCAGTTGGCCTGGGGAAGGCCGTCGGTGAGGGCTTCCCACTCGTTGCCGCCGGAGCGGCTGCGCCACACCTGCAGCTTGCCGTCGAGCGGGTAGTGCTCGGAGTCGCTCTTGATGGGCGCAACGAATATCGTCTCCGGCTCGTGGGCGTGGACGTCGATGGCGAAACCGAAATCAGTGGGCAGATTGCCGCTGACTTCGCGCCAGGAGTCGCCGGCATCGTCGCTGCGCATCACGTCCCAGTGCTTCTGCATGAAGAGCACGCCGGGACGGCGGGGGCTCATGGCGATGTGGTGAACGCAGTGGCCGACTTCGGAATCCTGATCGGGCAGGAACTGGGAGCGGAGGCCCTTGTTGATGGGCTTCCAGGACTTGCCGCCGTCGTCGCTGCGAAAGGCTCCGGCCGCGGAGATGGCGATGTAAATGCGGTCCGGATCTTTCGGGTCGAGGACGATGGTGTGCAGGCACATGCCGCCGGCGCCGGGCTGCCAGTTGGGGCCGGTTCCGTGGCCGCGCAGCGCGGAGAGCTCCTGCCAGGAGTGAGCGCCATCTTTGGAATGAAAGAGCGCGGCGTCCTCGATGCCGGCGTAGACGGCCTCAGCATCGGTGAGCGAAGGCTCGAGGTGCCAGACGCGCTTGAACTCCCACGGATGCTGGGTGCCGTCGTACCACTGGTGGGTGGTGAGCGGCGCAGCAGCCGCGTCGTAGACGAAGCGGTTGCTCTCGCCAATGGGCCATCCCTGCGGCGACTTCTGCAAGCCGCCGCCGGGGGTGTACCAGGTTTTGCCGCCGTCGTCGGAGCACTGGATGATCTGCCCGAACCAGCCACTGGTTTGCGAGGCGTAGATGCGGTCGGGGTTCACCGGCGAACCCTTCATGTGGTAGACCTCCCAGCCGGCGAAGAACGGGCCGGCCACGTCCCAGTCGCGGCGTTTGCCGTCGGCGGTGAGGACGAAGGCCCCTTTGCGGGTACCGACTAACACGCGTACTTTGCTCATGCGCGGCTCCTCTCGTGGGTCGATGTGCGAAAAACCTTACATTGGTTTGGAGACATTGATCATCCAGGGCGCGCCGAAGCGGTCCTGGAACATGGCGAAGCGCTTCGCCCAGAAAGTTTCCTGGAAAGGCATGCCGATCTGGCCGCCTTCGGAGAGCGCATTGTAGATCCGCTCGGCTTCGGCGACGTCGCTGAAGTCGAGGTTCACGCGCAACCCCTGGGGCTCGCTGTAATGCTGCGGGGGCGCGTCGCTGCCGAGCAGCATCTGATCGCCGACGGGCATGCTGACGTGCATGATCTTGTCGGCCCAGTCGGGGCCGACCTGGGCAGCCATGGGGCTGGCTCCGAAGCGGAAGAAGCTCGGCGCCTGGACGCCGAAGACGCGCGCATAGGTGTTGAAGGCCTCTTCGCACTGGCCGTTGAAGTTGAGGTAGGGCTGGATCTTCATTGGGTCTCCTCTTGCGGTGGTGGATATGAGTTCAGGAATTTGCGGATCGCGGACAAAGCAGGGTCCATGCGACGCCGAAGCGGTCGCGGAGCATGGCAAAGCGCGAGGCGAAGAATGTTTCAGCCAGCGGCATGTAAACCTCGCCGCCCTCGCTGAGCGCGGCATAAATGCGCTCGGCGTCTTCCGGCGTGTCGACGGTGAGATAGAGGTAGGCGCTGCGGATGGGCTGGAAACGGTCGGCCGGGACATCGTTGCCGACCAGCTCGGCTTGGCCGATGGTCATGCGCGCGTGGGCGACGGCCTCCGGATTGGCGCCGGGCGCGCGGCTTCCGTCGGGCATGTCGGCCTGGGTGAGCATTACGGTTACCTTGCCGCCGACGTTCTGCTCGTAGAAGCGGAAAGCTTCTCTGCAGTTACCGCCGAAGTTGAGGTGCGGCGAGAGATTCATGGTTTCTCCTGTGGGGCCTGCGGATTCGGTTGTGCTGCGCGAACGGAGCGCCGGACTACTTTGCCGGCTCGTGGCAATGGCAGGCGGCGGTGCCGGCCTGCTCGTAGCGGTCGTGGTGCCTGACCCAGTCCATCAGGTTGTGGTGCGGGCCGGTCTCATTGCGGCCTTTGGGGGTGAGATCGAGGTACATGTAGGCGCCCACCAGCATCTCGTCGCCGCGGCCGAAGGTGGAATAGGTATGGAAAATCTGGCCGGAGTCGTCCTTGCAGAAGACGCTGTCGCCGGAGCGCTCCTCGATCTCGAATGGCTGAATTTTGTAGTTGTAATACACCTGGCGGGCGGCGATCTCCGCGTCTGTAAAGGAGACATGGAAGTCGTAGTTGAAATCGCTGCCGTACGATGAGACCCACTTGAAGCGCCATCCCATGCGCTTTTTGAAGGCCTCGATCTCCGCCAGGGGCGCGCGCGAGACGGAGACGAAAGAGACGCCGTGATGCTCCAGATGCGGCAGCGCGGCATCGATGTGGTCGGATTTGAAGGAGCAGCCGACGCAGCCTTCTTTCCAGCCGGGCGCGAACATGAAGTGCTGCACGATGAGCTGGCTGCGGCCGGCGAAGAGATCGGCGAGGGTTTCGCTGCCGTTGGGGCCGTCAAAGACGTAATCCTTCTCGACGCGAACCCAGGGCAGGGCGCGGCGTGCGGCGTCCACGGCATCGCGCTGACGGGTGAGCTGTTTCTCGCGGACGAGCAGATCCTGGCGCAGAGCGAGCCATTCTTCCTGGGAAACGACGGGGTGAGTCTCAGCGATTGCGGTTGCCATTGCGGATTCTCCTTTTCACGTTCCAGCGAGTGGTTGATCCAATTGGAATTCGAGCGCTGCTGCGGAATCAGGCGGGGACCGCCTCGGGCTTCTGCTGCTGAGGAAACGCCGGCGCTTCATCGGCGCTCGGTCCCCAGCTGGCGGGAACCGGCACGTCGAGCAGGCGGAGATAGACGCAAAACTGGCCGCGATGCTGGTACCAGTGATTGAGCATGATGTTGCGCACGAATTCGTGACGCGGCAGCGCGACAACTTCGGTCTCGCCGGCGAAGACGCGGAAGGTTTCGTTCATGGCCGCGTCGTCGAGCTTCGGCAGAAGGGTTCTGACCGTGGCGATGCTCTCCTCGAATGCCTGCAGCACCTCGTCGCGGCTAGCGGGTTGGGGAATGTTGGCGAAGTTCGGCGCCTGGCCGGATGGATTCTGCACGAAGCGCGCGATCCCGCCCGGGACGGTGGCCAGATGCAGGGCGAGCTGGCCGGCCGTCATGGATTTGCGATGAGGCTTCCAGGTGAGTTTGTCTTCGGGCAGGCGTTCCAGAAAGCGCCGCGTTACCGGCGCCTGCTGTTCAAACTCGGCAAGCAAAACCTGTGCGGTCGACATGGGGATTCTCCTTCTGTTGGAGCGGTGGCGGCCCGTCGCAGGCAGATGGCTCGCGACAGGCCGGGGTGGATATCTCTCAGGCCGGAACCATGGCCGCAGCGGCCTGCTGCAATTCTTCCTGGCTGACTTTGCGGACGGTGGTGGCAACGGACCAGCGGTGGCCGAAGGGATCGACGAGCATGCCATAGCGGTCGCCCCAGAACATTTCCTGGAGCGGCATGATGGACTGGCAGCCGGCATCGACGGCACGGTCGAAGACTGCGTCGCAGTCGGGAACCTGGAGATGCAGGGTGACGGGAGTGCCTCCCAGCTTGAGAGGGCTGTCGCCTCCGGGCATGGGGCACTCAGGCGCGATGTAAAAGGTGGAAGCGCCCACCTTCATCGCCGCATGGAATACCGCTCCGTCGGGCATGCGGAAGACGCCGAGGGGCTCGGCGCCAAAGGCTTTCTGGTAGAACTCCACGGCGCCGGCTGCATCCCGGCAGCAGAGATGAGGGATGAGGGTTGCTGCGATCGTGTCGGACATCGGTTTGTCTCCTTCACTGGGGTTCGAGAGAGTGCAGGTCACATCGGATGGTATGCGAGCAATACGACTCCGGAATGAAAACGGCGCAGATCGGCAAGCTTGAATTTCATGCGGTCGTGGAAATTTTGAAACAGCGGATTGCCACTGCCAAGAACGACGGGATTCAGGATGACGCGGTACTCGTCGACGAGGCCGGCCCGGAGCAGGGATGAGGCTAACGCCCCGCTGCCCAGGACGACCATATCCACTCCGGGCAGCAACTTGAGACGCCGCACCTCCGCGGCCGCGTCGCCGCGAACCAGGGTGGTGTTGTTCCAGTCCGCCGCGGCAAGAGTCCGGGAAAAGACGATCTTCGCGAGCCCGTTCATCCTGTCCGCGATCTCATCCTGCGGCGCATGCGGCCAGTACGCCGCCATCATCTCGTAGGTGGTTCGCCCGAAGAGGATCGTGTCCACGGAGCGCAGCATCTCCGCCGCGTAGGCGAAGAATTCGTCGTCGACGAGGTGCCAGTCGAGCTGGCGCTGCGGGCCTTCGAGGTATCCGTCGAGGGACATCAGGTTGGAGACGATGACTCTTCTCACGAGCGCTTTCCTTTCGAGGTCTGCGGTGCCGGGCCGCCTAACCATGGCAGCAGCGGCCTGGGGTCGTGCTCCTTCCAACGGCGCCGGGTTTCTGCAAGGACTGCTTCCCGACTCTTCGCCATCTCGGCGATCACCTCAGCCGGCGCGCCGGTCTGCTCGTGTTTTGCGCCCCAAATCAGCAGCTCCAGCAGGACTGGCGCCAGGTCGATTCCCTTTGCCGTCAGCCGGTAATGCTTCTGCCTGCCGTCCTCCGGATCCCGCTCCGCCTCCACAATGCCCGCCCGGCACAACCGCTGCAGCCGGTCCGCCAGGATATTCGTCGCAATCCCCTCGCCCGCGTGCTCGAAATCCCGAAAGGTATTGAAGCCGCGCACCATCAGATCGCGGACGATCAGCAGCGACCACCGATCCCCGAAGACCTCCAGGGAAATGTTGACCGGGCAGCCGGAGCGGGGCGACGGGATGGGCTTTTTGGCCACGGGAGAGACGCTAGCAGAGATCGCTTGCTATTTGCAAGTCATTCCGCAATGAATTTTTCCCGGCTCTGTGTGGAAAAGTGCGAGGAGGGCGGGATTGCGATCTCCGCGATGGCCGGACAACGGGGGGTAAGATGAACTTCCGATGCCGGTAGCCGCGATGACGATCGAGATCCGGATCGAGCACGCCCGATCGCTGAAGGACCGGCGGCAGGTGGTGCGGAGCCTGAAGGAAAAGCTGAAGGCGGGCTTCAACGTGTCGGTGGCCGAGATGGATGAGGCGGTAACGTGGCAGTCAGCGACGCTGGGGGTGGCGGCGATTTCGGCGTCGCGGGACTACCTTGCGGGCCAGATGCGGCAGGTGGAGGACGCGGCGGTGCGGATCGCGGCCGGGCTGGGCGCGGAGGCGGCGGTTTCGTGGGACTTCGTGGAAGACGGCCCGGAAACCTGATTTGGCGGCCCCGGATGGGCGAAAAAGAGACAGCAAATCGCAGGTTACTGCCGGTATACTTCCGGGGTCCTGCCGGGGTCCGCATACCGCAAAAGTGGTGTTCGTTTCGAGGGGTGGTTGCTGAGAGAATCACACTAGTAACCAACTTCGAACCTGGTCCTGGAGCGAAAACAGTCAGTTCCGCGGTGGCGACCTGCGGCCTGAGGGTGGATCATGATGGCTGTCCGCCGAATCCGAAGGGTCCGCGGAATCGCGCTCATCCTGCAGCTTGCAGCGGTGGGGGCGATGTGTGCGCGGCCCGCGCGGGGCCTGGATCCTGCCAAGACCATCACCCAGTACGTACAAACGTCCTGGAACAATGAATCGGGTCTGCCGGAGAACTCGGTTCATGCGCTGGCGCAGACCAAAGACGGCTACCTGTGGATGGGGACCGAGGAGGGACTGACCCGGTTCGACGGGGTACGCTTTGCCACCTTCACCTATCACAATGCGCCGGGGCTGGCTTCGAGCTTCATTCGGACGCTGGCGGCAGACCGGGATGGCAGCCTGTGGGTGGGCACGGACAGCGGCCTGAGCCACTATGAGCCGTCGGGAACCGCCGCCGGGTATCGCTTTGTCACCCTGACTACGAAAGACGGGCTCACCGGCAACAGCACTCTGGCACTTTGCGAGGATCGCAATGGCGCGCTGTGGGTCGCCACACGGATGGGGCTGAACCGCATCGTGGACGGGCGGGTGGAGGACTGGACCAGCGGGCGCGGACTGCCGGACGCAGCGGTGAACGCCATCGCGATGGACACCGGCGGAACGGTCTGGGTGGGAACGGCGAAGGGGCTGTCCCGCTTCGAACGGGGCCACTTTGTGACGTACACGAGGCGCGATGGGCTGCCTGACGACAACATCACTGCCCTGGCTGCGGCTCCGGATGGATCGATCTGGGTGGGCACGGCGAGCCAGGGGGTGGCACAGATTCACGGGTCGCGGATCACGGAGCCGACAGTGAGCCTGCCGTGGCAGGAAATCGACGGTTTGATGGTGGATCGCGACGGGGGTCTCTGGATCGCGTTCGATCATCATGGCATCGGCAGGCTGTACCGGAACGATCTGGACCTGTATGGGGCCGCGAAGGGACTGCCGAGCGATCTGAGTTCCGGAGCGTTGCTGGAGGACCACGAGGGCAGCGTGTGGGTGGGGTTGCTGGACGCCGGAGTGGTGCAGCTGCGCGACGGCAAATTCACGCTGTTCGGCAAATCGGAAGGGCTGTCGGGAAATTACATTGCGGAGATCGTGCAGGCGCCGGACGGCAGCATGTATATCGGCGCGGACAATTTCGGCGTGAACCGGCTGTATCCGGACGGGCACGTGGAGGTGCTGAACCAGCGCAACGGATTGCCGAATCAGCCGGTGTATTCGCTGCTGGTGGCGCACGACGGGAGTCTGTGGATCGGCTACCGGCACGGAACGCTGGCCAGAATGGATCGCGGGCACGTCTCGATTTTTCACGATCCGCAGGCGCCCGATGCGCCTATGGATTCGCTGTATCAGGATCGGGATGGGCGGATTTGGGTGGGCTACGACCTGAAAGGGCTCGCCTGGTTCGAGGACGGAAGCTTCCATCATGTGACGTCGACGGGGACGATCACCTGCATCACGCAGTCGCGCGACGGGGCGCTGTGGCTGGCTGTCGACGGCGACGGGGTGCAGCGGTACTTCCACGGGACGCTCACCCGCTATGGCACGGCGGACGGGCTTCCGAACGAGCATCCGATGTACGTCTACGCGGATGACGACGGCAGCGTATGGGTGGCGCTCGCCAACGGAGGGCTCAGCTGGATCAGGAACGGGCGGGTGGCGACCTGGACACCGGCTCAGGGATTGCCCGACACAACGATCGGCTCGATTCTCGAGGACGACTTCGGCAACTTCTGGATGGGCGGCAACGACGGGGTGTTCCGGGTGGCGAAGGCTGAGCTGGAGCGAACGGCAGGGCAACCGGGAGCGATGCTCCATCCGGTGATTTTCGGGCAGGCGAACGGGCTGCGGATGTCGGAAACGCTGTACGGGAGCATGCCGTGCGCGTGGAAAGCGCGCGACGGGCGGCTCTGGTTCGCGACCATTGACGGCGCGGCGGTGGTGGATCCGGCCAATATGCCGATGGACCGAAGCGTTCCGCCGGTGCTGATCGAGCACGTCACGGTCAACGCACACGCGGTGCCGCTCAATGACCGGCTGCGGCTGGGGCCGAGCCCGGCGACGCTGGAGGTCGCCTTCACCGCGCCCAGCTTTGTGGCGCCGCAACTGGTGCGGTTCCGCTACCGTCTGGACGGCTTCGATTCCGACTGGGAGGCGGCGGAGGGGCGCAGCGCGCGCTACACGAATCTGCCGGCCGGCCACTATCGCTTTTTGGTGCAGGCGGAGAATGCGGACGGGATATGGAATCAAACCGGCGCGTCGTTCAGCTTTGTGCTGCGGCCTCCGCTTGCGGAAACGCCTCTGGCTTATGTGCTCTATGCCCTGTTCGGGCTGCTGATCGCGTGGGGCGTGATCGCGCTGCGCACGCGCAACCTGGTGCGAAGGGAACGGGAGCTGACCCGGGTGGTGGCCGAGCGGACATCGCAGCTGGAACTGGAGAAGGCGGCGCTGGAAGCGGCGCGGCGCGAGCTGCACATCCGGGCGACGCACGATTCGCTGACCGGATTGTTCAACCGCGCAGCCATCCTGGAGCATCTGCAGCGCGAGATCACGCGGGCCAAGCGCGACGGCGAGCCGCTGGGGGTGGTGCTGGCGGATCTGGACAATTTCAAGAACATCAACGACAACTACGGCCATCTGTGCGGCGACGACATCCTGCGCGAAACGGCGGCGCGATTCCTGGCCGCGGTACGGGGCTACGACGTGGTGGGACGATACGGCGGCGAGGAATTCCTGATCCTCTTTCCGGGCTGGGATTTTCATCACGCGCCGGGCCGGGTGGAAGAGCTGCTGGACGCCATTCGCGCGCGGCCGTTCCAGGTGGAGCGCGAGGAGGCCGAGCTGCACCTGACCTGCAGCGCGGGCGTGGCGGTGTACCGGCCGGAGGTCGATGCGCCCAGCATTCGGGAGATTCTGAGCCGGGCCGACACGGCGCTGTACGTGGCGAAGAACTCCGGACGGAATACGGCCAGCTTCGAGGCGCGTCCGACGCTCTGAGCGCCGCCGAAGCCGCTCGGATCCATTCAGGATGAGTTGTCGGAGCGCGTGTATGATGGGCGTGCCGCGGAAGGCTCTGTGATTCCGCGGGAACCGCAGCCACGCACGCCCGCGCTGCGCAGTTCTTCGGGCTACGGACTGCTGTTCAACAGGCAGTGACCCGGAGGATTCCATGAAACGAGTCATTTATCCGCTGGCCTTTGTGCTGGCGATGACATTGTCCGCGGTTGGGCAAAGGCCGCAGGGCCATCCGGCGGGGGGCGCAGCGCCGCCCGCGAAGGGAGCGCCGGTGCGCTCTGCTCCGCGCCAGGCGGTGGGGGGCGGGTATATTCCCCAGCATGGCCCGAGACAGCACACGCCGGTGCCGACCACTGGTAAGCCGGACCAGCCGGGTCATCCGGCAGCGCCGCATGTGGACGCAGCCACTGGGCGCTGGCAGGGGCACCCGGCGGCGGGCGCGGCGGCGTATCACCTCGATCATCCGTGGGAGCATGGGCATTTCCCGTACGCGATCGGAGCCAGCCATGTGTGGCGGCTGGGCGGAGGCGGACCGTCGCGCTTCTGGTTCGACGGCTACTACTTCAGCGTGGCGCCGGCGGACGTGGCGTACTGCGACGGCTGGCTGTGGGACGCGGATGACATTGTGCTGTATCCCGATCCGGACCATCCGGGGTGGTACCTGGCGTACGACGTGCGGCTGGGCATCTATGTGCATGTGATGTATCTGGGAACATAGTTGCACAGGCGGCGCGGGGTGAGGCCGCCGGCTCGATCACCCCGCGCCGATGTCCGACAATGCAGGAGATGACGGAAAACGCCAACGCTTCCATCCTGAGCGTGACGCAGCTGCACAAGCGGTACGGGGAAACCGTGGCGGTGGACGGTGTGTCGTTTGCCGTCGGGATGCACGAGATTCTCGGCCTGCTGGGGCCGAACGGCGCGGGAAAAACCACGACCATCAACATGATCCTGGGCGTGCTGGAGCCGACGTCGGGAAAGATTATCATCGACGGATGCGATCTGGCGCGGCGGCGCCGGCAGGCGCTGGAGCGGACTAATTTTGCGGCGGTGTATGCCCCGCTGCCGGGCAATCTGACGGTCGGACAGAATCTGCGCGTCTTCGGACTGCTCTACGGCGTGAAGCGGCTGAACGAGCGGATCGACGGGGTGCTGAACGAGTACGATCTGGTGCGCTTTCGCGACACAAAGTGCGGGGTGCTGTCGTCGGGCGAGCAGACGCGCGTAGCGCTGGCCAAGGCGATGCTGAACCAGCCGCGGCTGCTGCTGCTGGACGAGCCGACGGCTTCGCTGGATCCGGCGACGGCGCGGGAGATTCGGGCGACCATTCGCGATTTCGCTGCGAAGTGCGACGTGAGTGTGCTGTGGACCTCGCACAACATGATCGAGGTGGCGGAGGTCTGCCACCGGGTGCTGTTTCTGTCGCGCGGGCGGATTCTGCTGGAGGGCGATCCGCGCAGGCTGCCGGCCGAGCACGAGCACGAGACGCTGGAAGACCTGTTTGTGACGGTGGCGCGGGAGCCGCTGACCATCCGGCGCACGGAGGAGGAATGAAGGCGGTGTTCGTGCGGCGGACCTCGGCGCTGCTGCTGCGGCAGTTCTATCTGCTGCGCGGCAGCCCCGCGCGGATTGTGCCGCTGTTTGCGTGGGTGGCCATCGATATCGTGCTGTGGGGATTCATCACGCGGTATCTGAATGCGGTGTCGGCGGCGCGGTTCAACTTTGTGCCGGCCATGCTGGGCGCGGTGCTGCTGTGGGATTTTATGGCGCGGGTGATGCAGGGGATCACCACGGCGTTTCTGGAAGACGTGTGGTCGCGGAATTTCCTGAATCTGTTTGCCTCGCCGATGTCGGTGACGGAGTATCTGAGCGGCCTGGTGCTGTCGAGCATCGCCACCAGCCTGGTGGGGCTGGTGGTAATGGTGGCGCTGGCGACGCTGGTCTTCGGGCTGTCGTTCTTCGTTTACGGCGCGATGCTGGCGGCGTTTCTGCTGGTGCTGTTTCTGTTCGGGATCTCGCTGGGGATCTTCGGAAGCGCGCTGGTGCTGCGGTTCGGGCCGGCGGCGGAGTGGTTTATCTGGCCGATTCCGGCGTTCATCTCGCCGCTGGCGTGCGTGTTTTATCCGCTGGCCACGCTGCCGCACTGGATGCAGTGGCTGGCGCGGCTGATCCCGGCGAGCTACGTCTTCGAGGGGATGCGCGGGGTGTTGGCGCACCGGGCCATCGCGGCGACTCCGCTGGCGATCGGGAGCATACTGGCGGCGCTGTATCTGCTGCTGATGGCACGGGCGTTCACGGGCGTGTACCGGCACGCAGTGCGGACGGGGCTGATCGCGAGGTACAGCGCGGAGACGGTGTCGTAGAGCGGGTTTCTCCTGGCGGCGGGTACCTGGTCACGCGGCTTTGGGAAAGGGCTGGACGCGGGGCCTCTTTCTGCGGCTTGCCTGCCACAGGTCATACTGAATCTGGAGATCCATCCAGAGCCTCGGGTCTGTACCGGTTGCCTGAGCAACACGGAGAGCCATATCGGCGGAGATGCCCGCTCGCCCATTGAGGACTCGGGAGAGAGTGGTTCGCGCGATCCGCAGCCTGGCCGCCGCCTGCCCGACAGGGAGTTCGCCAAGATATTGCCGCAAAATGCGTCCCGGGTGCGCCGGATTATACATTGTCGCCATCGTGCCCTCGACTAGTGATAGTCCCGATAATCGACCAGAATGGCATCCTCGCCAGTGAAGCCGAAAGTCAATCGCCAGTTGCCGCTGACCTTCACGGACCAGTGCCCGCTCAGGTTTCCCTTGAGGGGGTGTAGATTCCAGCCTGGCACATTCATCTGTTCCGGCCTTCTGGCCACGTTCAGGACGGCGAGCTGTTCCTCGAGCCGGATTGCGTGCTTCGGCTGAATACCCGCCTTGCTGCCGGTCAGGAAGAACTTTTCCAGTCCCGCGTGCCTGAAAGACCGGATCACCAGAAGGATTGTACTGTGTAGCGGCTCACAGTACAACAAAAATCCTTTCGCGGAAATGGATGGCGACGCCGGGCTCTGCCCTGGACGGCGTCTCCGGTCCGCGAACCACAACTTGCCGGGCAGATAGAATGAGAGGGCGGAAGGCTCTCGCACCGGACTTCGGTGCGAGATTAATGAGAACCTATTTTGAAATCCGGCAAATCCACATTCAAGGGACTGCAGGCCCGACAGAGCGCCCGATCTGGTGCAGGCGAGGCGCCTGTCCTTGCCATTGTCGGACGGCCCAATGTCGGCAAATCCACGCTGTTCAACCGCCTGACGGGGAGCCGGCGGGCGATTGTGGGCGACGAGCCGGGGATCACGCGCGACCGCATCTACGGCGAGGTGTCGTGGGCGGGGCGGACGGCGCGGGTGATCGACACCGGCGGAATCATTCCCGACGACGAGGCGCTGATTCCGGCTGAGATCTTCCGGCAGGCGCGGTTTGCGCTGGAGGAAGCCGACGCCATCGTGATGGTGGTGGATGGGCGGACGGAGCTGGCATCGCCGGATCTGGACCTGGCGCGGCTGCTGCTGCGCACCGGCAAGCCGCTCTTTCTCGCGGTGAACAAGATCGACGCGGACGGAATGGACGCCGCGGCGGAGAACTTCCGGCAGCTGGGCATCCGAGACCTGGTTCCGGTATCGGCGGAGCACGGACACAACGTCGGAGATCTGCTGGACGAGGTCTTCGCGGTGCTGCCGGTCGCGGCGCAGCAGGAGGAGTCGCCGGCGGAGCCAGAGGATGAGCCGGAGAACGCGCGAAGCGCTTCCGCCCGGATGGCCAGTCCACGGACGCACGGGGAGTTTAAACAGCACGAGACGCGGGTGGCGATTATCGGGCGGCCCAACGTGGGCAAATCGACGCTGCTGAATGCGCTGACGGGCTCGGCGCGGGCGATTGTGTCGCCGGTAGCGGGGACGACGCGCGACGCGGTGGACGAAGTGATGGAGTTCAAAGGGGAGAAGCTGCGGCTGGTGGATACGGCGGGCATCCGGCGCAAAGGCAAGACGCGGCTGGTGGCGGAGAAGCTGTCGGTGGTGATGGCGCGGCGGCATCTGGAGATGTCGGACGTGGCGCTGCTGATGATCGACGCAACGGAGGGGGTGACGGCGTCGGACGCGACCATTGGCGGGTACGCGCACGAGAGCGGCCGCAGCGTGGTGATTGTGGTGAACAAGTGGGACCTGGTCACGACAGGGCGGACGGACGGGAAACCTCCGGCGGACAAGGCGATCTTCGAGCGGCAGCTGCGGGCGGTGCTGAAGTACCTGAGCTATGCGCCGGTGATTTTTATTTCCGCGAGCGAAGGGCGCAATGTGGCGCGGGTGCTGGAGGCAGTGCTGCGCGTGGCAGCGGAGCGGAGGAAGCGGATTTCCACCGGGCAGATGAACCGGTTCCTGGAGCGAATCGATTTTCAGCGGGCAAGCGTGCCGATGGCGAAGCGGATCAGGATTTTTTACATGACGCAGGCCGCGGTGGCGCCGCCCACCTTCGTGCTGTTTACGGATCGCGATGTGAAACTGCATTTTTCTTTCGAGCGATTCCTGGAGAACCAAATTCGAGCAGCGTTTGGATTTGAAGGGTCGCCGATTTGGTTTAAGGTGCGTGCGCGGGGCGGGGCGAAAGAGCGGGAGCAGAAATAGTGGCAACGCGAAAGCCGCGATCGTTATCGAAACAGGTATAGGAGGAAACGCTTGAAATCCGACCAAAGAGGATGGATGTCCAGAAACCGGACGAAACCCACTGAATCGGCAACAAAGCGCGGTGTAGGAAAGGACCCGCAGAGCATTGTGGGGAGGGTGACTCGAGCCGAGTTCACACCTTCTGGGCCTCTGCTCGAATACACCGGCCGTTCGGGAGGAAACCTGAAATGGTGCAACACCTTCTACGGAGGCGAATCGAGAGCGGGCTGAGATGGCAGGTGAAGACGGTTCTTCATCCTGCCGGATTGCAGGCCCTGCCCTGAGATAATCGGTGGCCGGCGGATCACCGCCGGAAGACGAGGCTCAGGACAAAATCGAAGCGGGCTGTTCGGAAACGGACAGCCCGTTTTCTTTTTGCGCTGGAAGATCGGATCTGAACCGGCGCGCTCCGATCTTCGTACTGTCTCCACGAGGGACGAAGCCAAATTCTGAAGCGGATGCATCTGCTGCTGAATCGAAGGGTGCGGCAAGCGGCCGAAATTTGCCGCGCGCGAAGATAAAGCCTGACGGGTTCCTGTATCCTGAGTGGATTCCACGCCGAACGACTGCACCGAACTGCTGTACTTTTTTTCGCCAGCATCCTGAGGTCCAAGGTTTGAAGACGCGACAATACATACCTCTGCTCGCTGTCACTTCCCTGCTCGCTGCCGCAGGGACGGGCTGCAACAACGCGCGGCCGCAGCAGGCCGCCGCCGGGCCGCAGGCTCTGCCGGTGCAGACGATGACTGCCGAGGCGGTTCCGGTGCCACAGTCGGATGAATACGTGGCGACGATCAAGTCGCGGAATTCGGCGACCATCAATCCGCAGGTGGACGGGAACATCACGCAGATTCTGGTGCACTCCGGCGAGCAGGTGCGGCCGGGGCAGATCCTGATGGAGATCGACGCCTCGAAGCAGGAAGCGACGGTGGCGTCGCAGGCGGCGACCGCCGATCAGAAGCTGGCGGTCTACAACTACGACAAGCTGCAGGTGGAGCGGCAGCGGAAGCTGTTCGCCGACGGAATCATCAGCAAGGACGCGCTGGATCAGGCGGAGCAGGCCTACGCGAACTCGAAGGCGGACTACGACTCCGAGGTGGAAAGCCTGCACATGCAGCAGAAGCAGCTGGGCTATTACAAGATCGCGGCGCCGTTCGACGGGATTGTGGGCGATGTGCCGGTGCACGTGGGCGACTACGTATCGTCGACGACTCTGCTGACGACCGTCGATCAGAACCGGGACCTGGAGGCCTACGTCTACGTGCCGACGGAACGGGCTTCGGAGGTGCGCAGGGGGCTGCCGGTCAACATCCTCGACAACAGCGGAAACCTGATCGAAAAGACGGCGATCGATTTCGTATCGCCGCAGGTGGATGACACGCTGCAGGGGATTCTGGTGAAGGCGCCGGTTCATTCGAAGACGCTGCGCAACGACCAGCTGGTTGAGGCGCAGGTGATCTGGGGCACGGCGCCGCATCCGGTGGTGCCGGTGCTGGCCGTCTCGCGGCTGGGCGGCCAGGCGTTTGTCTTCGTGGCGCAGAGCGCGGGAACGGGGAAATTTATCGCGCGGCAGCAGGCGGTGACCCTGGGCAATACGGTGGGCAACGAGTACGCGGTGCTGAACGGGCTGAAGGACGGCGATAAGGTGATTGTTTCGGGGACGCAGTTCCTCGTCGACGGGGTCCCGGTGATCCCGCTGCCGCCGGCGCCGGCGAGTGCGGCTGCGCACGCGGGCGGATAAAGCCGAAGCGACGAAACGCGAAGCGAGAGAAAGAACGAGGCCAGGTTGGTCAACTTTTTCATTCATCGCCCGGTATTTGCCACGGTTTGCGCGCTGCTGATCATCCTGGCGGGCGCGGTGGTGATCCCCACCCTGCCGGTGTCGCTGTATCCACAGCTGGCGCCGCCGCAGGTGACGGTGTCGAGCGAGTATATCGGCGCCAACGCACAGCAGGTGGAATCGGCGGTGACCATCCCGCTGGAAGAAGCGATCAACGGCGTGCCGGGGATGCGGTATATCCAGTCGACCAGCGCGAACGACGGATCGAGCGCGATCACGACGACGTTCAACACCGGCTACAACCTGGATATCGCCGCGGTAGACGTGCAGAATCGCGTGTCGTCGGCCAGCGGGCAGCTGCCGGCGGAGGTGAACCAGACCGGGATCACGGTCAGCAAAGCCACGAACACGAATATCGTGCTGGCGGCAGGGGTTTTCTCTGACAACGCCCAGTACAGCGATCTCTTCCTCAGCAATTATCTCGACGTGTACGTGAAGGACGCGCTGAAGCGGCTGCCGGGCGTGGGCGATGTGGTCATCTTCGGCGAGCGCAAGTACGCGATGCGCGTCTGGCTGGATCCGGTGAAGCTGGCGGCGCGAGACCTGACAGCGACCGACGTGGTGAATGCGCTGCAGGAGCAGAACGTGGAAGTGCCGGCCGGCCAGCTGGGGCAGCCGCCTTCCAATCCGAAGCAGCAGTTCCAGATCACGGTGAACGTGGTGGGGCGGCTGACCACGCCGGAGCAGTTCGACGACGTGGTGGTGAAAAGCACGCCGGCGGGGATGGTCCAGATCAAGGACATCGGCTACGCGGAGCTGGGAGCGGAGACGTACTCGAGCGCGCTGCGGTTCAACGGAATACCGGCGGTGGGCCTGGCGGTCGAGCAGCTGAGCGATGCCAACGCGCTGGCGGTGGACCAGGAAACGCGCGCCGAGCTGGCGCGGCTGTCCAAATCGTTTCCGCCGGGAATGCGTTATGTGGTCGCGTTCGACACCACGACGGTGGTTGGGGAATCGATCCACGAAGTGATCAAAACGCTGATTGAAGCGATTCTGATCGTGATCGCGGTCATCTTCTTCTTCCTGCAGGACTGGCGGGCGACGCTGATTCCCGCTGTGACCATCCCGGTATCGCTGGTGGGGACGTTTGCGTTCATCAAGATCTTCGGGTTCTCGATCAATTCGCTGACGCTGTTCGGAATCACCCTGGCGACGGGGCTGGTGGTGGACGACGCGATCGTGGTGATCGAGAATGTGCAGCGGCATATCTCCGAGGGGGACCGCGAGCCGCGCCATGCAACGTCGATGGCCATGGGCGAAGTGACCGGCGCGGTGATTGCGACTTCGCTGGTGCTGATCGCAGTGTTCGTGCCGGTGTCGTTTTTCCCGGGAACGACGGGCATCCTGTACAAGCAGTTTTCGCTGACGATTGCGTTTTCCATCGCTATATCGGCCTTCAACGCGCTGACGCTGTCGCCGGCTCTGTCGGCGCTGCTGCTGCGCAAGGAGGAGGGCAAGCACGCGCTGCTGCACGCGGCCGAGCGCGGCGTGAAGGCGATGGGCGCGCTCTACGCGCGGACCATCCATGGCGTGCTGAAGATTCGCTGGGCGATGCTGGCGCTGTTCCTGCTGGGGCTGACCGCGGCGTGGTGGGAGTACACGCACGTGCCCACGGCGTTTGTGCCGGCTGAGGACCAGGGGTACATCATGATCCTGATCCAGGCGCCGCAGGGGGCGTCGCTCGCCTACACCACACACATCGGCGAGGAAGTGAGCGCGGTGCTGGCGCGAGACAAGGACATCCAGCAATCGTTCTTTGTCGGGGGGTTCAGCTTCTCCGGGTCGGCGCCGAATTTCGGGATGCTGTTTGCGAATCTGGCGCCGTATGAGCAGCGGCGCGGGAAAGATCAGTCGGCGGCGGCGATTGTGGCCGGGCTGCGGATGAAGCTGTTCATGATTCCGGGAGCGCTGATTGTGCCGCTGGAGCCGCCGGCGATTCAGGGCGTCGGGGCGTTCGGCGGATTCCAGTTCGAACTGCAGGAGCGCGGCGGAAATTCTATCCAGGATCTGGACCGGATCGCGCATACGATTGTGGCGCGCGGAAACCAGAATAAGGATCTGACCGGGCTGTTTACCAGCTTCACCTCCAACGATCCGGAAGTGCTGGTGCGCATCGACCGCGTGAAGGCGAAGGCGCTGGGCGTGCCCTTCAGCCAGATCTCCGATGCGCTGCAGGTGTACATGGGATCGGAGTACGTGAACAATTTCGACTTCAACAACCGCAGCTATCGCGTCTACGTGCAGGCAGAGCAACAATACCGGCAAAATGCCACCGATATCCGGCAGTTCTACGTGCGGTCGAATACGAACCAGATGATCCCGCTGGACAATCTGGTGACGATCGAGGAGACGTCGGGGCCGCAGGTGATCAGCCATTACAACCTGTTCCGTTCGGCGGAGATCGATGGGTCGGCGGCGCCCGGGGTGAGTTCCAGCCAGGGCCTGAAGGCCATGGAAGACGTGGCGCAGGCCAATATGATGCACGGCATGGCCTACGAATGGACGGGGCTGGCGCAGGAGGAGATCGAATCGGCGGGCAAGACGGTGCTGATCTTCGGGCTGGGCATCGTGGTGGTGTATCTGAC
>DATJQW010000178.1:0-32550 GCA_035505395.1 Acidobacteriaceae bacterium
CTCCACCGTCTCCGGCGTGCACCCTTCGTCGATGCCGTGGATGCCGATCTTGACGCCTTCGCCGTCCGGACCGGTGAGCGGGAATCCATAGAGGATCAACTCATCGGGCGCGGTCTCGAAGAGATAGACGGGCAGGCGCTCGGGGCGAAATGCATCGAGCGAGACCGTGGGCTCGAACCAGAAGACCACTTGGCGGGTGACGCGGAGCGGCAGCGCGGGCTCGGCCAACACCTGCGGCGCCCACGGACCGGCGGCGACGACAAGGTGTCCTGCCGAATACGTGGCGAGAGCGGTGCGCACGGTGACAGAGCCGGGAGCGGTCTGAAAATCCAGAACGGGCTCGTCGCAATGCAGGTCGGCGCCGAGGCGATCGGCCTGGAGGATTTGCTGCCGAATGCAGAGTTCCGGCTCGAGATACCCGGCGTTCTCCTCGAGCAGGCCGATGGTGTCGTCGCCAATTTGGAAAACAGGCCAGCGGCGGCGAATCTCGGCGGTCGAAAGAATCTCGTGAGCCAGTCCGTATTGCCGGGCGCTCTCCGCGCTGCGCCGCACCAGCTGACCGTCGCGCGGACCGAGCATGAGGCCGCCGGTCATGCGCAGCAGCTCGTGCCCGCTCTCACGCTCCAGCTTTTCCCAGAGCTCGCGAGCGCGCAGCAGCAAATGAACGTAGCGAGGATCTTCCCAGTAGGCCTGGCGGTAGATCCGCGAATGTCCGTGGGACGAGCCCTGCGTGTGCGGGGGCGTGAAAGCGTCAAAGGCGATGACGCGGCGGCCCTGCTCGGCGAGCGCGCCCGCAATGGCGCTGCCCATGGCGCCGAGGCCGAGAACGATGACGTCAGAGGTGCGGGACATCGAAGATGTTCCTGTCGGTGAAAGGACAGGATACCGGCTGAACGGACACGCTTGCTGAGTTGAATCGGACGCGGTAGAGTCCGGGATACGCGAAGTTGGAGAGCCAGCGAGGAGACCAGCCGCATGGGGACGAAGAATCCGAAAGTGGATGCCTACATCGCCAAGGCGAAGCCCTTTGCACAACCGATCCTGGAGCATTTGCGCGAGCTGATGCACAAGGGCTGCCCGGACGTGGAGGAGTCGATCAAGTGGAGCATGCCCTTCTTCGAGTACAAGGGCGCGATCCTCGGAAACATGGCCGGCTTCAAGGAGCACTGCAGCTTCGGCTTCTGGGATAAGGGCATGGGAGCCGAGATGCGCAACGGCGGTTCGGGCCCGCTGCGCCACATCGCAAGCCTCGGCGATCTGCCCGCGGATAAGCAGCTGCTGGCATGGATTCGGCAGACGGCCCAGCATGTGGATCGCGGCGAGTATCAGAACCCAATGGCTACCCGGAGCCGCAAAGCGAAGCCGGAGGCTGAGGTTCCCGCGGAGTTTGCCCTGGCGCTCAAGAAGAACCGCAAGGCAGCAGCGGTTTTTGCCGATTTCAGCCCAAGCTGCCGCCGCGAATACGTGGAGTGGGTCGCCGAGGCCAGGCGTGAGGAGACGCGCGCGAAGCGGATTGCCACCGCCGTGGAGTGGATCGCGGAAGGGAAGCAGCGCAACTGGAAGTATCAGGAGTGCAGGACGTAGGGTTCAGGTGCCGGTGGCTGGCCCCGGCCGCGCCGTATCATTCCGGGTGGTGCTGAGCCCACGAAGCCTGCGACTCCAGCATCCGGATCGCCTCCGTGTACGGCATCGACGGAACCTGCGCAAATCGCGATTCTTCCTCGTTCATGCGAAAGCTCAGCGGCTTGACCATCAGCGCCCGGCCGGTCAGGTTCATTCGCATGTGCGTCAGTTCCCAGTCATTGGGGCCGATGCGATCCTGCTCGAGGAAGATGGTCCCGCCCTTATTCAGTCTTCCCACGATGCCCCAGCCGAAATCCACGTCGGCAATCAGGTGGGCGTTGAGCTGGTGCAGGCGCTCGTCCGACACCTCGATCAGGACGTCGCCGGCCATGCCGCGGAGCACCCGCGACTCCATATCGGGCGCATCCCAGTCCGGATTCGGCGTGAAGGTAAGGTGATAGCACTGCGAGTCCGGAGCGGACCCTGCCTCTGTGGCCGCGGAGGATGGTCCCAGCAGTGAAATCGCGGGCAGCGCGTTCACGTTGCAGGGCACCGTCTGATCGTAGTGGTAGAGAAACGCGTCCGGCAGCATGTGCAGCAGTTTGTCAATGCGTGCCTGATCGGCCTGCTCCCGGATCTGCCGATGTTGCTGCAGCGTGGGGTTCGCGGCCAGCGTGTTCAGCCGATTCATCTCATTCTGGCGGGCCACCGGCGTCAGCGGCGCGCCGTTCACCGAGACGAGCATGGCAACATCGCCCTGCTGCGTTTCCACGATTTGCTGGACAAAGCTGCGCCGATCGTCCTTCTTGTAGAACGCGAATTCGAGGGGCTTGTGCGTCGCATCCTCGGCCAGGCGTTTTGCCACTGCCCTTCGGACCAGCGCTGCCGCATCCTGCGCCGGCGAAGGGGCGGTTTGTGCGGCGCAGGACAACGCGAGCATCGCGCCGAAGATCGGGATCGGCATCCGCTGACTCAGCTTTCGGAGGGTCGCAGCAGGCATCGAGAATAGATTAGACGCTTCTGCCAGGCGCAAAGTTCCACTCGCCCCACAAAGCCGTTCCAGGCGTCCGGTCATCTCGACTAAAATGAAGGATATGAATCGAGGAAGTCTTCGTCGTTGCCTGCTGCTCGCTGCAGCCGGGCTTCTGTTGGTTCCTGTGGCCTTTTGCCAGACAGGCCGTGGCCGCAAGTACAAGCCGCCGCCGCCGACCTGCAACATCACGGTCACGGTGGTGCGCGCCGAAGACGGCAAGCCCGTCGAGAACGCTGCTGTCGTCTTCCATCCGGTTAAGGACGGGAAAGACAAAGGCAACATGGAGTTGAGAACAAACGAACACGGCCAGGCCAACCTCAACCTGGTTCCGGTTGGCGATACGCTGCTCCTGCAGGTCATCGCCGACGGCTTCAGAACCTTCGGCGAGGAATACCCGCTGCCGGACGCGACCAAAACCATCGAGGTGAAACTGCAGCGCCCCGTCTCGCAATACTCGATCTACCAGAACCATCCTCAGCAGGGTCAAAACCAGAACAATCAGAACCAGAACAACAAGAACAGCGGCAACAAGCAACAGGGAAGCGGGAGTACCTCGAACCCCCAGTGAGCCCCGTTGCAGATGCGGAAAGAGCCCCGGTTACTGATGGGGATTCGCTGACGAGGAACGTACCCGCGGAGCGGATATCCTGAAGAGAACGTGTCTGCCACCACTCCCACCGCCCCCTCGCTGCCGTCGCTGTACGACTTCTTCGCGCCGGGTGGGGTGCTCGCGCGTTCGCCTCTGCCGTATGAGTTCCGCCGTGGTCAGCTGGAGATGGCTCAGGCCGTCGAGCGTGCCATCGCCGACCAGCGGCATCTGATCGTCGAAGCGGGCACCGGAACCGGCAAGACCCTGGCCTACCTGCTGCCGGCTCTGCGTGCCTGTGCGGCAACCGGGCATCGGGTGATCATCTCCACGGGAACGAAGAACCTCCAGGAGCAGCTCTTCTTCAAGGACGTTCCGTTTCTCGAGTCGCTGCTTGGGCCCCTGGCCGTCTGCTACATGAAGGGACGCGCCAATTATCTTTGCCGCCATAAGCTCTTCGCGCTGCGCAATCAGCCCATCCTCTCCGGCCTCGAGGAGATCTCGCAATACCAGGCGATCGCCGAGTGGGAAAAGACCACCGAAACCGGAGACCGCGCGGAGATCGACGATCTCCCCGAGGCCAGCCTGTTGTGGTCGAAGCTCGACGCGCGCGGCGAGGCCTGCCTGGGTCAAACCTGCCCCGATTATCAGCGGTGCTTCATCACCGAAATGCGCCGGCGTGCCGCGGAGAGCGACATCGTCATCGTGAACCATCACCTTTTCTTCGCGGATATGGCTGTGCGGCAAAGCGCGGGCGGCGCTCCCGACGCGGGCGTGCTGCCGGAAGCGGGACTGGTGATCTTCGACGAGGCCCACGAGCTCGAGGACGTCGCGTCCAGCTACTTTGGCGTAAGCCTGAGCAACGTGCGCTTTGAGGAGCTGGCCCGCGATGTGGAAACTCTGTTGCGCGCCAGGGGCGAGCTGAAGGCAGAGATCGTAACCGTGGCGCAGATGATCCGGGAACGCGCACGGCTGTTCTTCGGCGCGCTGCCCACGCGAACGGATTCGAGCGCTCGGGGGAATTTCGGCGAGGGACGCATGCCCTTCACGAATCGCGAGGCGTTCCTGGAAGCGCAGGGCGATGTGTATCTGGGTGTACTGAATGCGCTGCACCGTATGGAGAGCGAGCTGGAGCGCGTCAAAAACGCCGAAGAAGCCCAGCCACTCCGGCGGCGCACCGGGATGGTCCGCGAGCAGCTGAAGTTCCTGATGGAATCGCAGGATCGGAACACCGTCTTCTGGCTGGAGCGTCGCGGTGGACGCCAGAGCAGCACGCATCTGCAGGCCACCCCCATCGATGTTTCGGACATCCTCCGCGATCTGCTCTTTCAGAGCTACCCGAGCGTGGTCCTGACCTCGGCTACGCTGACCGTACAGGGCGGTTTCGCGCATTTCCGCAAGCGGCTGGGGCTGGATGAGGCGCGCGAGCTGGTGGTGCCGTCGCACTTTCGCTATCAGCAACAGGCGCTGCTCTATTTGCCGCCGGAGATGCCGGACCCGCGCGAGCCGAATTTTCAGGAAGAAGCGGCGCAGCGCATCCGGCGGATGCTCGATATCACGCGCGGCCGCGCGTTTTGTCTGTTCACCAGCTATCAGCAAATGCGAGATCTCTACGAGCGGCTGCTCTGCGAAGTCGGCTATCCGCTGCTGCTGCAGGGCACGGCGCCGAAGAAGGCGCTGCTCGAGGAGTTTCGCTCAACGCCCAACGCCGTGCTCTTCGGCACCTCGAGCTTCTGGCAGGGCGTGGACGTGCAGGGTGAAGCGCTGAGCTGCGTGATCGTTGACCGGCTGCCCTTCGCAGTGCCCAGCGACCCGGTCGTGCAGGCGCGGATGCGCGCCATCGAAGAAGCCGGCGGCAAGCCGTTTTTCGAGTACCAGGTACCGTCGGCGGTCATCACGCTCAAGCAGGGCTTCGGCCGCCTGATCCGGTCGCTCGACGATCGCGGTGTGCTCATGCTGCTTGATCCGCGCCTTGAGCGTCAGCGTTACGGGCGGATTTTTCTCGAGAGCCTTCCCCCGTATCGCGTAACACGCAACATCGCCGACGTCGAAAGTTTCTTTGCGCGCTCTTGACGGCGACGCACACCAGCGGCGAAAGTGGAACCTCCCCATCTTCTGACAAAGAGGTTTCACAAATGCGCCGTTGGGCAGGAATCGCAGTGTGGGCGGCAATCGGCTGCGCGGTGGCGGCGGCGCAGGTTCCCGATGGACTGAAGCCGTTTGTGAAGGTCGACGCCCCGGCGGTTGTCATGGTTCACGTGCGCGTCATCGATGGGACCGGTGCACCGGCCAGAGACGATCAGCGCGTCGTGATCGAGAACGGCAAGATCGTGTCAGTGAGTGCAGATGGCGGAGGTGAGCCGCTGCCGACGGGCGCGACCGTGCTGGACATGACTGGCAAGACAGTGTTCCCGGGCCTGGTGGGGATGCACGAGCACCTGTTTTATCCGGAACCGGACGGTGGTCCCGGCCTGCTCCCGCTCTACGGCGAGATGGCGGACTCCGCTCCGCGCCTGTATCTGGCGGGCGGAGTCACTGCGGCGCGGACGGCGGGCAGCGTCGAGCCGTACACCGACATTTCGCTGAAGCAACTGATCGACGCCGGAAAGATGCCGGGGCCGAAGCTCTTTCTTACCGGGCCCTACCTCGAGGGGTCGCCCGCCCTTGGGCCTCAGCTGCACACGCTCACCGGGCCGGACGACGCGGCGCGGCTCGTGAACTATTGGGCCGCGGAGGGCATGACGTCGTTCAAGGCGTACATGCACATCACTCCGGAAGAGCTGAAGGCGGCCATCGACGCGGCGCACGCGCACGGGCTGAAGATCACCGGCCATCTGTGCGCGGTGGGCTTTCAGGAGGCAGCGGCGCTTGGCATCGACAATCTGGAGCACGGCCTGGTGGTGGACACGGAGTTCACCCCGGGCAAGCAGGAAGGCGTTTGTCCCGGGCAGCGCGTGGGTCAGGAGGCGCTGGCTAAGCTCGATGTCGAAGGCGAACAGATTCAGGGAACCATCCGCGATCTGATCGCGCACCACGTCGCGGTCACGTCGACGCTGGCGATCTTCGAGAGCTTTGCGCCGAACCGGCCGCCGATGAGTGAGGAGATGCGCGTGCGCGCCTCACTGCTGCCGGACGCGTGGGGCAGCTTCATGACCACGCGGGCTGCGATTGCCGAGCGCGCGGCGGAGGGCCCGGCGCCGTATCTGGCCACGCGAATGCTGCAGATGGAGATGCAGTTCGAACATGATTTCGTGAAGCAGGGGGGGCTGCTGATGGCGGGATGCGATCCTACGGGCTACGGCGGCGTGCTCCCCGGCTTTGGAGACCAGCGCAATCTGGAACTGCTCGTCGAGGCCGGCTTCACGCCCGAAGAGGCGATCCACATCGCAACGGAAAATGGGGCGATCTGGCTGGGCGAGGCGGACCACTTCGGCACCATTGCCGCCGGCAGGGATGCGGATCTGGTGGTGGTGGACGGCAATCCGGCCAGGAATATCGCGGATGTGGAGAAAGTCGACACGGTCTACAAGGACGGCGTGGGGTACGATCCGGAAAAATTGATTGCCTCAGTGCACGGCCTGATGGGATTGCGATGAGCGGGCGCCTGTAGGGCGCGCTACGATAGGGACGTGGCGCGCAATCTCTACATCCTCGCCGGCGTGCTGCTTCTTTTTGCCGCCATCAGCTTCGTCATGTCGCTGACGGCGGGAAGCATGCAGCCGTCGCTGCCTGCGAATGGAACGTTGTGGAAGACAACCGCGCTCTTCCTCACCGTCGGCGGCCTGATGATGGCGCTCGCCGGCATCATGACCGCCCTCTTTGAGCAGATCGACCGGCGGACCGAAGAGCGGCGGCTGCGCCATCGCGAGGGCGGACGCAGCTCCGGATCGCGCAACCGGTAAAATCGATACAGAGTACAAAGTTGACGCTGGAAAGAATTTCTATTTATGTATGAAGTGACCGTGGAACGCGGATTTTCGTCGGGGCACTATCTCCGCAACTACAAGGGGAAGTGCGAGAATCCGCATGGACATAACTACAAGGTTCAGATCACGCTGTGCGGCGAGTCGCTGGATGCTGCCGGGCTGCTGCTGGATTTTCGCGATCTCAAGCAGGTGATGCGCCCGGTCATCGACCGCATCGACCACCAGATGCTGAATGATCTCGAGCCGTTCACCACCATCAACCCCTCGGCCGAGAACCTGGCGAAGTATTTCTACGACGAGACCAATCGGCAGCTGAGCCAGATGACCGGCGGCCGCGTGCGCGTGAAGGACTGCACCATCTACGAGACCGACACCACCACGGCGACGTACTACGAGTAGCCGCCCGTGTATCTGATCGAAATCTACAAATCCATCCAGGGCGAGTCGAGCTTTGCCGGCGTGCCGTGCATCTTTGTGCGCCTTGCCGGCTGCAACCTGCGCTGCGCCTGGTGCGACTCCGAGTACACCTTCACCGGCGGCTACAAGCTCAGCGAAGACGAGGTCGTCGCCGAAATCGAAAAGCTGGCCCCCGTTCGCCTGGTGGAGTTCACCGGGGGCGAGCCCCTGCTGCAGGAGCGGGAGCTGATCCCGCTGATGGAGCGGTTGCTGGGCGCAGGCTACGAGTTGATGATCGAGACCAGCGGCGAACGCCCCTTGGAGCGTGTACCGCGCGCGGTGCACAAAATTGTCGATGTGAAATGTCCGGGCTCGGGCGAGGTGGGCAGCTTCAGAACGGCGAATTTGGATTTCCTCACAGAACGCGATGAGATAAAGTTCGTCATCGCCAGCCGTGCGGACTACGAGTTTGCGCGGTCCTTCATTCGCGAATACAAACTGGAGACGCGTGTGCGTGCGGTGCTGCTGTCGCCGGCATTCTCGAAGACGCCCACGCCGGAGCGCACCACCGACAACGCGCTGCTGGATCCGCGGGAGCTGGTGGAGTGGATGCTGGCCGATGGCCTGCCCGCAAGGCTCAGCCTGCAGATTCACAAATACGTGTGGGAGCCGCAGAAGAAAGGCGTGTAAACGCAGGCGAGAGCCGGTCCGCGGAGGATCGGTCAGCGCTTGCTGGCGGCGAGATACCTATCGAAGGGAATCTGGAAGAAGAAAAGCTCCTGGCCGTCGGCGTTGCGCAGCTCGCGCAGGACAAGACTGGCGCCGTGCAGCGGATTATCGCCGAGCCCCTTCATGTCGTAGAAGAGAAATCCGGCGCGAGTAGTGTGCGGCTCGACGGCGATGGCCGCGTACTCGAAGTGATCGAAGTCGCCTTCGATCTTGTTGTCGGAGTCCTTCTTTTTGAGGTGGAGGTGAACAGGGCCGACCGGAATGCCCGTATTGCGGCCGTTTGGCGGAGTGAGCCGGCGCTCCACGTCTTCCGGTTCAGCGGCCTGGATGCGGTCGCCGGCAGCGTCAACGAAGTAGATCCGCGCGTCATTCAGAGAGATGGGGCGGTCGCCCTGATTGGTCACGATGATGCGGATGGGCAGGAAGTCATACTTCAGATAGTCCACCTGAAAAATCTTGCACTGCTCCGGTGTGTCAAAGGGCACGGCAGCGATGGCGACCTGCTCCTTGGCATGAACGTCAACCGCGGGATAACTCGTCGCGTCTTTGGCTGGAGGCGGCTCGTGATCGGCCGCGACCGCCGCAGCGGTTGCGCAGGCAGCCAGCAGAAACAGGGGGAGGATGCGGCGAATCGGATGGCTGGAGCGAAGCGAGCGGGAACGCATCACGATTATCATCCTCGCATAGGACTCTGAATTCAGGGATTTTGTGAGCGGATGCTGATTTTTTACAGTTTTGCGCTGCTGCTGGTGTTCGCAGTGGGCGCGCCGTGGTGGCTCTTCCGTATGGCCACCAGCGGCAAGTATCGCGAGGGGCTGTCAGAACGCCTGGGGTTCGTTCCGCAGCGTGTGCGCGCAGCCGTCTCCGGTGCATCCGTCGTCTGGATCCACGCCGTCTCGGTCGGGGAAGTCCTGGCTGCGAGCCGTCTCATTGAGGATCTGACCCATCGTTTGGCACGGAGCGACGGGCGCTGGCGTGTGGTCGTATCGACGACGACGCGCACCGGGCAGAAACTGGCGCGGGAACGGTTTGGGGCCGATCGCGTTTTTTACTTTCCCCTCGATTTTGCCTTTTCGGTGCGGGCATGGCTGCGTGTATTAGAGCCGCGGGCGCTGGTCCTGGCGGAAACGGAATTCTGGCCGCGCATGTTGGCGGAATGCCGGCACACCGGTGTGCCCATCGCCGTCGTGAACGCGCGGATCTCCGATCGCTCGTGGCCCCGCTACCGGCGATTGGCATGGCTCTGGAAGCATCTGCTGTGCGGGCTGGGCGTGGTGCTGGCGCAAACGCCGCTCGATGCCCAGCGGCTGCTGGCCCTCGGTGCTGCGAATGTCCGCGTTGGCGGAAACCTGAAATTCGACGTGCGCGCCACCCAGACCGCCGCGGTCACCGCCACGCTGCGCGATCAACTGCCTCCCGGAGCTCGTGTCCTGGTCTGTGGTTCGACGCTCTCCGGCGAAGAAGAACTGCTGCTCGACGCCATGCCGGACGGCGTGGTGATGATTCTCGCGCCGCGGCATCCCGAGCGCTTCGGCGCCGTGGCGCAATTGCTCCAGCGCCGCGGGGTTGCGTGGGTCCGGCGCTCGGAGTGGATGGAGCATCCTTGCCCGATCCCGCCGGGGACCGTTTTCCTCCTCGACTCCATCGGCGAGCTGGCCTCGGTGTACTCGCTGGCCGCGATTGCTTTTGTCGGTGGAAGCCTCCTGTCCTGTGGCGGCCATAATCCGCTGGAGCCGGCGCAGTTCGGCGTTCCCGTGGTCATGGGTCCGAGCTACGAGAATTTCCGCGGCGTCGTCGAAGCTCTGCGTGCGCAGGATGCGATTCGTCTCGTCGAGCTGGTTGAGCTGCGTGCTGCTCTGCACGGCATGCTCGACGATCCCGCCGCCGCGCAGGCGATGGGCCAGCGTGCGCGGCAAGTCTTTGAGAGCGAGTCCGGTGCAACGGCCCGCGCCGCCGAGGCGATCCTGTCGCTCCTGGAGGGTCGCGCATGAGCCGCGCCCTGCTGCTCCTGACCCCGCTCTACGCTGGCGCCGTGGCCGCAAAGAATCTTGCGTGGGACCACGGCTGGTTGCGCCCAGAACAGCTGCGCTGGCCGGTGATCAGCATCGGAAATCTTTCCGTTGGGGGCTCCGGAAAGACGCCCCTGGTCATTCGCCTGGCCGAGCTGCTGCGAGAACGGGGAATCGCCATCGATGTCCTCTCGCGCGGCTATGGCCGCCGGTCGGTAACAGTCGCGCGGGTCGACCCCAGTGGTTCGGCAGATGAGTTCGGCGACGAGCCCCTCCTCATCGCACGCGCCACGGGCGTTCCCGTCATTGTAGAAGGCAGCCGCTACGCGGCGGGCAAGCTGGCCGAGTGCGATGCGGCTGCGCCTCGGGTGCATTTGCTGGATGACGGCTTCCAGCACCGCCGCCTTGCCCGCTCCGTGGACATCGTCGTCCTGCATCGGAGCGATTTTTCCACGCCCTTGCTGCCGGCAGGCCGCCTGCGCGAACGATTCTCATCGCTGCGCCGCGCGCAGATTGTCGCCATGCGCGAGGAAGATCGTGATTTGGAACCAGAACTGCGCCGGCGCGGTTACGATCATCCAATCTGGTGGATGACGAGGCGCCTGGAAATCCCAGGCGTCTTCACCGCGATCGCATTCTGCGCCATCGCGCGGCCACAAGAATTCTTAGCCGAAATCCGGCGGCAGGGAACTACCCTCGCCGCAACGCGCTTCTGGCGTGACCACCATCGCTTCCGCGACGGTGACATCTCCGAATTATTGGAGCTCCGGCGGCAGCACCAGACCGATGCTTTTCTTACCACCGAAAAGGACCTGGTGCGGTTGACCGCAGCGCAACGGCAGGCGCTCCAGAAATCCGCTCCGCTCCATGCCGCGAAACTAAGTGTCCGGCTCCATGACGAAAGTGCGGCAATCGCGCAATTGCTGGGCTTTTTGCCGCAAACCGCTGCCATTCGGCCGCAGTCAACATGAGAAAATAAAGGATTGCCTGACAATTCCCAGACTCTGCGACTGCTCATTGTCCGTTTGGGCGCCATGGGCGACATCCTGCATTCGCTGCCCGCCGTCACCGCCCTTCGCCAGGCGCATCCCGGGTGGGTGATCGGCTGGGCCATCGAACCGCAGTGGCGCGGACTTTTTTCCGCGAATGGCAGCGAGCCACGCACCACCGAGATGCCTCTCGTCGACCACCTGCACATCGTTTCGGCCAAACGCTGGGCGAAGGCACCGCTGCGCATGAAGACGTGGCGCGAGATGGCCCGCGTGCGCCGCGAGCTGCGCGGTCTGCGCTACGACGTAGCCGTGGATATGCAGGGTGCGGTGCGATCGGCCATGGTGGCGCGTTGGGCGCGCGCCGGCCGATTGATCGGCGAAGCCCAGCCCCGCGAGTTCGCTGCCAAATGGCTTTTCCATGAGCGCGTGCCAACTCGCGGCGTGCATGTCATCGAGCAGTCTCTTGAAGTAGCCAGCGCCATTGCCGGCGAAACCCTTCCCATGATGCTGCCGCTGCTGCCCCGCGACGCCGAAGCGGATGCCCGCGCTGCCGCGCTGCCGCAACCGTTCATCCTGCTCAGCCCGGGCGCGGGCTGGGGCGCGAAACGCTGGCCCCCGGACCGCTATGGCGAGGTCGCGCGGCGTATGGCGCAGGCAGGCTACGGAGTGGTGGTGAACAGCGGGCCAGCCGAGGAAGCTCTGGCGCACGAAATTGTCGCGAAGAGCGGAGGCGCAGCCATTGTCCTGCCCCTCGACATGGCGGGACTGATCGCCGTCACCCGCCGCGCGGCGCTGGCCATCGCCGGCGATACCGGACCGCTGCATCTGGCCTGCGCCCTGGGCAAGCCGGTCGTCGGTATTTACGGCCCGACGGATCCGGCCCGCAACGGGCCGTTTCACTGCGCGAACCGTGTGCTGCGCCATCCGGAAAGCGTGCGCGACCATACGCGCCGCCGTGAGCCCGAAGCCGGTCTGCTCACCATCACTGCGGAGGACGTTAGCGCAGCCGCTCTGGATCTCCTTCGCGAGGTGCGCGCGTGAGCTGGAACCACATTGCGCGGCGGATCCGGGTGCCGCTGGGATTTGTGTTCACAGCGTTCTTTCTGTGGCTGGCCCACCCGCGGCCGCTGTTCCTGGGCCTGAGTCTGGCGCTGGTGGTTCCGGGGCTGCTCTTGCGCGGATATGCTTCCGGCTACGTGAAGAAGAACGCCGAGCTGACGGTGACGGGACCCTACGCGCACACGCGGAACCCGCTGTATCTCGGGTCGATGGCGATCGCATTCGGTTTTGCCCTGGCAGCCCGCAGCCTCTGGATTGCTCTGGCTCTCGCCATTCTCTTCGCCGCCGTCTATATACCTGTGATTCGCTCCGAAGAAGCTTACCTGCGCAGTGCTTTCCCCGGATTCGACGCCTACGCCGCCGCCGTGCCTCGTCTGCTGCCCCGGCTCACTGAGGCCCGGACAGCAGAGAGCGGCGAAGGAGGGTTTTCTCCCGCGCTATACCGGAAGCACAGGGAATACAATGCCCTGATTGGGGCGCTGAGCGTGTATGCTGCTCTCATCCTGAAACTGCTCTTCGTAAAGTAAAAGGGTTTTCGATTTGTTTTTGCGTCGCTTTTCGCTCTCAGGCACCCCAGACTTCTCGGCGTCTCGCTGGCTCCGGCGTCTCGCCCCGCCCTGCATCTCTCTCTTCTCCGTGCTTGCGGCAGCGCAGGCTGCGCCCGGCACCCCTCCACCACTCGCTCCACCGGACTCCGGATACAGTTTTCCCGCACGCGAAACCCTCACCTACGCGGTTGACTGGCGCGTCTTTCCAGCCGGAACCACGACCCTGCACCTGGAGCAGCAGGGCAACGAGGAGCGCGTCACCGCGACCGCCGACTCCATCGGCGCCATCAATTTGATCTATCGTGTCAGCGATCGTTACGAATCCTCATTCAATCGCACCAGCGGCTGCTCCGCCGGCTTCTCCAAGCAGATTCAGGAGGGCCGCCGCCAGGTCGATACCGACCTGAAGTTCGACTATGCCCAGGGCAAGGCTCTGTTGAATGAAAAAAACCTGGTGAAGGGAACCAGCAAGCATCAGGAAGCTCCGGTAGGCCCGTGCGTCACCGATCTGCTCTCCGCGATCTTTTATCCTGCCTCGCAAACGCTCACCCCGGGACAAAGCTTTCAGGTCCCGCTCGGAGACTCGCTGCACACAGTTGTCGTCACCATGAAAGTCGAAGCCCGCGAGACCGTGCGCACTCCGCTGGGCAGCTATCAGACCGTCCGCGTGCAGCCTACGGCGGCAGCGGGCGTGGTGAAGGCGCGAGGTAACATCTGGATCTGGTACACCGACGACGCCCGGCATATCCCCGTGCAGATGCGGGCCCGGCTCTTCTGGGGAACCATCACCTTCCAGCTGACGTCGCTCGCGCAAAAATAGCGCGTCGCCGCCCTACTGAATGCGAAAGCGTTCGCGCATCAGCCGCTGCAGCCGCGGCTTGTAGATCAGGTCAAACGCCAGTTCCTTGCCGGGAAACATAGCCAGCGCCGCGCGCCGCGTGTCGGCGACCATCGCCGACGCCTCATCGACGGTCAGCGACAGATCCTGGCCGATCACCGACATCACCATGTTCACCATGATCTGCAGACGCCGCAGCCGGCGCTGTTCGTCCCGCAGCTCCTCCGAGGTTTGCCGAATCGGCTCCTGGCCAGGGTCGGCCGGGGAAGAATCGGGTTGTGAGCCCATGCGGCGTGGCCCTCCGTTGCTGGATCGTACAACAATTGAGACTCGCCCCGTCAGGAAAAGATGCCCTGGCCACCGATGCGCACGACCGTGGTCCCATCATGAGTCACTGATGCTGTTGGTACTTCGGCCCTGACCCGCTCGAGAAAATGGATGCTCTCTTCCGATGTCATCCGCACGCACTGGCGCGCGCCCAGCGTCCGCCCCAGATAGCGCGGAGAGCGCTCCAGCCAGTGGTGGCGCGCCGCCGTATCAGCCCGTGCCTCGTCGAGCGAATCCGCGGCGATCTGCGCGATGCGTGGAAGGCCGCGGACGGCCTGCGCGCCCATAGTCCATTCCACCAGCGCCGCTTCCATCTGCAGTTCGCTCTCTCTGGGCAGGATCAACGCTCCCCGCTCGGCAAAAATCTGGATTGTCGCAGCTTCGCTCATGTCTCCCGGCGCCACCAGATCCGGCTGCACCCCGCGCTCGGCCATCTCCGCAAGGCATTTCTCCGGCGTTGCCTCCAGGCAAACCGATATGGCCCGCCCGCGCCGAATTTCGTTCTTCAGAATGCGCAGCGACTCATCCGGATTGCCCACCAGAAAATCGCACAGCCCGCCGCGCAGTCCTTCGCGCAGCCGCCCGCCGTCTGCATCCACGCACAGCGACGCGGCGCCCGCGACGCTTGCGCCGATGAGCAGGGCGATGCCGTCGGGGTCAAAGCCGCTCAGCAACAGCAGCTTGCCGCCCAGCGCACCGCCAAAGCGTTCGCTGGCAACGCGGCTCAGCGCGAGAAATTGATCGTGGATTTGTCCGATCGCGGGAAGGTCCATGAGCGCAAGAGACATTCTGCCACGCGGCCTTCACTTTTCGGCAGGCGGAGATTGACCGTCCGTTGGTCGCTCACCCTCACCAGCTGGAATACGGCTGCCCGTCCGACCCCACCTCGTCCGATCCGCTGTGCACGTCCGTGATCCCCGGCTCGGTCTGGTCCACATCCGAGTAGGTGTCGTCGCTGTCCGTCACCCAGGTGTCGGTGCTGTGCGTCATCGGATCGATGGGGATGGCCTTCAGATACCCAGCCTGCACCAGGTCGTCCAGCGACTGCGGCGCCTTGTTCTTGTCCATCGTGTAGGAGTCGATCGCGTTGCGCATCACGTGCAGGTCTTCCTTCAGCGCCGCTTCCTTCGCGGTGCGAATGGCGGCCACAAATTTCGGGATGGCCACTGCCGCCAGCACCGCGATGATCAGCATCACCACCATCAGCTCAACCAGCGTGAAGCCGTGCTCCCGGTTTCGAGTTGTGAGTCTCTTCAGCAAAGTTCTACCAGTCTGAGTATTTCGTGCCGTCCAGCGCCGTGCCGTCCGACGTCGAGTACACGTCGAATACGTTCTGCCCGCCCCAGCTGTCGCTGTCCGGGTCGTCCTGCATCGACCGCATGCCCCAGTTGGCCTGCCCGGTCATGGGATCGACCGGGATGCGCCGCAGAAATTTCACTTTCTTGCCCTTCACGTCCACGCCATCGACTAGCGTCTGCAGATCCGGCGGATAGTTATAGCTGTCCACTTTGGTCTGGAAAGCACCTCGATCCGCCGCATCTTTGTAGGCGTCGATGGCCTTGCGCATCTGCCACAGGTCGTACCGCAGAATCTCTTCTTTCTGCCGCTTCACCTGGAAGCGCGCGATGGGGATCGCCGCCGAGGCCAGGATGGACAGGATCGCCGCTGTGACGATCAGCTCCACCAGTGTCAGCCCGTGCTCGCCCGAGGTCCCCGATGCCGACGCACGTGTTCCTGGCGCGTTGCTGCGCTCGACGTTCCGCCGTCTTTGAAAGATCAACCGCATGTCTCTGTTCTGCTCAGCCCATCGTCACTTGATCAGGACGATCGCCTGAGATCCGGTAGCCGGCAGCACCTGCTGCTGGCTGTTGCGTACTACAGGCCGCGTAATCGCCACCGAGGCGCTGCCTGGCGCCTTGGCCTGGAAGGTCAGCACGCACAGCGTGCCCGAGCCGCTCACTCCTTTGACTCCCGGAGGACGCGAAGCGACAACCGATACATTGCCATTCCCGTCATCCCGGTGCACCAGCGTGATCGCCTGCCCGTCCTTGCCCAGGAAGTTCGGATTCCTCGGATCGGGCAGATCTGCGTTGATCAGGCTCAGCTTCGATGCGTCGTACTGCACCTGCAGCGGCACTGAAAAGACGTCTTTACCCCCCGATACGTTCACGGCAACCTGGAACGTGGTGCCGGCCTTCTGTACCGACTGCTCGGGCGTCAGCTGCAGGCTCACCGGCGGTCCGGCATTTGCCTCCTGCTGCATGGTATCCATCGCCTGCTGCGCCGCCTGGGCCGCGTTGGAGCCGGTAGCAGGCTGGGTCGCCTGGGCTGCCGCCGAATTGCGGAATGCCGGCAGCACCGCCTGGGACTGCCCATTCATGGAGTCCGCAACCTGCTGCGTGCTGGTCAGCTCGTGCACCTGGAAGTTATTGCCCGTGCCGGTATCGATCTCCTGCACGTCCTCAGGCGAGATCTGCTCAGCGCGCACCACGTGCGGAATCAGCAGGAAGACGATCTCGTCATCGGTGGTCTCTTTCTCCTGCGTACTGAAGAGGTACTTAATCAACGGCAGCTCGCCCAGCCCAGGAGTGCCGCTGATGGTGTAGGTCGTCTGGTGCTGCAGGATTCCGCCCAGCAGATTCGCTTCGCCATCCTTCAGCCTCACCGTGTGGTCCACGACGCGCTGGGTGATGATCGGTTCGTTGACGCCCTCGATGTTGCTGGAGCCGTTGGTCGCGGAGACCTCGATCTTGCTCTTCAGGGTCACATCGCGGTCGAAATGGACGGTGGGCTTGATGGTCATATCCACGCCCACGTCGATGTATTGGAACTGAGTCTGCGCGTATCCGATCGCCGCGCCGGCCGCGAGACCTGGCGCTGCGTAGGACCCGGTCGCGATCGGGATGCGTTCGCCGATCTTCAGCGTCGCTTCCTGCCCGTCGGAGGCACGAATCTCGGGGTTCTGGATGATGCGCGAACGAGTGTCGGTGAGCAGCAGGTCGACGGCCGCCTGGCCGATCGTCACGGCGAAGTTGGTGGAGTTCAGATGGGCCAGGTTGTTCAGCGTGAGACTGGTGGTGGTGGTCGAGGTTTCGCTCGTTGTGGTGCTCGTGCTGCTGGTGCCACTCTCGTTGTTCAGGTCGTAGTTCGAAGGCTGGAAGTTGATGCTGGCTGTCTGCGGCAGCTGAATGCCGATGTTGCGCAGCAGATCGCGGCTCACTTCCAGCACCGCCACATCGATCACCACCTCCGGCCGCGCCTTGTCCAGATCGGCGATCAGCCGCCGCGCCAGCAGGATCTCGTCAGGCGTGCCCCGCATCACGATCGCATTCTCGCTGGAGACGCCGTTAATCCGGGCCGTCTGGAAGAGATTGCGCAGCACCGTCTGCATTTCGGTGAAATCGTTCTGTTGCGCGACGTTGTGCAGGTAGAAGGTCTCCACCGCCTGCTGATCCAGCTCCCGATGCTTGGACGGCGTGTCTTCGGCCACGAAGATCGTGTTGCTCGTGACGGGCCGCCAGAACGTTCCCGAAACCGTAGCCACAATGCGTAGCGCGTCGTACAGGTCCACATTCTGCAGGTCCACCTGGATGCGCTTCGACGCGTACTGCGGATCGAACAGCACGTTGATGCCCGCCATCTTCCCAACCGCCTGATATACGACGCGGCTGTCCTCGACCATATGCAGGGTCATCCGCTCATTTCCCAGGGGCTTCAACTGCACCGGAGGTGCCAGGTCCTCGAACGCTTCATCCGACGTCCGCGGCGTTTGCGGCCCCTGGGGATTCTGTGCGTTCAGCTTTTCCTTCGTTGCCTGAATATCCTCCGTGGCCAGCTCGTTGCTCGGGTCGATCTCCAGCGCGCGCAGGAAGTCCGTCAGCGCCCCGGTGTAATCGCCCTGGTCGCGCAGGCGCTCGCCGCGCTCCACCTGCTCAGCCGCTGCGGAAAAGCGCGTCCGCTCCCAGGCCAGCTTGTATCGCTCGTCGTTGGGCTTCTTCTGGAATGCCTGGTAGTAGTCCTGGTACGCGGTCAGCGTATCGCCTGCGTTTTCTGCCGCTTGCCCCTCTTTAAAAAGATGCGAGGCCGACTGCGCATGGGCGGCAGGGACGCTGAAGAAAATCGCGGCAAAAAAAGCCACAAAAAGAGCCCGAATGAGAAGGCTGCGCTTCATGCAACTCCGTCTACGGCAGTGAGATTCGTCGACCGCGGGCCTGCGCAGCGCCTTGCAGTGCTGCGTGTACGCCGTGCTCCGGGAAAGCTGAAGCCGGTTGTTGCGGCAAGCGTGGCTTCCGGCATCAGGCCGGGCCCCGTCGGTTCAGTCGCCCGCAAAATCGTGCTCCCGGAACACGCTCTAGTATCGCATTGCGGCGCGCCCCAACGGGTTTTCTCACCCGGAGCCTCAGGTTTCGCCGCCGCTGCGACCGTATAGGATGAGAGTTTGGCCTGTTGATTATGTCTCGCGCATCCTCCCATCCCGTCAAGCCCAATCCTCCCAAGCCCGGCCCGCGGGATCCGGTGGCTTCCGGCACCCGTGATGCTGCCGTCAACCGCATGGCCAGCCACAACTACTTCCTCCTCGAAAAGATCGAAGCGGGCGTGGCCCTGCGCGGAACAGAGGTGAAATCCATTCGCGAGGGCAAGGCGAATCTGAAGGACGCCTATGGCCTGATCCAGAACGGCGAAGCCTTTCTGCTGAGTGCGCATATCGGAGCGTATTCTCATGGGAGCTACAACAATCACGAAGCCCTGCGCACGCGAAAATTGCTGCTGCACCAGGAAGAAATCCGCAAACTCACGGGAAAGACGCAGCAGAAGGGCCTCACGCTCATCCCGACTCGGCTTTATTTCCGCAACGGCCGTGTGAAATGCGAACTGGCCCTGGCCCGCGGCAAGCAGGAGTGGGACAAGCGGGAAACCGAGCGCCGCCGCGAAGCCGACCGCGAGGCCCGCGCCGCCATCGCCCGCAGCCGCAAAGCCTGAATGTTGTACAAGAGTGTTGTACAATACGCTCATGGCCACTACCGTCAGCACTGCTTATGCCAAGGCAAATCTGACCAGGCTCCTCAAAGACGCTTCCCAGGGAAAGACCATCCTGATCGCCCGCTACAACAAGCCGATGGCCGCTTTGGTTCCGGTGTCCGGTTCTGAGAGGCGGCCGCCGAAGTTTGGCACGGGCAAGGGCCGTATTCGCATTCTGGATCCTCACTGGGCCGATCCCATGACCGACGAAGAAGTGGAAGCCATGATGGAGGGCCGCTATTAGGGTCCTCCTCGATACTCAGGCCCTGATTCTTGGATATTTGGGTGCTCTCCCGGCCCGAGCGCACGCGATTCTTGCCGACCCCGAAACAGAGCGCCTTTTGAGCGCTACCTCCATCGCTGAAATCGCGGTGAAGAACAGCATCGGCAAGCTTCAAATGGGCGAGGCGGAACTGACGCGTGCCGTTGAGGACCTTCAGGTGGACGTGATGCCTTTTGAGCCGCACCATGCCGCTGCCATGTTCTCTCTCCATCTGCACCATCGCGATCCCTTCGACCGCATGATCCTCGCCACCGCTCAGGTCGAAAGACTCCCCATCGTCACCGGCGACCGTGTCTTCCGCCGGTATTCCGGTATCAAAATTATCTGGTGAGCCCCGGCTCCCCGCAGAACCCTGAGAAATCTATGGAAATCAAGCTTCTCGTCTCTCCCGCTGCTTCTGTCCAAACCGCGCTCCTCACCGTCTTCGCCGTCGATGCCTCCACGAGCAAAGCGAAGGATGCGGTGCCCGAAATCCGCCTGCTGACCTCCGACGACGTACCGCAGCGCGCCGCGCAGGCGATCCTCGAGGGCGGCGAATTCCGCGCGGAATCCGGCGAAACCCTGTTGCTCCACAATCCCGATGGCCTGAGCGCGAAGCGCCTGTTGCTGATCGGCCTGGGCAAGGCGTCTAAACTCACGCCGCACGAGGTGCGCAAAGCGGCCGGAACCTCAATCCGCTTCGCCAGGCCCCGCAATCTCCGTGAGCAGGCGATTGCTGTCCCCGAGCACTCTCAGCTCCCGCTGCAGCTCACCGCCCGCGCGCTCGCCGAAGGCGCTGTGATTGCCGATTTCGACTCGGATACCTACCGCTCCGACCGCAAAGACCGCAGCATCCAGTCGCTCCAGGTCGTTGCTGCGCCCAGTCTGGACCGCGCCGCCGTCGAAGCCGCTCTGCACGAAGGCGAAATCGTTGCCGAAGCGCAGAACTTCGCCCGCGCGCTCATCAACGAGCCCGGCAATCGCCTTACTCCAACAGTCTTCGGCGAACGCGCCGCCGCCAGTTGTCGCCAGTTCGGCATCTCCTGCGAAGTTCATTCCACCGACAAGCTGCGCGAGCTGCAGATGGGCGCCTTCCTCAGCGTCGCCCAGGGCTCCGACGAACCGCCCGCGCTGATCGTCATGCGCTACGAGCCGGAAGACGCCCCCGCGAGCCCCGTCCTCGGCCTGGTCGGCAAGGGCATCACCTTCGATACCGGCGGCATCTCGATCAAACCCGCCGACAACATGGAGAAGATGAAGTACGACATGGCAGGCGGTGCCTCCATGATCGCCGCCATGCGCGCCATCGCCCAGCTTCGGCCTCGGGTTCGCGTTATCGGCATCGTCTGCGCCACGGAAAACATGCCCTCCGGCAAAGCCCAGAAGCCCGGCGACGTCCAGATCGCCATGCCCGCGGCAGCGGACCGTCCCGGCAAATCCATCGAGATCATCAACACCGACGCCGAAGGCCGCCTGGTGCTCGCCGACGGCATTACCTACGCGAAGCAGCTGGGCGCGACGCATCTCATCGATGCTGCAACTCTCACCGGCGCAGTCGGCGTGGCCCTCGGCCAGATCAACGCCGGCGTCTTCTCCAACGACGACGACGCGTATCGCCATTTCACCGACGCCCTGAAAATCTCCGGCGAACGCTTCTGGCGCCTTCCTGCCGAGGATGACTATCGCGAACTGATCCGCTCCCAGATCGCCGACATCAAAAACACCGGCGGACGCTACGGCGGCGCGACCACTGCGGCCATGTTCCTCAAGGAATTTGCCGAGGATACCCCGTGGATCCATCTCGACATTGCAGGCACGGCCTGGCAGGACGACGCCAAACCATGGAGCGCATCCGGTCCCACCGGCGTCGCTGTGCGCAGCATTATCGAGTGGATTCGAAGCTTCGCCGCCTGACCGCCTCGGCAGCGCGGTTCTGAAAGGTACAGCCTGCGGAAAAACGTCGCCGCTGATGAGGGATGTTTTTCCTCGCCCCCTACACCGAAAACGGGGACCCGTCGCCCCTCAGAATCTGTGTCCTCTGTGCTCTCCGTGGTGAAAGAAGTGTGCTCTCTGCGCTGAAAGACGGGGAATTAGAACGCCAGCAGCGCCACGCCAACGCAGACAAAGATGGCTGCGGCCCAGCGCCGCCGGTCCACGTTCTCTTTCAGGAAGATCTTTGCCGCCAGCGCATTCGTCACGAAGGTAAGGGAAGTCGCGGCCGGCCCAATCAGGCTCAGGTCGCGATGGCTGAAAGCGAAAAGCAGCGAAAAGAAACTCAGCGCGAGGCAAACCACCCCGATGCCGAAGCGGGTGTTGCTCAGCACCGCGCCAGCCGCGCCCAATATCCCGCTGCGTGCTCGAATCCTGTCCAAATCGCCGATCTGTCGCATCGCCGACGCCGTCAGGATGTCTCCTGCCGTCGCCGTCACCACCACGCTCGCGATCATTGCTGTCGTCGCGAAAGCCGCAGGCAAGGGGGTCATTGCAGCACCTCCTCGAGCTCCCGCTCCTCCACCGACGTGCCGTGATCGGTAAACGACGGCCCGCGCGTGACAAACCCCACCCCTGCCGTGATGAACAGAACGCCCAGCCAGCGCAGCGGGTGCACGTGCTCGTGCAGCCAGAAGCGCGCCAGCACCGTCATGATCACGTACCCCAGGGAACTGGCCGGCAGCACGTAGGTCAGGTCCGCCCACGAGAGCGCCGTGAGATAAGAGGCGAAGAACCCGATCAGCAGCACAATCCCCGCCGCTACCCACGGCGCAAAAACCGCGTGGATCAGCGCCGCCGGATGGGCCAGCGACACCGGCCCCAGCGATTTCATCCCACGCGCCAGGAACGTGTCCCCGCAGGACGAGGTCAGCGTCACCGCAGCCAGCACCAGATAGCGCCGGAATGTCATGGTCGATTGGCTCACGACCGAAACACTCCCTCAGAAAAGAAAAGGGCGGCCCTTGCATCCCGGGCCGCTCGTCTTGCCGTCGACTATGCCTCGGCGTTCACCGCTTTGCCCGAACCCTCGTCGTTCGAACGCTGCGACCGCGTCTCCTTCACCATCTTGTCGCGCTGCGCGCGCAGCTTCAGGAACGATTTCGACTCCTGATACAGCCGCTTGACGTCGCGGTTGGCAATCGCTTTGCTGATCACGCGCCACGCCGCCTTGGGCCGGAAGAAGTACTCGTCGTAAAACCGGTTCACCATCTCCAGCACGTATTCAGCCGGAAGTCCCGGGTACTCGATGTGCGCGATTTGGTGCCCGCCCTCGTCCACCATCTTGTTGCCGTTGGTGATAAAGCCGTTCACCCGCGCGTACTCGTACAGCTCCGTGCCCGGAAACGCGTGGGCCACCGATACCTGGATCGTCTCCACGTCCAGCGACTTCGCGAACTGAATCGTGTTCCGGATCGACTCCTTCGTCTCCCCGGGCAGGCCGAGGATGAAGTCTCCGTGGATGGTCAGCCCCAGCTTGTGGCAGTCCCGCGCAAAGTCCCGCGCGCGCTCGATGGTGGCGCCCTTTTTGATGTTCTTCAGGATCTGCGGATCGCCCGATTCGAAGCCCACGATCAGCAGCCGACAGCCAGCGTCGCGCATCGCCTTCAGGGTGTCGTAGTCCGTGGTTACGCGCGAGGTGCTCGACCATGTCAGCTTCAGCGGCTTCAGCTTTCCGCACAGCTCGATGGTTCGCGCCTTCTGGATGTTGAACGTGTCGTCGTCGAAGAAGAATTCCTTCACGTTCGGCCAAAGCTCTTTGGCGTGCGCCATCTCCGCCGCCACGTCGTCCGTCGACCGCTTCCGCCATGCGTGCCCGCTGGTGGTCTGCGGCCACAGGCAGAAGGTGCACTGCGCCGGGCAGCCCCGCGTCGTGTACAGCGAGACGAACGGATGCAGCAGGAACGGCACGTTGTATTTCGTCACGTCGAGATCGCGCTTGTAGACGTCGGTCACCCACGGCAGAGCATCGAGGGTGTCGATTTGCGGCCGATCGGGGTTGTGCACCACCTGCCCGTTCTGCCGGTAGCTGATGCCGAGGATCTGATCGAGGGGCTTTCCGTTGGCGTACTCCACCACGGAGTAGTCGAACTCGCGCCGGCAGACGAAGTCGAGCGCATGGCACTCGTTCAGGGCTTTATCGGGATCGGTCGTGACCGGCGGCCCGACAAAGCAGATCCTGATGCCGGGGTAGGTCTCCTTCACCTTCTCGGCCCAGCGCTGGTCGCCGCTCCAGGCGATGGTGCTGGTGAAGAGGACGAGGAATTCGTAGTCCTTCAGGATTTCGACCACCTGCGGCCAGGAGACGTGATGCGGATTGGCGTCCAGCAGGCGCGCGCCCTCCAGCATGCCGGCTGGATACGCAAGCCACACCGGGTACCAGTACGATTCGATCTCGCGCGTGGCTGGCCAGCGGGAGCTGGCTCCGCCATCAAAATTTTCAAACGACGGAGGGTTGAGAAACAAGGTTTTCAGGGGCATAAGTCTCCTGTTCAGTTTACCATCGTGCAACATCGCCCAGGATTAATTGAGACGGCACTCGATCTCTTTGTCGATAAAAGACTTAACGCACGCAAGGAACCCGCCGAGCGCACCCCGAAAGCACGCCGCCGTGGCCGTCATTTCAGGGAAGACTGCACCCAGTTCCCAATTTGTCCCGTTTGCCGCAGCAGGCTCAGCTCGATCTTCATCAGTTCGAACTGCGCGTCCAGCAGGTCCTCGTATCGTTCCCGCTCCTGGATGTGCGCCTGCTGCGCCTGGATCGGCGTCGCCGGCGGCGCGCCCGCCGACCCGGTTCCGCTGGAAAGTTCTGTCTCCACCGTCTTCAGCTGTTCCTGAGCCAGTTCGCTCCTGATCTGCGCCACCCTCTGCTGCGCGTTCAGCTCCAGAATCGACCGCCGCATCATCAGCGTCTGCTCGCTGAAGGTGTTCCGGGCCGCGTCAGCATCGGCCTCGGCATGCATGGCGTCTGCCTCTGACTCTTTTGCTTTCGCGCGCCGCGATGCGTCGAACAGCGGAAACGTAATCACGACTCCGAGGGCCGCGTTGTTGTACTGCAAACCCTTCGGGAAGTATTCCGTGTAATTGGCGAATTTCTCGAAGAGGCTGTACTGCGCGCCGAACGCCACCGTCGGCCGGTAATTTTGCCGCGAATCGCCCCACGCCTGGTAGAACTTCGACTTCGCGTTGGCGTCGGCTGCCGAAACTCCTGGATTCTTTGCCGCCCCGAGGTCGTTGCCGGAGTCCGCGCTGAAGTTCGGAGCCGGCGGGATGCTGCTGTTGATAGTCGTGAGCCCCGCTGCCGGCAGTCCCGTTAGATTTCCGATCTTCTGCCGCATTTCGTCAGCGTCGTTTTCAAGATGGATCCTCTTCTCATCCACCTGCGCCGCAGTCAGTTCCGCCTGCAGTTCGGTCACCCGCGCATCCACACCGGCCAGCACCCGTTGCTGCTCAATCTGTACCAGGCCGCTCGCGTAGCTCATCTCGTCATCGAGCGCGGAAATCTCCTCGAGATCGTGATTCAGTTCCACGTAGTCCAGCGCGACATCCAGCGCAACCTGCTGCTCCACGTCCTTCAGTCTCAGATTGGCGGCGTTCACCGCCTCCCGAGCCGATCGAATGTAGTCCCGCTGCGAGAACGAAATCACCAGCGACTGAGAATTCGCCTGAAACAGTGAGGGGTATCCCAGCGGATACCCGTATACATATCCGGGATTCGCGCCGAACACCAGATTCGGGATGTAGGCATCCGTTGTTTCCGATAGCCCGGCGTTTGCCTTCCGAACATCCGCAATGGCGCCGCGCACGTCAGGGCTGCTCTTTTCAGCGAGATCGACAGCGGACGAAAGCGAAATCTGAGCCGCGGCGGTGAACGGAAGCAGCAGCGCCGCTGTCACCGCGGCCCTGGCCACTGCATGCTTCAGTTTTCGCGCCCCGTATGCCAACGGCATCTTTTTGAGTGTACTGTCTAGCGCCCTGCCCTGGCCGAGTTGTTCGACGGCGGAATGCGATAGCCCGATGCCAGTGCATGAGCCGCGGCGATCTCGTCCTGCGCTGCCTGCGGATTCCCCTGGTCCTGCAGCAGCCTTGCCAGCTGCACGTGCACGGCAAAGGCCGGAGCTTCCTCCGACTGTGCGTGCGAATCCAGGTACTGCTGCAGCCAGCGGATGGCCGTCTGCGGCTCCTGTCCGGCCCTCGCCAGCGTAGCCGCCCCATCCACCAGGGCGACGCCGTGGCGCCGGTCGAGCGAGGCGCCAGTGTGCGCCGCGGCATCCATATCGGCAAGCCGCCCGCGCCGCTGATAGAAAGCCGCGAGATCCATCCAGGCATCGGCCTGATCCGAGGCCTTCGCGATGACCGCCTCATAATCGGCTTCCGCGGCTGCGTAGTCCTTTTTCTTTTCCGCGATCCTCGCTGCCAGCGTCAGCGCATCCGCCGGGTTTACGCTTTGGAGTTGTTGTTCGACGGCCAGGGCGCGGTTCATGCCGCCCCCCACCACACCTGGCGCGCTCACATCGAATTCGCCGAGGTCTGCCAGCGCATCTGCATTGCGCGGATCCAGCTGAACAGCCTGCTCGAACTCAGCCGCGACCTTGCGCGCGAGCTTGTAGGCCGACACCAGCGATACGTGCGCGGCCTTCTGGCCGTAAGCGCGGCCCAGCCACAGGTGGTCGTTGCTGTTGGAGGGATCCAGCGTCACCGCCGCTTCGCAGTCGGCGATGGCCTGGTCCCACTGCTCCTCCTCGTAATAGACGCGGCAACGCAGGTTGTGCGCCTCGGCGTCGCTCTGGTCCTGGGTAAGGGCAGCGTCCAGCCGCACCAGCGCCGCATCCGCGCGCCCCAAATCCAGATCTTGTCGCACCGGAGTCGACATCGTTGTCGGCATCGCCCACAGGCACGCCGACAACGCAACTACACTTCCCGGTACCAGCAAAATTCGGCGCAAACTGCCTCCTGCTCTGCGTACTACTGCACGATCTGAACCGGCTCACCGTCGCCGAGCGGCTGACCGTTGGTCGTGCCGGTCGCCACAATGTCGCCAACCCTGAGTCCGCTCACAATCTGCACATCGGTCAGATTCAGCTGGCCGACAGTGACCCTCGTGCGGTGCAGCGACCCGTTCTCCACGCGATAAACGTAAGCCGCCGCCCCCTGCTCGAAGTCCATGGCGTCTCGCGGAACCACTAATACATTGGATTCATTGGCTACCGTGACGGTCACACGAACATTCGTCTCCGGCAGCAATTCGCCCTGATTGTCGTCGATCGAAATCAGAACCTCGCCGACGTTGCGGGTCAGGTACGTCACGATCGTCGAGGGCAGTCGCAGAATCTTCCCGTGCCAGCGCTGAATCGGGTGCGCATCCCACGCGATCGTGGCCGGCTGTCCGACCTTCAGGCTGCCGATCTCCGGCTCGTCGAAGTACGCCAGCACCTGCAGCTGCTTCAGATCCGCCATCGACAGCAGCTCATCGCCCTGCTGCACGTAACCCGACGGCGTCACGGGCAGGGAATAAACCGTTCCGGCAAAGGGCGCGTGCACAATTGCCTGCTGCAGCGACTCCTGCGCCGCTGCATAGCCCGCCTGCGCATCCTCCAGCGCCGCCTTCGCATGCGCGACATCCGCAGCGCCGTATCCCCCTGTCTGTTGCTGCTGAAGTGCCCGCACCGCGCTCTCATCCGTGGCCAGCCGCTCCTGCGCCGCGCTTACCTCGCTCGGCGAAGCCGCTCCGCTGGTCTCCAGCTTCTGCAAAGCCGCCAGATCCTGCTGTGCCTGATCGCGCTCGATCTCCGCCTTCTTCAGATTTCCGGCCAGCGTGATGCGCTCCGACGAAGTCCCCCCGTGCACAGCCGCGTCATAATTCGCCTCGGCTCCCTTCAGCGCCGCCAGCGCATCCGCCACCCGCGCTTTCGCCTGGGTGTCATCCATGGCCACCAGCAGTTGCCCGGCGGCGACCGTTTCTCCCGCATGCACGTACACCGCCCGAATGGTTCCCGGAAAAGGCGCGTGCGCTGAAAAATTGGTCTGCGGCTGGGGCTCCACTTTGCCGTTCGTCGATTCGGTCTTGGTCAGATCCTGGATCGACGCCGCCGCCACCCGAATCGGCAACTTCTCGCGGGTCATGATGCGCACGGCGTAAAACGCGACAATCAGCGCTCCGATGGTGATGATCCAGATCCGCGCGGTTCTGGGCCTTTTCGACTTGGTAGGCATGAGTGGAACCGTGAGTCAGTATATAAGACTCACAACACTCAGCTTAGGGTTCGGAAAATGTCACGTACCCGGCCTGATACCGCCCCCGCTAAAATAAAACCATGCCTCCATCCACGCGCTATACCGAGGAACACGCCAGGGCGGGCCTCGATTTCGACTTTCCTCCGATTGAAACCTGGCCCAACCAGTTTGCCGGCTACGAAATCGTCATCGACGATCCCGAGTTCACCTCTGTCTGCCCCAAAACCGGCCTGCCCGACTTCGGTGTCATCACCCTCCGCTATATGCCTCGCGACAAGTGCCTGGAGCTGAAATCCTGGAAGGAGTACCTCTTCTCCTATCGCAACCTCGGCATCTTCCAGGAAAACGTTGTCAACCAGGTGCTGGACGACGTCGTGAAAGCGTGCGATCCCGTCTGGGCCCTCGTCAGGGGTGATTTCCGCCCTCGCGGCGGTATCTCCACCACCATCGAGGCGCGCTGGCCAAGGCCGCCCCAGTAGATCGCAGCTGAATCCTTTCACTTACCCGCTGCCGTTTAAAACCGCTCTCGACCCTGTACTAGACTGGAAGCGGTTCGACTTCGCTCCTGCCTGTTCAGGAAGGGATTTCCCCGCATGCGCCCCTTGCGCCCGCGCTTCGTTCGATCTCTCACCGGCCTTCTTCCTCTGCTCCTGGCCCTCCCTGCATTCGGCGTCGCCTGCACCACCGAGTCGCAGATGAGCGCCGGGCAGCGAGCGATCCTTGAGCAGGCGGCGCGCTCGCTCGCAGCCAACATCGCCGGCGGCGACACGGCCGCGGTGAAGGCTCAGACCATCTCCGCCGTCGCCGCCCGGTTCAGCGGTATCGCCGAGTCCATCCAGTCCGTCTCGCCTTCCATTCAGCACGCCACCGTCACCATCGAGGCGCTCTATCAGCTCGACGCCACCGATCTCGCCATGCCCGCCGACGCGCAGTTCTTCTGCGGCCTGCCCGGATCCTCGCTCATCGTCGAGATGACCATCCCGCAGCTTCCGCCCGGAACCTACGCCTTCGCGCTCCTGCGCGCCACCGGCGTCGACCATCCGCAGCAGATCTCCATGATCCTGGCCAACGATCCATCCGGCAGCGCTACCTGGAAACTTGCCGGCCTCTTCACCCGCCCCATGACCATGGGCGGACACGATGGCGTCTGGTTCTGGCAGCAGGCACGCGAATATGCCGCCAAAAAGCAGTCCTGGGATGCCTGGTTCTACTACCAGACCGCGCAGTTCCTTCTCCAGCCGGTCGACTTCCTCACCAGCCCCAATCTGCAGAAACTGCGTACCGAGGCGGAGAAGATCCGTCCCTCCGGCCTGCCTGGCGCCGCCCCGCTCGAACTCATAGCCGACGATCAGAATTACGACATCACCGACATCCATACCGGGGAATTCACGGGCCACCTCGATCTCATCGTCACCTATCGATCCGCTCCCAATCTCGATCCCGTTGCCGCGCGCGCCCAGGTGACTGCTATCATGCGGGCGTTACTCCAGTTCCATCCCGAGCTCGCGGAGGCCTTTCATGGCCTTTGGGTCTACGCCTCCGCCCCCGGGAATCAGACGCCTTTTGCTCTGGAGCTGCCCATGGATCAGATCCAGGCGACCGCTCCCCCCGCCGGACAACACAGCACCGTCACCCACCTTCAAGGAAAGCAGGCAAGTTAGATCTCAGGCATGGCCAGTCGAATGGAAAAATCTCTCAGCGAAGCAGTCGAGCAACGTCGGGCAACACCGAGTTTTGACGGGGAGCCGATTCCCGACGCCGACCTGAAAAGAATCCTCGAGGCGGGGCTGAGCGCGCCGAGCGGCTATAACCTCCAGCCCTGGCGCTTCATCGTCGTCCGCTCCCCCGACCAGCTCCGCCGCCTGCGCTCCGCCAGCTTCAACCAGGCCAAAGTTGAAGAGGCATCCGTGGTCATCGTTGCCTGCGGCGACAAGGACGGCTGGCGCACCGACATGGAAGAGATGATTCGCATGGGCCGCGAGGCCGGCATGACCGAGAACTACATCGAGCAGGCGCGCGCCAATATTCCTGAATATCTCGGCAACCACCCCAACCTCGTCGCCTGGCTCAATCGCCACGTCATGACTGCGCTCACCACCATGATGTGGATGGCCGAAGTGATGGGCTACGACACCGCGCCCATGGAAGGCTACGAAGCCGCCAGGGTCTGTGAGGTGCTCAATCTCCCCCTCAGTTACGAAGTCGTTGCCCTGCTGGCCATCGGCTACCTCAAAGGGCCCGACAAGTTCAATGGTGGACGCTTCAGCATGGCCCGCACCGTCTTCGACGGCGAGTTCGGCAAACCCATGAAGCTGTGACGGACCGCAATTCCAATCCGAGCCCGGCACGGGCGCCAGCCGGGGAAAGAAGTTGTTTCTCTGCATCCTCCACGGGTGGCCCATTCAAGCCCTCCGCTGGCCTGAGTGGGGCTGAGTCATGAGACGTGAATATCCCGACGCACCCATCGCCGGCGTCGGCGCCGTCATCGTCCGCGACGGTCCCCGAGGCGAAAAGTCCGTCCTGCTCATCCGGCGCGCCCAGCCCCCGCTTCAGGGCGAATGGTCTCTTCCCGGGGGCGCCGTCGAACTGGGCGAGACCCTGGAACAAGCCATCTGTCGCGAGGTCCTGGAGGAAACCGGCCTTGCCGTCGAGCCAGTCGAGGTGGTCAAGGCCTTCGACCGCATCGCCCGCGACCCCCTGGGCCGCGTCCGATACCACTACGTCCTCATCGATTTCCTCTGCCGCGTTACCGGCGGCACGCTCGCCTGCGCCACCGATGCGCTGGAGGCTCGCTGGGCCGATCCCGCCGACCTGGCTGGCCTCACCCCCTTGACGATCGAAGTCATCCACCGTGCGCTGCGCCTGTCCGCCGCAGCCGTCTAAACTCCAGAAGGGAAGCGTCCGGCGAATGGCGACCATCGCAACCCCACAGAGGCCTCACCGGCGCACGCTCTGGCGCGTCCTGCGCTGGGCCCTCGTCATCGTCGTGCCTCCGCTCGTCGCGCTCACCGCCTTCGCGCTGCTGCGCCCCCTCGACCTGCTTGTCGCCTCCACCCAGCTTCGCCTCTGGTTCGATGGCATTCAGAGTGAGTACACCCAGATCCCCTTCGCCGGCTCCCCCAGCATCCGCGTCCACTACTTCGTCGGAGGATCCGGCCCTCCCGTGGTGCTCGTCCACGGCCTCGGCGGCCGCGCCGAGGACTGGGCGCACCTGATGCCCCAGTTGGTTCGCGACCATCACCGCGTCTACGCGCCCGACCTGCCCGGCTACGGCCGCTCTGCCTCGCCGGCCGGCGCCACGTATTCCATCCCGGAAGAGTCCCAGGCCCTCGAAGCCTTTCTCGACAACCGCCATCTCTCCCGCATCGATCTCGGCGGATGGTCCATGGGCGGCTGGATCGCTATGCGCGTCGCTATCGACCAGCCTCAGCGCGTCCGCCGCCTCATGATCTTTGATAGCGCCGGCCTGCGCTGGGATCTCAAATGGGACACCAGCCTCTTCTGGCCGCAAACGGCCCAGCAGCTGCGCCAGCTCAACGATCTGCTGCGCGCCACACCGCCGCCGGCGGTCCCCGGATTCATCGCCCACGCTATCTTCCATTACGTCGCTCTCCATGGCTGGGTCGTCCAGCGCAGCATGCATTCGATGCTCACCGGTCACGCGCTCCTCGACGGCAAACTCGGCGCGCTCAAAATGCCCATGCTCATCGTCTGGGGCAAGCAGGATCACCTCATCCCCGTCTCCGTCGCCGAGGATATCCACCACGAGGTGCCCCAGTCGGAGCTGGAGATTTTCGACGGCTGCGGCCATCTCGCCCCCAACCTCTGCGCCAGCCGCGTCGGCCCCGTGGTCAAAGGATTCCTCGACGAAGCCACCCCCCTCGCCGGCCGCGAAGCGGTCATCCCGAAGTAACGGCCCCGACACAGGTCGTCGCGTGACCGTAAACGTCAGGTCTTGACCCCGCAAAATTCCTGCCCCAGCACCCGGGCCTTCGCCCCGCGCCAGGTTCAACCTCGACCGTGATTGAATCAATCTCGGCCATGCCGCAAGTGACTTGCTCTGAATCATCAGGCCCCATCTCGGCTGAGCTTGATTCATCCTCGGCCGAGTCTGCTTCCAACCTCGGCCATGCCGCAACTGACTCGGAATCAAATCGCTGGCCCGCGTCGAAAAATTCGGTCTCCGCCAACTCATTGAATCCAGGTCAAAGCCGACTGGAGGAATGGCCAGGGGGGTATCGCCGGTCGCTGCCGCGATACGCTGATGCCATGGCCATCCGGATCGGCAGCCTCGACCGCGTCTTCGTCCTCACTGGCGCCGGCGTCAGCGCTGAAAGCGGTCTGCGCACCTTCCGCGACCAGGGCGGCCTATGGGAGGGCCATCGCGTCGAAGAAGTCGCCACCCCCGAGGCCTGGACCGAGGACGCCGCGCGCGTCTGGCGCTTCTACAGCATGCGCCGCAGCGACGCGCTCGAGGCACAGCCCAATCCTGCGCACCGCGCTCTGGCCGCGCTCGAAGCCCAGCTCGATGACCGCTTCTTCCTCTGCACCCAGAACGTCGACGATCTGCACGAGCGCGCCGGCTCGCGTCGCCTCGTCCATATGCACGGCCAGCTCTTCCAGTCCCGTTGCGAGCTTCACGCGCCGGAGTCGGGCAATTTTTCCTGCTCGCAGCCTCCCTTCACCGACGCCTCGCTCTACGAGACCGAGGCCGCCATCGCCCGCTGCTCCTGCGGCGGCCGCATCCGTCCTCACATCGTCTGGTTCGGAGAGATTCCCCTCGAACTGGACCGTATTCAGCAGGAGATCGCCCGCTGCACGGTCATGCTGGTCGTCGGCACCTCGGGGGCGGTCTATCCCGCTGCCGCATTCGTTGGCTGGGCCGCTCCGCAGGTGCGCCGCTATTACATCGGGCCGGAGCCGCCCGCGAACGCCCCCGCATTCACCGACCTGATTCTTGCCAATGCCGGCACAGCGTTGCCCGGTCTCTTCCAGGTGGAATGAATCCCGCCGGTCGCGTTAGTGGATCAACGGGCTGAT
>DATJQW010000179.1:0-8347 GCA_035505395.1 Acidobacteriaceae bacterium
TTTGGTGCTTGGCATCGACACCACGCGCGCCGCGATGCCTTCCTTCTTCAGCTGCTCGGCCGCGCGCACCGCCGGCCAAAGCTCCGCTCCGGTGCCCACAATCAGCACATCCGGACGCTCGCCGCCCTGCTCCACGATGTAAGCGCCCTTGCGGACTCCCTCGAACACGCCCTGCTTCTCCGGATCGAGCAGCGGCAGATCCTGTCGCGAGAGCGCCATAAACGACGGCCCCCTGCGCTCCAGCGCCAGGCCCCACGCCGCCGATGTCTCGTTCGCATCCGCGGGCCGGAAGTCGGTCAGCCGCGGCACCGCGCGCAGCATGGTCAGATGTTCCACCGGCTGGTGCGTCGGTCCATCCTCGCCCAGTCCGATCGAGTCATGCGTGAAGACGAAGATGGAATGCACATCCATGATCGCGGCCATGCGCAGCGCCGGTTTCGCGTAATCCGTGAAGACGAAGAACGTCGACCCATAGGGAATCACTCCGCCATGAGCGGCCATGCCGTTCACCATCGCGCACATGCCGAATTCGCGCACGCCGAAATAGATGTTCTCGCCAGTGGGGTCGACGTGGAAATTCGCGCTGTCCTTGATCAGCGTCTTGGTCGATGTGGACAAATCTGCCGCCCCGCCCAGCATTTCCGGCACCTGTTTCGCCAGCGCGTTCATCACGGTGTTTCCCGCCGTCCGCGTCGCCACCGGTTTCGAATCCGCCGGGAATTTCGGCAGGCTCTTTTGCCATCCGTCCTTCAGCTTGCCCGACTGCACGCGCTCGAACTCGGCCGCAAACTCCGGATACGTCTTCCGATACTCAGCGAACCTCGCGTTCCACTCCGATTCTTCTTTCGCGCCTTTCTCCACGGCCTTGAGCCAGTTCTTCGCGGCCTCGTCCGGCACGTAGAAGGTCTTGTCCTCCGGCCAGCCAAGATTCTTCTTGGTCTCTTTCACGGCGTCCACGCCCAGCGCCTCGCCGTGCGCCTTGCTGGTGCCCGCCTTGGGGCTGCCGTACCCGATGACCGTCCGCACCGCGATGAACGATGGCTTGTCCTTCACCGCCTTTGCCGCTTCGATCGCCTTCGAAATGGCTTCCAGATCGTTCCCGTCTTCTACTCTCTGCACGTGCCAGTGGTAGGCCTCGAAGCGCTTGAGCCGGTCTTCGGTAAATGAAAGCTCCGTAGGACCGTCCAGCGAGACCAGGTTGTCGTCGTAGAGGCAGATCAGCTTGCCCAGACCCAGAGTACCCGCCAGCGACGCCGCCTCGTGCGAGACGCCTTCCATCAGGTCGCCGTCGCCGCACATCATGTAGGTGTGGTGGTCCACCACGTTGAAGTCCGGCCGGTTGTAGACCGCCGCCAGATGCTTCTCCGCGATCGCCAGCCCCACAGACATTGCGAATCCCTGCCCCAGCGGACCCGTCGTCACTTCCACGCCGTCTGTGTCGCCGTACTCCGGATGGCCGGGCGTAATCGATCCCCATTGCCGGAATTGCTCCAGGTCCTCGATGGCAACCTTGTACCCGGTCAGGTGCAGAACGCTGTACAGCATCGCCGACGCGTGCCCATTCGACAGCACGAAGCGGTCGCGATTCGTCCACTTCGAGTGCTTCGGGTTATGCCGCATGAACTTGTGAAAAAGGAGATACACCATCGGTGCGCAGCCCAGCGGCGCGCCCGGATGTCCGCTGTTCGCCTTTTGCACGGCGTCCACGGCCAAAAATCGCAGAGCGTTAATCGACAGCTGATCGAGTTCGTTCATATTTCTCGTTTCTCCTCTTCGCTTGCAGCGTGGGGATGCGCCGGGGGCGTGACAGGGGCAATTTCGATTTTCGCTCTACTGCTTGGATGACGCAAACCGGCGCTTCGCCTCACACTACGAAACCGGCGCCTCTAGCGCCACGTCGAAGTTCTTTCCTTCCCAGCGGTTTTCGTCCAGCCAAAGGAGCGTAAAGCTGATGGTCCCAGCATCTCCGGAGGGCAAATCCGCGTACGATCCGGCATATCCCAGTTGGGTGCTCTCGACGTCCTGCTGCGATTGCCATCCATCCGCGGTCCAGCGCACCAGAAACCGCTCCGCAGAGGTAATCCGCAGCCGCTTTCCCGCCGGGATCGTGCGAATCTGCCGCCGCCGCACCTTGAACACCTCAATCCCGCTCGGCGGATGATTCTTCTTCGCGTATCGCTGTTCCACAATCGGAATCCGATCGAATACCTGCCCGTCGACCGCCGACCGCAGCAACTTCAGATACTCCGAGTGCGCCCACACCAGCGGCATCGCGGAGCCCGCCGGCCCGCCCAGCACCAGCCCGTTCTTATCCGGCTCGTCCCAGATCTGCTCGGGCAACATGCCTCCCCCCGATGCAAACCGCTCGATGGTCGCGATCAGCGATTCGATTTCCCGCCCGGCAGCCAGTTCATAATGCGCCCGCTCTCCGGTCAACAGGGGCCAGGCGCGCCCTTTTCCGCATCCCAGAAACGGTCCGCCGTCGCTCCGCTGCCCATAGCCATCGTGGTTATACCGCCGCCAGCACGGCCCCCTTGGCGTATCGACCTTCAGCACCGCATCCACGACCTTCAGGGAATCCACGATTAGCGGATCGCAGGCCGCACGAACGCCGTACCGCACCAGTTCCAGGAATCCGGCATCCACAATCTCCCGCGCCTCGAAATCTGCCTTTTCTCCCGGCGCGAGGTTGTTGATGTGCAGGGTCTCACGCCCGCACTCCTCGTGCGCATACGGATCGCTGCATTCCGGCGGGCGAATCCGCATGTAGTGCCGCTTCACATCCTCCAGCAGCACCCCGTTATTCGTCACCGTCCAGTCTTCGAGGTGGCCTTCGATCCAGTCCGCATGCTCTTCCAGAAAGTGCGCCAGCTCGCCCGATTCGTGCTCCCGCGCAATATCCGCAGCGCAGATCAGCCCCGCAATCACCGCCGCCAGCGTCGATGGCGAATAGCCCGCCGTCTCCTCCCATCGCTCCTGCTGGGTCACCGGCGCATAGCGCACCAGGAACCCCGCCGCGCGCTCCACAAAGGGCACGACGTCGAAGTTCTCCAGCGCCCCGGCCTTCCACAGCCGCCACGCCAGCATGATCGGAAATGCAACCTCATCCAGCTGGATCCCCGTCCAGTAAGGCTCTCCGTTCACCCAGAAGTTCTGCGAGAATCCCCCATCGGGTTTCTGCGTGCACGCCAGGTACACCAGCGCGCGCAGCGCCGTATCGGTGCGTCCGCAAGCCATCAGTGCCGTCGCCGTCTGCACCATGTCCCGCGTCCACACCAGGTGGTACCCGCCCAGATCGTCATCGCCCTTCGCGTATCCCCACGGGATCGACGCGGAGGCGATGAACGCGCCTGCAAACGTCTTGTCCTCGTGCGCCAGCACGACGTTGTGGCTGATGTGCAGCAGCCGTCCGCCGTCGCTCGAGTGCGCGGCCAGATGCCGCGGCGTCTTCACCCGGTGCCACTGTTCGATGAACCGGCCCAGATGTTTCGCAAACGGCACGGCCAGCGATCCCATGGTCGACGCCAGCGCCGCATGGTGGCCTTCTCCGAATCCGATGGCCAGCGTGAATTCCCGCGTCCCTGCAGGGATCTCACCCGTCACCGCAATATTCCCGTTGAGCGCCGATCCGAATTCCCAGTCCATCCGGAAGTTCTTCTTCAGGTCCTGCCAGCCGTCGCTCGTCCCCACAAATCCGCAGCTCGCCCGCGCGAAGCCGCAGTCGCAGGCCATCGCCAGCGACATCGCATCCCTCCACGCGACCGCTACGCGCCGGCCCGCAACCTCCGCAATGCGGGCCGAATTGCCCCTCCCGCCGCCCTCCAGATGCGGCGAGAGCAGCGCATACACCTTCAGCCTTGCCACCAGCTCCTCAGCGCCCTCGATGTGCACGTGGATCAGCACCACCGGATAGTGCGGATCGGCAATCATCTGCCGCACAATCGTGTACCGCCCTTCCGGGTCGCGATTTTCCACCCGGATCGCCTGCGCGTCCCGATCGATGTAATCGAAGGTATGGATCAGATCCCGCCGCTCTTCGTGAAAGAAGGTTTCCCCGTCTGTCACCAGAAACTGCATGTCGCGAATCTGCGGCCGGTCAATGGTGGGGCAGTAAATCTCGTTCAGGATGCCGTGGGACACGGTAAACCACAGCCGGCTCGACGCAGCGTACGCCGTGCTGACCGTATCTTTTGCGCTCGACGTCCACCGCGGTTCCAGTCCCGGCGCACCGAACGCCTCGCCATGCCCCGTTTGCCACCGATATCGCGGAGTAGTCTCGGCCATGCGTCACCTATTGTCTATGAAGATTCATCAAGATGTGCGACGGTGTCATGAAAGGGCAGAAATATACTTTCCGGCAGGCTCGCCGGCCGTCGGCCCCAGGGAGCCTCGCCCACCGGCTTTCCCCTGACCGTTTCCTGGCTGGCCGGCTTTTGGCCGTTTCCGTTACCGTACCGCCCACATCGGGTTCAGGTCCGGATGGAACTGCACCAGCTGCATCGCGTGTCCGATCTCGGGGTTTTTCATGAACTGCTCCCACACGAACCCGGAACGCAGGTTCTCGGCCATCAGCATCGTGATGCCCTGGTCGATCCCCAGAATATCCGGCCCGTACCAGTTCGCGTGCGGCTGGAATGCGTCCGCGAATCCGTAGCGCGTGTACACCTTGTCTTTGAACTGCTCGCGCATGCTCAGCAGCACGTGGGTGCATTCCGCCGGCATAAACACCAGCGATCCGCCCGTCGCGCAGGGCACCAGCGTCCCATCCGGATCGCCCATCAACGGAGGGCCGCCCCACACCCGGTACCCCTCGCGTGAATCCGACGCGGTCAGCCCCCACAGGTTCTGGTCCCACCATGGAAACTTTCGTCCCATGGTCAGGCACCACATCTGGTGGGCGCTGGTGGCCGCAATCGAATTCGTGAAGTAGTTGGCGTGCAGGTCGGCCACGTTGCGCAGATCGCACCACGCGTGCGCGTACTGGTGGATGAAGATCGGCGCCACGCCGCTGATGTAATCCACTCCTCCGAACTGCACCACCGGGCGCTGCAGCGCCAGCCATGTATCCGAAGGGATCGGGTGCGTCGGGGACCCGATGGCCAGCAGATACATCACCAGCAGCTCTGCGTAAATGTCCCACCGCTGGGTCAGAAATCCCTGATCCGGCAGCCAGCCCATGGAGAGCGTCGCGCCCCCATTCATCATCCACTGCCAGTCGACCCTCCGATAGAAGGTCGTCGCCAGCGCCTCAATCCGCTCGTTGCCTGCGAAATACTGCCGGCAGGTCAGGATCCCGCACAGCAGCCAGCAGGTGTCGATCGACGACAGCTCGCAGCCGAACATCCGCTGCCCGCTTTCCATGTCGATGAAGTGGTACAGAAACCCGTGCTCGTGCGGACAATCCTCCAGCAGGAATGCCAGCGTCTTCTCCACGCGCTGTTCGCACTCGAATCGGGCCAGATAGTTTCGCTGATGAGCGATGCACAGCGCGGTCAACCCGAAGCCGGTCGCCGCAATGCTCGAGACGCGGGTCACCGACAGGCCCTCTTTGGCAGCGCGGTCCCGCACCATCCCCGTTCTGGGGCTCGCTTCGTTGTAGAAAAAGTCGCTGGCCCGTCCTTCCAGATCGTCCAGCAGCGTCTCCGCCGCCGTCGTGATCTGCGTAAACGGGTGATTGATGAATACGCCCGGCCCATGCGCGTACTGCGCTGCAGCCTGCGCCTCCGGCTTCGGCTCCTGCCCCGGCTTCACCTTCGGCGGAGCATTCTGGTTCTGCGCCAGCGCCGCCGGGCCCAGCGTCAGCACTCCGGCCGCTCCGGCTCGTTTCAGCAGGTCTCGTCGTGTGATGTGGGAGGCCAACGCAGATCGTTTCTTCTCTTCAAATTTCAACAGTAGGGCAGCCCGATTCCTGGTAGACGCCCCCGCTCACTGGCAGGATGCTCAGAATGCCGAGGCATGCTTCCTTTACTTTAAATGCGCCCCGGCTATCAATGGCCGCATCCCAATGCAACTTCTCACATCGGCCTTCCCTTGCACCCGGCATGCGCCCCGGCGCATCCAGTATCATCGGAAGGCGCACTCGGCGCAGCGGACTCTGCGCCTGCCTGAAACGGCACTATCTCATTCGTATCCCGCAAAGGAGGAACGCTTTGGCACACGAAGTCCCACCTCTTCCCTACGATTACAACGCGCTCGAGCCTCATATCGACGAGCAGACGATGCACCTCCACCACGACAAGCACCATCAGGCCTACGTCAACAACCTCAACGCGGCCATTGAAAAGCATCCGGACCTCGCCAAACACTCCGCGGAAGACCTGCTTCGCAACATCAACAGCGTCCCTGAAGACGTTCGCACCACCGTCCGCAACAATGGCGGCGGCCACGTCAACCACAGCATGTTCTGGGCCATCATGAAGCCCAAAGGCGGCGGCGAGCCCACCGGACCCATCGGCGACCAGATCAAAAAAGACTTCGGCTCCTTCGAAGACTTCAAAAAGCAGTTCAACGACGCAGCCGCCAAACAGTTCGGCTCCGGCTGGGGCTGGCTCATCTGGGAAGGCAAGCTCAAGGTCACCACCACCGCCAACCAGGACAGCCCGCTCATGCAGGGGCATTACCCCATCCTCGGCAACGACGTCTGGGAGCATGCCTACTACCTCAAGTACCAGAACCGCCGGCCTGACTATCTCGCCGCGTGGTGGAACACCATCAACTGGGACGAGGTCAACAAGCGCTTCGCACAAGCAAAGAAGTAGACCCTCCTCTCATCGCGCCTTCGCACCTTCACACGCCCTTCCCGCCGCAAATTTTCCCTGCGCACCGGGAAGGGCGTTCGTGCGTCGCGCAAGGTCTTATCATGGACCTTCTTACGATGACGCCCGGAGGTCCCTCCCGAATGCAGTCTCGCTCAGGTTTTGCGGCAACCCACATCAGCTTCCCCGCGCACTTTCTCATGGCCGCTTGTCTCCTGGCATTCGCGTTGGTGACCCCTCCCCGCGCGGCGGCTGCTCAAAATTCAGCTTCCACCGCGGCTCCCGCCCGCTGGGTCGGCACCTGGGCCGCATCTCCCTTCGAGGGAGACCCCTGGCATACCATCCCGACCCTCGTCGATTCCACTCTCCGGGAAGTCGTCCATACCTCCATCGCCGGCAAAGAGCTTCGCGTCGAGTTCACCAACGAATTCGGCACCGAACCTCTCCGCATCGATGCCGCCAACATTGCGCTCAGCGCCGGCGGCTCCAGCATCGACTCGGCCTCCCTGCACTCACTCACCTTCGCCGGTCAGCCCTCCATCGTCATCCCACCCGGCGCGCTCGCTGTCAGCGATGCTGTCGATCTGCCGACTCCGGCCTTCACCAATCTCGCCATCACCTTCTTCCTGCCCCGCCAGCAGGTCAGCAACGTCTCGGCCCACTCCAGCGCCCAGCAGGACAACTACATCCAGGCCGGCAATGAGATCAGCGCCCCACGCTCACCGGCGCAGTAACCATTCCATCCTGGTACTTTGTGAAGGGTGTTGATGTAAAGCCCGATGCGCCGAATGCTGCTGCCGTGGTTGCCTTCGGCGATTCCATTACCGACGGCGCCTACGCCACCGAAAACGCCAATCACCGCTGGCCCGATTACCTTGCCGTCCGCCTCCATGACAACCCCGCCACTGCGAATCTTTCCGTTCTTGATGAGGGCATCGGCGGCAACTGCGTGCTCATTCACTGCGTCGGACCCAACGCGCTCGCCCGCTTCGACCGCGATGTGCTCTCTCAACCCGGCGTGAAGTATGTCATCGTCCTCGAAAGCATCAATGACATCGGCACCCTCCACGACCCCAACAAACCGGACTACCGTCTCACGGCTGAGGATCTCGAGCAGGGCCTGAGCCAGTTGGTCGCCCGGGCTCACGAGCATGGGATCAGGATCTTTGGGGCCACGCTCACGCCCTATCAGGGAGCGGATTATTACACCGACAGAGGTGAGCAGATTCGCGAGGCCGTCAACGCCTGGATTCGAACCAGCGGCGTCTTCGATGGCGTAATCGACTTCGACAAAGCCACCCGCAACCCGGCCAATCCACTCGTGTATCTGCCCGCCTACGACAGCGGCGACCACCTGCATCCCAAAGACGCCGGCTACGCCGCCATGGCCAACTCCATCGATCTCAGCCTTTTCCGGTAGAAGAGCCTCGGCAATGACCCCGGCGTGTGCGCCCAAAATGCGCGAAGCGCGGCCGCCTGGACGGCCAGTCCCGCAGCTTTTGCCGGAGAATTGTGTCTAAACTGTGCAGGAAGGTCTCTGAAAACGATGCGTTTACCTTTTGTTTCGCTGTTGACTGCCTGCACTATGGCCC
>DATJQW010000180.1:0-41806 GCA_035505395.1 Acidobacteriaceae bacterium
TCTTCAATCACGCCCAGTTCTTTGGGCCCCAGGCCGTGGACGGCAACATCGGAGATCTTCATACAACGTTCGGCGATGTCGTCAGCGCCGCTCCGCCGCGCATTCTCCAGGGGGCGCTCAAATTCAATTTCTGACCGCGAATTGCCCGGCAAGGTCCGCCGGACCTCACGGTTGAAACAGCTACGCGCGAAGCGTGCAAAGCAATCCTGGCGTACCTCGCAACGTGAACCATGCCGGCCGCCATTCTCCCGAGATTGCGGCCTCAGAATCTTTGCACAGCCGCGGCTGACCCGCCGGCAGGGGTACGGCGGCTGGTATCATGCACGTCTGTATTTATTCGTGCCAGGCCGGTAACGAAATTTCCGCGCCAGTCCCGGCCTGGATGCCTGGATGGATTCACTGAAAGAGAGGAGCTCCGTCATGTTCAAAACCCGCTGCGTTCTGCTGCTTTCCTGTCTATCCCTGGCGTTGCCGGCGGCGTATGCGGCGGCCGTGCCGGCCGGCCAGCTCGCCAGTGCCCTGAGCTGGCGCAGCGTGGGCCCCTACACCGGGGGACGAGTCACTACGGTGGCCGGCATCGCCGCCGAGCCCAATGTCTTTTACATGGGTACGGCGGGCGGAGGCGTGTGGGAGAGCGACGATTACGGCCAGAACTGGAAGAACATTTCCGACAAGGACTTGAGGAGCGGCAATATCGGCGCGATGGCGATCGCGCCATCCAACGCGAAGATCATCTATGTGGGCACGGGCGATTCGGCTCCTCGCAATACGGTGCTGACGGGGGAGGGGATGTATAAGTCCACCGACGGAGGAAAGACGTGGACCTATATCGGGCTGGGCGAAACGCACATCATCAGCCGGATCGTGGTGGATCCGCAGAATCCCGACGTGGTCTACGTCGCCGCGCTGGGCCATCTGTTCGCGCCCAATGTCGAACGCGGGGTATTCAAGTCCACCGACGGAGGAAAGACCTGGCAGAAGATTCTGTTCGTCGATGACCAGACCGGCGCGATCAGTCTGGCGATGGATTCGTCCAATCCGAGTGTGGTCTACGCCTCGATGTGGCAGATGTCTCGTTCGCACTGGACATTTTCGAGCGGCGGCCCAGGCAGCGGCATCTATAAGACCACCGACGGCGGCGCAAACTGGACCAACATCTCGCACCAACCGGGTTTGCCGGACGGCATTTTCGGAAGGACGGGCGTCGCGGTGGCGCCGAGCAATCCCAATGTTGTGTACGCGCTGATCCAGGCGGATTACAAGGGCCAGGCAGGCGGATTATTCCGCTCCGACGATGCCGGCCAGAGCTGGAAGCTCATCAACAACAGCATGGACATTACGCAGCGCGCCTTCTATTACACAGAAGTGTATGTGGACCCGAAGGACCCCAATACCATCTATCTGCCCAATGTCGGAGTCTATGTATCTCATGACGCGGGCAAAAAGCTGACGGCGCTGCATCCGCCACACGGCGATAACCATGAGTTATGGATCAATCCGAACAACACGCAGCTCTTCATTGAAGGCAACGATGGCGGCGCGACGGTTACTTTAAATGGCGGCCAGTCCTGGAGCTCCGAGGACAACCAGCCGACCGGGCAGTTCTATCACGCCAATCTCGACAATCAGTTTCCGTTCCATATTTACGGCGCGCAGCAGGATCGGAGCTCGGTCGAAGGGCCGAGCGCGGTGCCTGCCGGGGTGATTCCGCCGGTTTGGACAGACATACAGGGCGGAGAGATGAGCTGGGTGGTGCCGACACCAGGCCAGCCGTGGATCACCTACGGCAGCGGGTATTACAGCATGGAGTGGAAGGAGAATCGCAGGACCGGGGAGGTCACCAATGTGAGCCCCTGGCCGGAGTACAAGTTTGGTCTTGCGGGAACCCAAATCAGGTATCGCTACGGCTGGAATCATCATCCCGTGACCTTTGCCCCCGGGAACGCCAAAGAGCTGTTGATGGGCGCCAACGTGCTGTTCGAGACTCTGGACGAAGGCATCCACTGGAAAGTAATCAGTCCGGACCTCACGCGCAACGACAAGAGCAAGCAGGAGCGGCCCGGCGGACCCATCAGCGCGGATGTAACCGGAGAGGAGATGTTCGACACTCTGTCTTCGATCGCCGTGTCGCCGCGCACGGACAACGTTATCTGGACCGGCTCGGACGACGGCCTGGTATATGTAACCACCGATGCGGGCGCGCACTGGAACCCGGTGCGGCCGCCGCAGTTACCGGAGTGGTCAACCATCACCTGCATCGAGCCCTCGCACACCGACACGGGCACCGCCTTTGTATCGGCGAGCCGGTATGACTGGGATGACTTTCACCCGTATGTCTACAAGACCACCGATTACGGCAAGCATTGGACGGAGATCACGAACGGGCTGGCGCAGGACCAGTACGTGGAGAGCGTGCGCCAGGATCCGAATAAGTCCGACCTGCTGCTCGCAGGCACCAGCGGCACCGTCTACTTCAGTCTGGACGGGGGCGAGCAGTGGCAACCCCTGGCCCTCAATCTGCCGGCAGTACGGGTCAGCGATGTGGAGATTCAGCCCGAGCAGCACGCCGTCGTGCTCGCCACCTTCGGGCGTGGATTCTGGGTGCTCGACAACCTGCAGTTCCTGGAGCAGCTGGGATCTGTGGATGTGGCCAGTGATGCGCCTTTCCTTTTCAAACCGCAGCAGGCCTGGCTGACCACGCGCGGCGGAGGCGGCTTTGGTCCGCGCGGCACAGGAGGCGAAAACCTGCCTGCGGGAGCCACGGTGTTTTTCAGGCTGCCGGCCGACTACGACGGAAGCACACCGGTGACGCTGAGCTTTACCGACGCCGGCGGCCAGTTGATCCACAGCTACACCCTGCACCGCAAGACGAAAGAAGCGAAACCGGAGCCGGCTTCGACCAATCCCGCCGTGGCGCGGCAACAACAGGAAGAACGGCTGACGGCGATCGAACCTGGCATGAATCACTTCCAGTGGAATCTGACTTACTCGGATGCGGCGGAAGTGAAAGGCATCTACAATTCAGGCTTTTCGGCAGCGCCGCCCACGGGACCTGAAGTGTTGCCAGGCACTTACTACGTAACGCTGTCCTATGGACATACCACGCAGAAACAGCCTTTTGTAGTTACGCTCGATCCGCGGCTGCAAACGACGCAGGCGGAACTGCAGCAGCGTTTCGATTTGCTGATGCGGATTCACGACGCCATCAACCGGCTCGATACCAACCTGAACAACGCCATCGACGCCCGCGACGCGCTCCAGAAAGCCGCAGCCAGCGGCGGCTCCACCAATCAGGCGCAACCGGAACTGGACCGCCTGAACCATGACATCGACGATCTGGTGGATCTCCAGATCCAGTCCGGTGAAGGTGCGCTGGTATATCCGCCCCGGCTGCGCTCCTGGCTGTCTGCTATTTCGGGCCAGATCAACATGGCGCTCGTACCGCCCACGCCCGCAATGGTGCAGGTGGCGGATGGTTACATTCGCGATGCGGATGAGGGCGTCAGCCGTCTGCAGTCTGACGTTGCCGCTGCCAACAAGGAGATGAATCGCTAAGTCGTCGCTTGAGCAGCATTACGGCCGGTTAGTCGGATTTGCTCCGCCGTCTCCTGGCTGCGCGAAGCGACTCCAGGAAGCGGATCATGCCCTTCTGGCCGGTCTGAACCACTCGTGCATCCTGAGAATTCTTTGCCAGGGAGGTGAATCCTTCGTACAGAGCGATCACGTATGCAGCTGCCTCCTCCACGTCCACGTCGCTCCGCACCTGTCCGATTGCCTGCCCTCGCCTGAGCGCCGCCGCGATGGCGCGATGCCAGTCCCCAAAAATCGCCGCTGTCCTCTTTCTGAAACCCTCGTCAATCGGCGACATCTCCTGTGACACGTTGTTCAGCGGACAGCCGTACTCGATATCCTCCGGCCGAAGCGACGCCGCCAGAACGATGCCGATCAGCGCATCGACGGGATCCCTCGCGTCGCCCAGCGGCGACACCCATTTATCGCGGGTCATGCCTGCAATAACCTCATCGACAACGGCGTAGCCAATCGCTTCCTTGCTCTCGAAGTGGTGATAGAGGGCGCCTTTGGTGACGCGAGCGGCCGACAGGATCGCATCGATGTCGGCGCTCCTGACCCCTGAGCGGAGAATTTCCTGATAGGCGGCCCTGATCAAACGTTCGCGGGTACGTGCCGGGTCGCGCGCGGTTCTGCGACCCGCTCTTCCTGGGCTCCGCAACATACTATTTAGTATGCATAGGGACGAATGCGGGGTCAAGCGAAGCGAAAACTGAAGTCAACAGCCGCGAAGCGCGGCGCGCGCAGGCTGCTGCTCCGCGGCCAGGGCACCGGCGGCCGCGACCCTCCCGCTTGACAGAATCCGTTCGCTGTAGACATACTCATACCTACCAGTATGCATGCACGAGATGAATCCATCACGAGAACGGAGTTGCTGTATGACGATTCCTGGATGGAAGGCCTTAAATTTCAGTGCGGGAGGATCGGGCTGGGGCATGCCGGAGCTTTCGCTCCCGGGTGGCGCCCCCTGTCCGGCCGCCGTTGAGGCAGGATTTTCCCTTGAGACGCGACCGGCCGGCGAATCGGAGAAACGTGCCGCAACTGAACCGGCCAGATATCTGAGCAGAACCGCAGTCCGGGTGGGCGACCGGATTGTCTTACTGTCGGTACGCGATATCTTCTGGGTCCAGAGTCACGGCAACTTCCTTCGCCTGCACATGAAGGATGTTACCTACGAACACAGAATGACGATCAAGGACCTCAGCAAACGCCTGGATCCGGATCGCTTCGTTCGCGTGCACAGAAGCGCGATCGTCAATCTGGATCACGTCGTGGAGTTCGATCTCCCGCGATACGGCAACGCTTTCGTCCATCTGCGCAACGGTAAGGCGGTGCCCATCAGCGGGAACGGACGGCTGGCATTGCGGCGGGGGCTGTTGGTGCACTCCTGCGCTTCAGCAGAAAACGTCGATCCCGATTGAGGGCCGCAGCCTCGTAGGTCGGCTGTAAGAGAATGGCCGCGTTCGCGAATTTCCTGGACGGCGATACTGGTCGCCGGGCGTTAGCCGGAGATATTCTCAAATCCGTTCGTTCCAATCGCGTGCCTGCGGCCGGCGAACTGCCTTCGATGCAGAGGCGAGACCGCGCAGACATGGGTTTCCGAGTGGCCGCCGGCGACCGCAGTGAACCTGCCAAGTCTCAGGACCGATGAGCTCCAGAGTTCTCCGTGCCACAGACTCTGCAGGGACGCGCTGAAACCAAAGTGGTAGAAGTGCAGCAGGGTTCGATCGTCAGCCTGCCTCATCTCCAAAGAGACGGTTGATTCAACCTGCATGGCCTCATCGTTTCGATTCCAGGTTAGTGCAATGTGCCCGGGATAACGGCTCAGCCATGACCCGCGGATCTCGATCGGCGACGCCTCATCGCCGCGGAACTGGATGGAATAGTCCGAGCCCGCCCGCGCTACTCGAGCAGAATGAAATCCTGGCGCCCGCAACCACGCTTCCATATACTCCGGTTCAGTCAGCGCATAGAAGACAGATTGGATATCGGCCGGTATCGAGAGGTGTGTCCAGAAGTCCCAACGCGCACGGCTGTCCTGATTTCTGGAACCCTTGCGCAATAGGTCGGCAACCAGATACCGCTGGGTACTCATTGAAGCCGGATATCTCCTCTTTGTGCCCACGCGCCGTTCGGGCTGCGCGGATCGTCAGGCGCCCCCTGCGATCCGAAGAATGTATCGCGTGGAAAACGGACAGCCCCTTGAACGACAACCTACAAGGCAATCGGCGGTCCAGATGTTCACGTGCCGAATTGCGCAACGCGGTGACGGAGACATCCAGGTTCGTGATGAATGCTGATTCGCGGCGGGTTCTATGGATTTCTGAAGATGCAGGCTACGCGTTTCGGCTTTTTCAGAAACCAGATCTGGCGCAGTCCGGCGATCGAGAGCTGAAGCGACCTTTCTCAAATCCGCTCGAGCAACCTGAAGTTCCCGCGCACGGGAATCGGCTATGCTGTCCAGCTTCCAATGGATACACGGGTTCTATGAAACGCCATAGCCGCAGCGATTGATTCTCCCTCATCCCATCTCTTCAGGCGGTTATGCCCCGAGATGGCGCCGTTTATCCCAAAAGAGTTTGGTCGCTGAATTGCTCCTCTGGAACAGGTAAGCGAACATGCGGCTACAGGTGCATCTCCGGATGGCCGGCAGCGAGCTCGTTGCTGGTGAAGGCCAGTGGTGAGTGGTGTGAAAACGAATTTGGTCTACCATTGTTTGCACGGCCGTGATGAAAACGTTCGGGACCAGCTATCCACGAAAACGATGAGAATAGTGGAGAATCGCGTGCGAAAGACTATCAACTATCTCGCTCTTGCATTTCTAACTCTCGGGATCCTGCCCATGACGATTCAACCGGGGTGGTCCCAGACCAGCTCCTGGCCGGACATGGCTCCCGTGGAGCAGTATCTGATGCCGAAGGACGCAGAGGTTGCGCTGGCTCGCAGCGCCGCGCCCGCCTCGGTCGCAGACGACGCCACCGTGATGGTGCTGGGACGGCAGGGGTACACGACCGCCGCGCAGGGCACAAACGGTTTCCTCTGTTATGTCGAGCGGTCGTGGGCCAAGGGCACGGATGACCCGGAGTTCTGGAACCCGAACATTCGCTCCCCCAACTGCTTCAATGCGGCGGCCGCCAAATCCATCGCGCCCATCTATCTGAAGAAGACCCAACTCGTGCTGGCGGGCCAGTCGAGGGCGGAGATAGCGCGGGCCATCGCGACGGACCTCGATGGCGGCCAGCTGCCGCCGCTGGAGCCGGGAGCGATGTGCTACATGATGTCGAAGCAACAGTACCTGAACGATCGGGACCGGAACTGGTATCCGCACCTGATGTTCTATGTCGCAGGCAACGTGGCGAGCAGCTGGGGAGCGAATCTGCCAGGCTCGCCGGTAATCGCGGCCAACGATGCAGAGGCTCGGGTGACGGTCATGATGGTGGTGGTGCGCCATTGGTCCGACGGAACACCGGGCCCGCACTAGAACTGGTCTCATAAACCCCAATGCCTGATGTGGTTGGTATGAGACCCGCCATCGAAGCGGGTCTCATGGTGCTGACGAAAGCCTTCGGCCTATTTATGAGACCAGTTCTAAACCGGCCACCGCAAAAGTTCCACACGCCAATCCCTTCCGGACGGCTGACATCCTGTCGAATTCAATTCGACAGGACAGCTGTCTGGATGGCGCTCGCGAGCGCCCGATCCGCCGCCGGAAATCCCCGCAAATGCCGCGGCTTTTAAGCAGACGGACCTCGTTGTCCTCAACCCCCGTCACCGCAAAAATGCACCTGCGTTCGCCTCATTGCTGAGTGCTCAGCGCGCCCCTCTCTGTCGCGCTTCCAATTGACGCATGGATTTCTACATAACGCCATAGCCACGGCAATCGACCATTGCTAATCCCGGTTCTCTGACTGTTCGTCACGAGAATGCCGCCGTTTGACCCAACTTTCTTTGGGCCGCCGATTGCAGATTGACCCTGACAAAGAGGACACGCACGAGGTCTTCCCCGAGGCCACGAGTCATTTGAGCACTTAGTGATTGGTTGTTGGTCAATAGTTATCTGCATTCGGCTTCCTGACTAACCGAGGGAGATGGATCCCCCGACACAGGCGGGGCTGTTCCATTTTCCTACCGGGCTTGCGGCGGCTGGCCCGGCATACATGCAGGAACACAACGGGCAACTTTTGGAGGAGCTGTAATGACACAACTGAGGTTTCGGTGGTTCGTCGTAACGTTTGTGGCTCTGGGTTGCGTTCTGTTCGGCGCAAGCCACGCCTGGTCGCAGGCAACGAATACCGGCACGGTCGTCGGCACCATCACCGACCCCAGCGGCGCGGTCATTGCCGGCGCCGATATCACACTCGCCAGCAATGTGGGAACGCTCAGGACTGTATCCAACAGCACGGGGCAATATATCCTCACGACGGTCCCGCCCGGAACGTACACCGTCACCGCCAGGAAGAACGGCTTCTCAACTGCCAGAGCGGTTGGCGTCGTCGTGCAGCTGGGCCAGCAGTCTACGGTCAATCTCCACATGGCGGTCGGCTCGGCGCAGGAAACGGTCGAAGTCCAGGTGACCGGCGAAGAGCTCCAGACGCTGAACTCCACCGTCAGTCAGACCCTTGGAACGCAGCAGCTCAGCTCACTGCCGAGCCTCAACCACGACGCCAACACCTTCACGACGCTGCAGCCCGGCGTGAGCGTCGAAGGGGGCGACGCGGGCGCGGTGAACGACCAGAACACGTTCCTGCTCGACGGCGGCAATGACACCAACGACATGGACGGCGGCAACAACGTATACATGACCAGTTTCGCCGGCGATCCCACGGGCGGCCAGGCCGGCATGACGCTCAGCGCGATTCCGACCGGCGCCCTGCCGACGCCCACCGACAGCGTTCAGGAAGCGACGATCAACACCGCCAACCAGACGGCGGACTTCGACAACTCCGCCGGAGCGCAGGTCGAGTTTGTGACGCCGCGCGGTACGAATCAGTGGCACGGCGGCGCCTATGAGTATTACCTCTCCAGCGGCCTCGGTGCGAACAACTGGGAAAACAATCAGACCGACTCCCCGCTCGCCGATTATCACTACAACCGCTTTGGCGCCAAGGCCGGCGGATTCATTCTGCCCAGCAAGTGGGGCGGCCGGACCTACCTCTGGGCCTGGTACGAAGGTCTCCGCTTCCCGAACGCGACGACGGTCGAAGCCACGGTTCCCTCCGCGGCCATGGAAGCGGGGATGTTAACCGAAAACGGCGCCACCTACGACATGAAATCGATCGATCCCCGCGGCATCGGCATCAACCCCGATGTGCAGGCCATGTGGAGCAAGTACGAACCGGTGGGCAACGACACTACCTGCTCCATCGTCGACTCCCTGGCAGCCAACGGGTCCGCATTTTGCGATGGCGTGAATACCATTGGCTACAAGGCCAACGTTTCCCTCCCCCAGACCAGCAATGACGCCGCGGTTCGCCTCGATCACGATTTCGGTGCCAGATGGCACTGGTTTGCGAGTTATCGCCTCTATCGTCTCAACCTGGCGACAGACACCCAATACGATGTCGGCGGCTTTTTCCCCGGCGATACCAAGGGCACCTTCGCCCCTCTTTCCAGCCGGCCGCAGACACCCTCGTATTACGTCACCGGCCTGACGACCAACATTACTCCGAATACCACGAACGATCTGCACTTCAGCTTCCTGCGCGATTACTGGCAGTGGGGCGACGACAACGCGCCGCCGCAGCTTCCCGGTCTCGGCGGAGCCATGGAGCCGGCCGGCGAAAGCAGCGAGTGGACGGTTCTTGCCCCATTCAACGTGAACGCCCAGGACATCCGCACCCGCTTCTGGGACGGCCAGGACAGCTTCCTCAGCGATAACGTCTCCATGCTGAAGGGCAATCACCTGCTTCAGTTCGGCGGCCAGTTCCAGCATAACTACGACTACCACCAGCGCAGCGACAACGGCGGCGGCATCAACTTTACGACTACCTATCAGTTGGGCGACACCCTGGGCGGCGGAATCGTGAGCTGGTCCGATCTCGGTGGAGGCTTCCCCATCACCAACACCCAGGCGCTGCGGCAGGCCGCGGAAGTGTACGGCATCGTGACGGATTCCCAGGTAGCCTATGTGCGCTCCGGACCCACCCTGGCGTTGCAGCCGCCACTCACCCACGCCTTCGACCAGAGCGACATCGACTATTACAACGCGTATGTCAGCGACACCTGGCACCTGAAGCCCAGCCTCACTGTGAATTATGGGATGGGCTACACCCTCGAGATGCCTCCGGTCGAAAAGAACGGGAAGCAGACCGTGCTGGTCGACACCGCGGGCGAACCGGTCAGGTCTGCCGATTACCTCACCGAGCGCAAGACCCTGGCGGAACAAGGCGCCGTCTACAATCCAACCCTTGGCTTTGCACTGGTGGGCAACGTCGGCGCCGGCCTCAAGTATCCCTACAATCCCTTCTACGGATCCTTCAGCCCCCGCGTCGGCATCGCGTGGAATCCGGGCTTCTCCAAGGCGACCGTCATCCGCGGCGGATACGGGCGCATCTACGGACGCCTGAACGGCGTAGACCTGGTGCTGGTGCCGTTGCTCGGCGACGGTCTGATGCAGGCAGTGCAGTGCACAACGGCAACTGCCCCCAGCGGCAGCACTCCCGCCACCTGCGCAGCCACCGCCGCCACGGCGCAGACGGCCTTCCGCATCGGTGTTGACGGCAACGCCGCTCCCCTGCCGGCGGCCGCGCCAACCGCTCCGCAGCCCATCTATCCGGGCATCAACCAGAGCGAGGGATCGGCGTACGAGGCAATGGATCCCGCGTTCCGTCCCAATGCCGTCGACTCCTTCGATTTGACCGTGCAGCGCCAGGTCGGCCAGAAAATGCTGCTGCAGGTCGGCTACATCGGGCGCATCATCCGCCACGAATATCAGCCCGTCAACCTCAACGCCGTTCCGTACATGATGTCGGTGAACGGCCAGCAATTCCAGCAGGCCTACGCCAACGTTGAGAAGTCCCTGGGCTGCGCAACCTCAGCCGCCAACTGCGGAGCTTCCGTCCCCAGCGGCGGAGCATCCAATCCGGCCTACGCCGCCTACATCAACTCCGTTGCTCCGCAGGCCTTCTTTGAGGCCATGAAGTCCACCGGCTTCTGCACCGGAACGGTCGGTAATGTCCCGGGCGGTACGCCGTATGCAAGCTGCACGGCGGCCGTTCTGGATCAGCAGCTCACCAACTTCGAGACTCAGGCAGTCTGGAGTCTGTGGTCGGCCCTGGATAACGGCGGCACCGCGCCCGGCTTCCCCTTCGGGCACACCATGCTGAACACCTCCGGGCAGATGAGCAGCGGCGTGTCGTTGAATGCCAGCACCGGCCACGGCAACTACAACGGCGGGTTCATCAGTTTCGGCACCCATGACTGGCACGGCCTCACAACGCAGAGCAACTTCACCTGGAGCAAGGACCTCGGCACCGGCGCCGTGTATCAGGCGGCCAGCGAATACACGCAGGACGACGCCTACAACCTGAACACGATGTACGGCGAGCAGCCGCTGGACCGCCGCGACGTTTTCAATACCACCGTGGTCGCCACCGAGCCGTGGTTCAAGGGTCAGAACGGTCTGCTGGGCCGCGCCGCTGGCGGCTGGACCTTCGCTCCCGTCTTCACCGCCGGCTCCGGCGCCCCCATCAACTGCTCCACGTGGACGGCTGCTCAGTCCTGGGGCGCCGGTGACGGCGTGAACTTCGCGGACAACGAACAGTGCGTCTTCACCACGCCGTACAACGCCGGCCACCGCGCGCATTTCGGAGTGGTGGGCAGCGGGGCCGTAGCGACCATTACCTCGACAACTCCGGTCAATATGTTCTCGAACCCGGTGGCCGTCTTCAACCAGGTACGCGCTCCGATTCTGGGCATCGACACCCGGAACCCAGGTGTGGGTCCGATCCTGGGCCTGCCGTACTGGAACGTCGATGCGCAGCTCAAAAAGGACCTGAGGATCACGGAGTCGACCAGTTTTGAGCTCTCGTTTATCGCCACCAACATGTTCAACCACACCGTATTCAACCCGCCAACCCTGAACCTCGCCGTACCTGGCGTGTGGGGCGTGCTGAACTCGCAGGCAGGTAGTTTCAACACGCCGGGCAGCTCGCGCGAGATGGAGTTCGGCGGCCGCATCACCTTCTGATCCCCCGCTTCCGAGGCCTGGAGCCCCGCGCTCCGGGCTTTGGAGGGCAATCTTGTAGAAAAGGCGAAGGCTCAACCCCTTCGCCTTTCTTTTTGCCGGCAGGATCCAGCGCGGGTCCGCTTCCCGGCGAGAAGAGCGTCTGAGGCGCCGTCGCCACAGGACTTTCAATACAAACCGACGCCATTGCTTAGTCTTTTCAATGAGATTTGCTGCACCGCGGCGAGCCGCGTGCTGCAGTACAGCACCCCGGGTTGGGATTTCCGGCGCCGCGTCTCGCCGCTCCGGATATCCTGCCTCCGGATATCTGGTGCGCCATCTCTCCGGGCGCAAAAAATTATGCGCCAATCATTTCCATTTTTCCTTATATTGCATCGCAGCATATAATCGTGCTGCACGGCGGGAGCACTCTGGCCGGGGAGAAACATGGAAAGCAGCGTTTTTGAGGACCAACTTGCGACAGCGGTTGAGACGCCCTTCAGCCTCGAGGGCAGGACCGCACTGGTAACCGGAGCCGGGCGCGGCATTGGCAGGGCCATCGCCAAACGGCTTGCCTCGGCCGGAGCCCGCGTCATGGTCAACGACCTCGATGAAGCCATGCTGCGTGAATCGGAAGCTGAAATCGCACGCGCGGACCGCGTGCGGCATGTGCAGGGCGATCTGACCGACCCCGCCACTCCCGCGGCCGTCGTTCAGGCCACGCTCGACGCCTTTGGCTCGATCGATATCATCGTGAACAATGCGGGCTACAGCTGGGACAACGTCATCCAGAAGACCACCGACGAGCAGTTCCTGGCGATGCTCGACATCCACTTGGTCACGCCCTTTCGCATACTGCGCGCAGCGTCGACCTTCATTCGCGAAGCCGCCAGGCAGGAGATTGCGGCGGGCAAGCGTGTCATGCGCAAGGTGGTCAACATTACATCCATCGCCGGAACCGACGGCAATCCCGGCCAGGCCGGCTACTCCTCCGGCAAGGCGGGCGTCATCGGCCTGACCCGAACCCTCGCCAAGGAGTGGGGCCGCTACAACGTCAACGTCAACGCCGTCGGATTCGGCCTCATCCAGACGCGGCTGGTCCAGGATCTGAATGCTCCCGGCGCCAGCATGGAGATGCACGGCCACCAGATACGCCTCGGGGTGCAGCCAACATTGCTGGAATCAGTGAAAAGCGCATGTCCGCTGGGCCGTCTGGGCACGCCGGAAGAAGCGGCAGGAGCGGTCCTGTTCTTCTGCTCGCCGCTGTCGGACTACGTTACCGGCGAAGTGTTGATCTGTGGCGGTGGGCTGCACTTTTAGCGGCGTGGCTGTTCGCCGGTGAGCCGCTCACGTGCGGTTCAGGATCCACATCTTTGGCGAAGAGGTAATCCTCCTCCACCAGCCAGTACACCTCCAGCCAGTGGTCGAGGCTGTGCTCCTGACCACAGTCGTGGGAGCTGGGATGCGGTCTCTCCTGCGTGTGAGCAGGGGGTTCCAAAACTGCGGGCATAGTCGCCTCCGGGGTGAGTCGCCTGCCAGGGCCGGTTCACGAGTGACCATCAGAACAGCACAAAACAGGAGGGCGCCGCTGTGACGGGAATCACAGCCGCATTTCCCTGCAAGCCCACACCGGCCCCGAAGCGGGCACAGTGCTCGTCGCGCTCCAGCCTACTCCAGTTCGGAATAGGCCGAGGTGGTAAGAAAATCCTGAAACTCGCCTGTGCTCAGCTCTTTCAGGATCTCGGCCGCGGCATCGAATCGGCACGCCGCCCATGCTTTGCCGCCCATCGCCGGCCGCATCTGGCCGAGCACGTCTTCGAGGATCGATTCCATCAGATCAAAAGTGATCGTGCGGCCATCCACCAGGCGCGCCTGGTGGTGGATCCACTGCCAGAGCTGGGTGCGGGAGATTTCCGCCGTCGCCGCGTCCTCCATCAGGTTATAGATCGGCACGCACCCGTTGCCGCGGAGCCACGACTCGATATATTGCACTGCAACATCGATATTGCGCCGCAAACCAGCCTCGGTAATCTGCCCCTTCGGGATCTGCAACAGATCCGGGCTGGCGATGCGCGACTGCTTTTCCGCAGGCATGCGAATCTGGTTCCTGCCGGGCATGTGCTGGTCGAAAACCTCGCGCGCCACCGGCACCAGCCCGGGATGCGCGACCCAGGTTCCGTCGTGGCCGGCGCGCACCTCGCGCAGCTTGTCCTGGCGGACGCGCTCCATGGCCTCTTCGTTGGCCTGCGCATCGTTGCGAATGGGAATCTGCGCCGCCATGCCGCCCATCGCGTGCACGCCGCGCCGGTGGCACGTGTGGATCAGCAGTTCCACATACGAGTGCAGGAAAGGCTGATCCATGGTGATCATGCCGCGGTCGGGCAACACGAACTCCGGCCGGGTGCGGAATTTCTTGATGAAACTGAAAATGTAGTCCCAGCGCCCGCAGTTGAGCCCCGCCGAATGCTGCCGCAGCTCGTACAGAATCTCGTCCATTTCAAAAGCGGCGGGAATCGTCTCGATGAGCACCGTCGCGCGGATCGTGCCCTTCGGAAGGCCGACATACTCCTGCGCAAACAGGAACACGTCATTCCACAGGCGCGCCTCCAGGTGGCTCTCCATCTTGGGCAGGTAGAAATACGGCGCCGAACCCCGCTTCAGCAGGATCCTGTAGTTGTGAAAGAAATAGAGCCCGAAATCAAAGAGAGAAGCCGAAATCGGAACGCCGGAAAAACAAAGATGTTTTTCCACCATGTGCCATCCGCGCGGGCGCACGAACAGCACCGCGGGATTCCGTCCCAATTGGTAGATTCTCCCCTCGCTCGAACACCAGCTGATAGTGCGCAGGTTGGCATCGCGCAGATTACGCTGGCCCTCGAGGCAGTTCTTCCAGGTAGGCGCATTCGCATCCTCGAAATCCGCCATGAAGACATTGGCGCCGGAATTCAGCGCATTGATCGCCATCTTTCGATCCGGAGGCCCGGTGATTTCGACGCGGCGGTCGAGCAGCTCGGACGGAATGGCAGCGGCGGTCCAGCTACCTCGGCGGATGGCCTCCGTCTCCGGCGGAAAATCGGGCAATATTCCGCGATCGAAATCCCGCTGACGGCTGCAGCGGGCTTCGAGCAGCCGAATTCTCCGCGCCTCAAAGCGGAAATCCAGCTCGCGCAGGAACTGCACAGCTTCCGGAGAGAGAATCTCGTGATCCCCCTGCTCGAACAGCAGGCTTTCTTCCATGCTGTTCTCAATCGCTGCCGTCATGCTGGGCTTTACCGTTGACTGATCCATTGCTCTCTCCTTTGCAAATCTCGTTTGGCCCCGCGGCTGGAACTGGTCTCATAAACCCCAATTCCTGATGTGGCTGGTATGAGACCCGCCATCGAAGCGGGTCTCATGATGCTGACGAAAGCCTTCGGCCTATTCATGAGACCAGTTCTAGATCGTCGCCCGCAGTTCCGACAGGGTCGGCGCGTGGTCGGCCGGGCTCTCGAACTGCTCTTCTTCAGTCGAACCCGGCAGCGCACAGGTGGAGATCCGGCCCGAAGCAATAGTGGCGGCGACCTGGTCGAAGTAGCCGGTGCCGACAAAGCGCTGGTGCCTCACCGCGCCATACCCGTGCGCTTTTGCCATTTCGAATTCCCGCTCCTGCAGCCGCGCGTAGGCGGTCATGCCCGCGCCGGCGTAATCGCGGGCCAGTTCGTAGATCGACAAATTGAGGGCATGGAATCCGGCCAGGGTAACAAACTGGAAGCGGTATCCCATGGCCGAAAGCTCCCGCTGGAAGCAGGCGATCTCCCGCGCGGTCAGCTTCGCCTTCCAGTGGAACGACGGAGAGCAGTTGTACGCAAGAAGTTTGCCGGGGAACTTTGCGTGAATTCCGGATGCGAAGCGAGCAGCCTCCTCCAGGTTGGGCTCGGAGGTTTCGCACCATACCATGTCGGCCCAGGGAGCGTAGGCGAGCCCGCGCGCGATCGCTGCTTCCACACCGCCGCGGAAGCGGAAGAGTCCCTCCACGGTCCGCTCTCCGGTGAGAAATTCGCGATCGGCGTCGTCGCAATCGCTGGTCACCAGCTGCGCCGCATCGGCATCGGTTCGCGCGATCAGAATGGTGGGGACGTCGAGCACATCCGCTGCCAGCCGCGCTGCGATCAGCTTCTGTACCGCTTCCTGGACGGGTACCAGAACCTTGCCGCCCATATGCCCGCACTTCTTTGCTGATGAGAGCTGGTCCTCAAAATGCACCGCGGCCGCGCCCGCTTCGATCATGGCTTTGGTCAGCTCGAAGGCGTTGAGTACGCCGCCGAATCCCGCTTCGGCGTCGGCGACAACAGGCAGCATCCAGTCGATGTTTTCGCGCCCTTCGGCATGCGCGATCTGGTCAGCGCGCATCAGCGCGTTGTTGATGCCGCGCACCAGGGCGGGCACGCTGTTGACCGGATAGAGGCTCTGGTCGGGGTACATCTGCCCGCTCAGATTGGCATCGGCGGCCACCTGCCAACCGCTCAGATAAATAGCCTTCAGACCCGCCTGCGCCATCTCCACGGCCTGGTTTCCAGTCAGCGCTCCCAGGGCCGCGACATAATTCTCCTCGTGCAGCAGCCGCCACAGCTTTTGGGCGCCCCTGCGCGCGATCGAGTGCTCCACGTACACCGTCCCGCGGAGGCGTTTGACCTCATCGGCCGTGTAGGCCCGGCTGATCCCTGTCCATCGGGGGGAATGGAAGCCATTGTTGTCTATGCTATGCAGCATCTGTCACTCTCCTGGGCAGGCCGCGATCGTCCGGCCTCGGTCTCATGAGAGGCGAGTAGACCCGATTTGAGTCTGCGAGGGCAAGCATGGTCGTCCGATTCGGACGAGTGGACGAATCTGCTCTGCGGGCGTCATAATCGGTCGCACATGCGCGATGATCCCAATCCTGCCGCCTTACGGAGCGGCCACCCAATGCAACCGGAGCTGCCTGCGATCCATTCTGAGTCGCATGCGCCGGGTCGGTCGTCCGGTTCGGATCACAGCGTGAACAGCCCGCCATTCGAGGATCTGGCCGATCGGCTCAGCCACACTCTGCGGTACCGGCGGATCGCCGCCGGAAAGGCGTTGCTGGATGAGGCCGAACCGCAGCTGGCGCAGCTGAATCCCGGTACGCCCCACGCCGCGCGCGCATTGTTGCTGGTGGCGCAATGGGTTGACGTTGGCTATCGCGACTACCGCTTCCTCGAAACCCTTCTGAAGCGCTTTTCGGCCGACTTCCGCCGGCGGCTGCCCATCGACGACTACCTCCGGCTCCGTATGGTCGATGCCTTTCAGGCCCTCTCGGTCGAGGATGTCGACGCCGCCATTGAATCGCTCGATTTCGTGCTGAAAACCGAGCCTGGCCTGGTGGATGACTCGATGGCCGCGCTGGCGCATTTCTGGAAGGGACGCGCTCATCGCCGCAAAGGCGATTACGAAGCTTCTCTTCTGCATATCGTTCGCGCCCGCGAGATCGCTCAGAAGGTTCACGACGAGCTTTTCACCGCCGTCATTCAGATTCATGAAAGCTGGCTGCACTTTCAGAAAGGCCTGCGCCCGGAAGCCCTGCGCCTGCTGGCCCACGCCGAGCACGTTCTCAAGCCGACCGACCACTACATCGCGCTCGGCAATATCGAGTCAGCGCGTGGGCGAATCGTGCGGCGATCGGGCGAGTATGCGCGGGCGCTGGAGTGCTTTGAACGAGCCGGCGCGCTGTACTCGCACGGCGACCCGAACCACCTCAACATGGCCCGGGTGCTGGTCAATGCCGCCTACGTTCGCCGCCTGCTGGCTTTGCAGCTCAGCAGAAGGATCGACAGTCGCGCGCGCGCGGGTGGAGCGGCTGCTGCTTCCGGCGGCGCCGGCCTGCGCGCTCGCTACCAGGAGTTGTCGGAGTCTGCCATCGGCGAGTTGAAACGGGCCCGCCAGATTTATGCCGCGCACGCACATTCCGGCGGCGTCGGCAACGTGCTTTTCAACCTCGGCTATTTGTATCTGGACCGCGGCGATATCGATCGCGCCGCGCACCATGCGAAGGAGGCGTACCGCCTGGGCCTCGAAAAGAACGATCACATTCTCATGGCTCGCGCCCGCACTCTGCACGCGGCAGCCGAAAACGCCCGTGTCGAGGAGCAGTTGGGAGAGGATGTCGATATGGCAGTGCATGCAGGCCGGGCCAGGGATTACAGCGAAGAAGCGCTGGCCCTCGCGCGCGGGACCCAGAATCGCCGCCTGGCCGCGGGGGCGTGGATTGCGCGCGGATTCACCGCCGCCAACGACTTCTTTCAGGACTGGGAAATGGCCCGCCGCTGCGCCAGCGAGGCCGCCGGTCTGGTTGGGCCGGGGGAGAACGACCATCTCACGGATGATCTTGCCGCTCTCAAAGCGAAGATCCTTCAGGTCTCCGGCATCAGCGACACGCTGCGCAGCTGGTCCGAGGGGATGGTCGGCGACAAGACGTTTCAGCAAATTACCGAGGAATTCGCCGAGATCGTAATCCCCAGGGTGTGGCTGCGCGAGGATCGCAAAGTATCCCGCGTCGCCGAGCGCCTCTCCGTCTCGCCCAAAAAAGTGCGGCGCATCCTGCGCAATGCCGGAGTTCGACCGCGAACCTGACGCACTCCGGCGTTCCAGGCTTTATTTTGATTTCATCAAAGCCAGTACGCCATTTCGTGCCATTGTGACGGCGCTCACAATGGAGAGCCTCAACCGCGACCTAGAATCAGCAGCGACTCCGTAGCCGCCGTTCGCCCATCTTCTGCGCCCTTTTCCTCCCTGCAGGATGTCCCAGCCGCTGCGGAACCGGGCCAAGTGTCACGGCCGGCGCACCTCATCGCTGCTCGCGCCTGCCACTCGTTCCGTCACCTCATCCGGGTTTGGGGCTCTCCCATGCGCGCTCGTGTTCACTTTCCGGGCTGGTGTCGCAGTATCCGTCGCCCGGCAGGACTGCGCACGATGGCTCCGTCACCGCCCGCAGCCACCCCGCACCTCGGCGCCGGGCGTCCCGGATCACTGCAACCCCCTCCTCGATCGCGCTGTAGCAAGCGGCATGTGCGGCAAAGCGCCTGCCCTGCTGCGCTCTCGGCGGCGATCGAGACCAGCCTGAAGGGAGCCGGCCATGACCAATCGCGAAGTTGTCGTCCTGAGTGCCGTGCGCACAGCCATCGGCAAATTCGGCGGATCGCTGAAGGACATTCCTCCCACCGAGCTCGCCGCCAAAGTGGTCTGCCAGAGCGTGCAGCGCTCCGGTCTTGCCCCGAATGACATCGGCCACGTCGTCTTCGGCAACGTCATTCATACCGATCAGAAAGACCTCTATCTCGCCCGCGTCGCCGCTCTGCGCGGCGGCATTCCCGTGGAAACAGCAGCCATGGCGGTCAATCGCCTTTGCGGCAGCGGCCTCCAGGCCATCCTCACTGCCGCGCAGGCCATCGTTCATGGCGACACCGACGCCGCCATCGGCGGTGGCGTCGAGTCCATGAGCCGGGCCCCGTACTGGCTGCCCGCCATGCGCTGGGGCGCACGCCTCAACGATGCATCCGCGATCGACGCTCTGGTCGCCTCGCTCACCGATCCCTTCGACAACGTCCACATGGGCATCACCGCGGAGAATGTCGCGCGCCGGTGGGGGATCTCCCGCGAAGACCAGGATGAGCTGGCCGTCGAAAGCCATCGCCGTGCCAACGAGGCCATCGCATCCGGCAAATTCACCAGCCAGATCGTGCCCGTTGAAGTGAAAACGAAAAATGGTCCGGTTGCCTTCAGGACCGACGAACAACCGCGCGCCGACGCCACGCTCGAGAACCTTGCCAAGCTCAGGCCGGCCTTCGACCCTCAGGGCACGGTGACGGCGGGCAATGCATCCAGCATCAACGATGGCGCTGCCGCTGTGGTGCTGATGGAGCGCGGCGCCGCCGAAGAACGCGGCCTCAAACCGCTGGCGGTGCTGGTCGACTACGCCTTCGTGGGCGTGGAACCGGCGGTGATGGGCATCGGCCCGGTGGCCGCGGTTCGCAAACTATATGAGCGCACCGGGCTCCGCACCGAGCAGATGGACGTCATCGAGCTGAACGAGGCGTTCGCAGCGCAACTGCTCGCGGTCCGGCGCGAACTCGACTTCCCGCCCAACCGAACCAATCCCAACGGCAGCGGCATCTCCCTCGGTCATCCTCTGGGAGCCACCGGCGCCATCGTCACGGTGAAAGCGCTGCACGAGCTGCGCCGCATCAACGGCCGCTATGCGCTGGTCACCATGTGCATCGGCGGCGGACAGGGCATCGCCGCCATCTTCGAAAACGTGAAGTACGAACCCAGCCCCTGTGCCGCGGATTAGCGGAGAAAGGAGTCATGCCATGGACACCGCCATTCTTATCGAAGCAAAGACCTCATTCGAACTAAAGCCCTCATCCGCTCGGCTGCTCGACGGCAAAGTCGCCCTGGTTACCGGCGCCTCCCGGGGAATCGGGCGCGCCATTGCTCTGGAGCTCGCCAGTCGCGGAGCAACCATCGCCATCAACTTCTTCAACAGCATCGAGCGCGCGGTGCAGTTGCGCGACGACATAGAAACCGCGGGCGGACAAAGTTGTCTGCTCCAGGGAGACGTGTCGGACCGTCAGCAGGCTCGCCGCGTCATCCAGCGCGTGCTGGAACTCTACGGCCGCATCGACATCCTCGTGAACAACGCCGGCATCACGCGCGATCGCTCCATCCGCAAAATGACCGATATCGACTGGCTGCAGGTGATCGAAACCAACCTCAACAGCATCTTTTACTGCACCAGCGCCGCCGTGCCCTCCATGATCGAGCACAAGTACGGCCGCATTGTGAACATCGCTTCGTTCTCAGGCCAGGCCGGTAACTTCGGTCAGGCAAATTACGCGGCGAGCAAAGGCGGCATTATCGCTTTTACCAAGGTGCTGGCGCTGGAGCTGGCCAAACACAATATTACCGCCAATGTCGTTGCACCTGGCTTTACCTCAACGGATATGCTCGCCGCGGTGCCGGGAGACATCCAGGACCAGATCCTGACGCGCATTCCTATTGGCAGATTCGCGCAACCCGAGGAAGTCGCGAAGGCCGCCGCCTACCTCATCTGCGACGGCGACTATGTCACCGGTCAACAAATCAACATCAATGGGGGACTTTACATGTAACTCCTGCACCGATCCCTACCCGGAGCGGGCGCTCAGCCAGTGCTCGAGGTGCGGCCAGGTGCTCCTGGGCGCGCCGCTTCCGGCCATGATCCCGATGTGCCCTCCCGGGATCCGGTAAACCTCCTTGTCGCGGCTCCCCGCCTTTGCCAGCAATGTCTCAGACTGGCAGGGGGGCGTGATGTGATCTCCCTCCGCGATCACCGTCAAGAGATTCGCCCGCATCCTGCCAAGATCGACTCGCTCCCCGCGCACCCGCAGTTCATTGCGGATCAGGCGGTTGTGGCGATAAAGCTCCACAATCAGCTGCCGATACGCCGCGCCCGCCATGGGGATGTTGTCCGTCACCCAGGTGTTCATGGCGTGCCACGACTCGACCACGCGCGGATCGTCAAGATTGTCCCACAGCTTGCAGTAGTTGGTGATGTAGTTCTCCACCGGCTTGAGCGCCTTTGCGCCGTAATCGATCATCTCGCCGGGCATGTTGCCAAACGTATCGAGGATCAGATCCACGTTGAAATAGCGCTCATCGGTCCAGCGTGCAAAGGTGACGCCGTCGCGGTTGGAGAAATCCAGCGGAGCGGTCAGCAACAGCAGGTTGCGCAGCCCGTCGTCGGGCCGCAGAGCTGCGTAGATCGTGGTCAGGATCGCGCCGATGCACCACCCCAGCATGCTGAACTCCTCGACGCCGCTGATGGCTTTTACTTTTCGAATCGCACGGGGCAGATATTCGAGCGCGTAGTCATCCAGTTTGAGGCGCCGGTCTTCGTAGCCGGGCGCGCCCCAGTCCAGAAGATAAACGTCGAACCCCCGCCCCACCATGAATTCGACAAAACTGTGTCCGGGCCGCAGATCCAGAATCGATGGCCGGTTCATGATGGCGAAAACCAGCAACAGGGGAAGGCGATGCCGGTGACCCTGGTCCGCGACCGGCGTGTATCGGTAGAGCTTCGCCTTGTTGAGAGCCCACACCAGTTCCTTTGGCGTTTGCGCGATGGACGCTCTGGTCGTCAGGACGCGGTTAAACGTCTGCAACCGCCTTTCGAATCCGGCCAGCGCACTCGATGGGACGAAAACCGGCTCCATAGCTACCTCGGCTTACGGGTCGCCTTGCGGCGAGCGAACGGCCGCCGTGACCTCGGCCGATTCGCCGCCGGTCCTGCCTGACTGGTCGCCGCGGCAGCGGTGGTGGTGGTGCCGGTGCGCTCAGCGCGGGCCGGCGGGAGCGACGCATCCGGACGCACATGCTTTCCAATCGAATCCAGCTTGGCATCGATATCATCCAGCCGCATCTCGATGTTGGTGAAGCGCTCCGCCAGTGCCGCGACCTCCTGCCGCGACGGCAGTTCCAGTTGCTGCAGCGCCACAAGCATGGATTTATCGAGCGCTTCGCGAAAAGGAGCCGCCGCCGACAGGTAGCTCTCCAGCATCGAGCCGGTGGCCTGGGCATAGCCCTCGGTATTCACCGCTTCCACCATCGCCTTCGCCATGGTGTCCAGATAGGCGTCGCGCATGGCCCGGAAGGCCTGGAACGGATCGCAGGTCTTCGCGGTCGTTTCCTGGGCCTTAGAGGTTTTCTCCTCAGATTCGCTCATCCGGGGCACCTCCTTTGAATCACACGAAGCATATACCTCGCCGGCCGGGCGGGCTATGCTCCCCATCACTCTTCTGCGGCGCTTCTCAGCGAACCGCCATGTCCAGCAGCTCTTTCTGGGCATCGACGATTGCGTCCACTCCGCGCTGCATCGAATCGGCCGCCTCTTCCAGCCGGTTCCCCTCCCCGAACTGTCTGCTGGAACGCTCGACGATGGCCTTGGCCTGAGTCGCAGACTGATCGAGCGCTTTCTTCTGCACCGCGATGACGCGTTCCACCGACTTCTTCGTGAATTCGTTCAATTCCTCGTTGACCTTCGTGGCCGTCCCGGTGCGCTCTTTCACCAGATCGGAGAACGCCTTGCTTTGTTCGACGACCACATCGATGGCCGCTTTGTGAATCTCCGCGTAGCGGTCAAATCCGCTCCCTTCCAGCTCCAGCAGGAACAATCCCGGCGCCCCCGGTATCTTCTGAACCGCCTTCTTCCACAGGTCGACCAGTTCGGCATTTTGCTGGGCCATCACGTCGATGCTCTTCTTCTCGATCTCGGCAATTCGCCCTACTCCGGCCGTGAAGAGCTTCGCCATAGACTCGGGCCAGTCCACCTTGTCCTTGTCCGGGGCCCCCGCCGGTTCCCGTACCCTCTGCGCTGCGCTCATACCGCTCCCCGCCTTTCCATGCTGCATATCGTGCTGCATTGCAGCATGACGCTATGCTACGCCTCCTGACCCGATTGTCAAGGGGATAAAATGGGAGGCTGAAATGCCGCCAAAATCCGTTTTAATCAGGAAATACGAGAATCGGCGCCTCTACGACGTCACCAACAGCCGCTATGTGAATCTGGAGGAAGTGGCCCAGATGCTCCGTGACGGCCACGATGTCCGCGTCGTCGACGCCTCCTCGGGCAAGGACATTACCCGCCTGATTCTCACCCAGATCATCATCGAGGATGCCAAGACTCCCGACTCCACCTTCCCCCTCGATCTGCTTCGTCAGATGATCGTCACCTCCGGCCGCGCCAGCCAGGAGACGGCGCTGAACTACATGAAAGCGATGATCGATCTCTACCGGGATACCTACAAGGCCATATCTCCGGCTGTGAACCCCTTCGGCATCTTCCGCCCGGGCTTTTCAGGCCAGGAGCAGCCCGCCTATGCGCCTCCGTTCACCGAAGCGCCCGGCATGGACCCGGCGCCGAAGACGGAGAGGGTGGACGAGCTGAATCAGCGGGTCGCCGACCTGGAGCGGCTCGTATCTTCCCTCTCGGCGCAGAAACCGCCCGAGCGCAAGCCTCGCCGCAGCAAGCCGCGTGCTAAATCGGGCCGCTGATCGCGAGCGCCATCATGCTCGTGGCAGCCATGTACACGAGCAGCGGGCCCGGAGGAACACAGCTGCCAAAGGTGGCGGAAGGACTCACCGATTTCGCGTCGGAATCAGGCAGCTCTACGATCCGTTGTTCATGGCCTTTGGCGCGAGAATCTGCTGCAGATAATCGGTTGTGCCCGGCGCTCGCTCGAGATGCGGGTACTTCAACCCGCCGTCGTAGTCGACCGCGTAGAGTTGCGTGACGCCATCGCCTTCGGCCATGATCTGCATCGGCTTCCCGCTTTTCTGCGCCTGGACAATTTCCTGTCGCAATACCGCGGCGCTGTATCGGCGGCCATCGATGGCCACCAGCTTCATGCCCGGCGCGAGCCCGGCCCTGAAAGCCGGCCCGTTCCATAACACGTCCTCGACCTTGCCCTCGCCGTCGAGAAACAGGCCCACCGAGAACATTGCGTTGACACCTCTGCCGCTCAGCTCACCCTCGCCGACGTTCTCCAGCGCCAGCTGATACCGCGAGGGCCGATCGGAATAGACCAGATGCCAGCCGCTGGCGTCGATGCCCGAGAGCAGCGGGACCTGCTGGCCCACGCCGTCCAGCCAGTTGTGCAGAAAGCTCGCCCAGTCGTACGGCTGGACCGCATTGAGAGCGCTGACGACGTCGTTGAAGGTGTAGGTATGGGTGACAAAGCTGCCGTCGTCGACGCCGAAAAACTGCCGGGCAAAATCGTCGAGCGAGCGTTGATCGTGACTGAGCGTGCGGATTTTCATATCGACGGCAAGCCACAGCAGCTGGCCCTCGCGATAGAAATCCGTTTGCCGGCGCCAGTTCGACCATGCTTCGGTTGAGCCATAGACCAGCTGCGCGGCGCGCGTCGTGTCGATCAGCGGCCGCCACTCGCGGCCCGTTCGGTGCGCCATCACCGCCGCCCGGTAGGCGACCGCTTCACGCCATGTATCCGGCGACCACAATCCGCTGCGTACTGTCAGCATGTCGCCGAGATAGACGGTGAGACCCTCGTACACCCACAGCATCTGCGCATGCTCGGGATTCTCAAAGTTGGGCTGCCACAACTGCGCCGGGCGCATGAACTTCCCGTTCCACGAGTGCGTGTATTCATGCGGCAGCAGCGAGCCGTCGAGCATGAAATGGTCCGCGTCGCCAAACATCTTCGTGCCCCCGCGCGCGCGGTCATCGCTCGACTGGTGATGCTCCAGGCCGCCTGTCGAGACGTAGTCGCTCAGGGTCAGAAGGAAGTGATAGTCGTCGTAGTGATGGGAGTGAAACAGCGCCTGCGCCTGCTCGACCAGGCGGCGATAGCTCGCGATCTGCGCATCGGAGATATCGAGCGCCTCCGCACTGTCACCCACCATATCGAGATAACGATGCACCGATGAGCCGGCCGGAGTGAGATCGAGCTCGCGGAAATATTTCCCCGCAATCACCGGTGAATCCACCAGCGTGTTGAACGGCACGGGCCTGAACGTGATGCGCCCGTTGCTGCTCTCTTCCGTCTTCAGCGCGCTCGCCCAGCGCCAGGCAGCGGGAATCTCCAGGACCGGCTGATACATCTGCACTTTGGTTGGATAGTCCGCCTGGTACAGCGCCACGTCATTCCACTCCAGACCCATCAGATTCGGCGTCACCCGGTCATCGTCGGGAAACTCGAAGCGAATGTCGATGCGGTCGACGCCCGCCGGCACCGTCAAATGGAACGTGAACATGTCCACTTCGTCGCGGAGCCACGCGATCCGTTTGCCGCCGGCCGTGATTTCCAGGCCCATCATGGCGCCCACCGGCCCGTCCGGCGCGTGATCGCCGGGAATGAATTTCGGATAGTACAGCGTCATCGGCCCCGGTCTGACCGGCATCGCCTCATGCACGTAGAGAACCTTCTGGCCCGGGTTGGGTAGTTGCACCGTTAACGCGACGGGACCCGCCGGATCGTTCCCATCCGTCTGACCCATGCAGGACATGGACGCTGCCAGAGCGACAGCGCCCAGAAGCAATGCGAATCGTCTCATGTATGGCACCAATCCAGTAGAGTACCCGACAACGCCGGCCTGTAGCCATGCGCGAGAATCCGGCCTCACTTCGCGCCCGAAACTCTGGAACGCCGCTCGCACCCTGGGCCCTGATAATCTGTCTGTAAATCCCCGTCTCGCGGCGCGGATTTTAGAATCCACCAGCCGCTTCACCGGCAAAACAATAGCGCAGGCAAGCGCGGCGGCGTCATCACCAGCGGGAGCGTCAATCTCGACCCGCTGCGCCGAAATTCATGGAGAATCCCTTGTACGCGAAGATGGATTACGCCGGTTACGAAATCGGCTACGACATCCCCGCCCTCCCCGGCATGGATGAGGCGGATGTCCAGACCCCGTGCCTGATCCTCGATCTCGAGGCGCTGGAGCGCAACATCAGGAAGATGGGCGATTACGCGAAGGCGCATGACATGCGTCACCGCAGCCACGGCAAGATGCACCGGTCGGTCGACGTGCAGAAGCTGCAGGAAAGCCTTGGTGGCGCGGTCGGCGTCTGCTGTCAAAAGGTTTCCGAAGCGGAAGTTTTCGCCCGCGGTGGGATCGGCGACATCCTCGTCTCCAACGAAGTGCGCGATCCGGTCAAGATCGACCGCCTCGCTGGCCTGCCGAAATACGGTGCGCGCATTACCGTCTGCGTCGACGACCTGGAGAACGTGGGCGGCCTTTCAGCTGCGGCGCAAAATCACGGCACGATTTTGGAATGCCTGGTAGAGATTGATTGCGGCGGCGGCCGCTGCGGCGTCTCGACGGGCGAAACCGCTGTCGAGATAGCCGGAGCCATCGATGCTGCGCCGGGGCTGAGATTCACCGGTATCCAGGCCTATCAGGGAGCCATGCAGCATCTGGAAAGCTACGAGGACCGCAAAGCCAAACTCGACGCCGCTATCGTTCAGGTGAAGGCCGTGGCAGCGGCTCTGAACGCCGCCGGACTGAAGCCCGAACTGGTCACGGGCGGCGGCACCGGCTCGTATTACTTCGAATCGAATTCCGGCGTCTTTAACGAACTGCAGTGCGGCAGCTACGCCTTCATGGATGCCGATTATGGCCGCATCCGGAATAAGGACGGAAAACGCCTCGACCATGGCGAATGGGAGAACGCACTCTTCATCCTCACCTCGGTAATGAGCCATGCAAAACCCGATCTCGCCGTCTGCGATGCAGGTCTCAAAGTGCTGTCGGTCGACAGCGGACTGCCCATCGTCTATGGCCGCGACGACCTCGAATACGTCAATGCCTCAGACGAGCATGGCGTGATCGAGGACAAGCGCGGCGTTCTCCGCGTCAACGAAAAGCTGAAGCTGGTTCCCGGCCATTGCGACCCGACCTGCAACCTCCACGACTGGTACGTCGGTGTGCGCAACGGCAAAGTCGAGGTGGTCTGGCCGATCTCGGCGCGCGGCAGGAGCTATTGAGGGCCGGCGCAGCCGGTTTTTCGCGCCCCTCGATCACAGATCCAGCGGGCTGCCGCTCCTGCATCCGGCCGACGCACGATCCTCCGCTCCGGGCTTACTCCCACCCTCCGCCCAGCGCGCCATAGAGCTGCACCAGCGACAGCGCTTCTCCCTCCTGGGCACTGACGAGGTTCAGCTGCGCCGAAAAAAGATCCGAATCGGTGGTCAGCACTTCCAGATAGCTCGTGGCCCCGCCCTGATAGCGCATCCTCGCCAGGCGCGTCGCATCCTGCGCCGCGGCCACCAGCAATGTCTGCTGTTCGCGCGTCGCGCGCGTCTTGTCGAGCGCGATAAGCGCGTCGGAAACATCGCGGAAGGCGCCGGCAATGGTCTTCTGATAATTCAAAACCATCTCCTCTTTCTCATGCTCGGAAAGCTGCAGCTGGCCGCGAAGCTTGCCGCCCTCGAAGATGGGCTGGGTGAGGGCGGCAATCCCATAAATGGTATGGCCGCTGGGGTCGAAGAGATTCGACCATTGATCGCCCCCGACACCGCCCGATGCGCTGATGGAAAGCTGGGGAAAGAACTGGGCGCGCGCGACGCCGATTTGCGCATTGGCCGCGATCAGCTGCTGCTCGGCTTCGAGAATGTCGGGCCGGCGCTCCAGAAGGCGGGACGGCAGGCCGACGGGAAGATTCTGTGGAGGCGGCGCCAGCGCGTTGTCGTCCGTGCGAACAATCGGACCGGGATTTTCGCCCAACAGCAGGCGCAGGGCGTTTTCCTGCTCCTGGATCTGCTGCTCGAGCTGCGGAATCTGCGAAGATGCGGTGTACTCCAGTTCCTCGGCCTCGCGCAGATCGGAGAGCGGCGCCGATCCCCCGTCGGCGAGGCGCCGCGTGAGGTCGACCGACTGCTGGCGAATCTGCAGCGTCTGTTTCGCGATAACCAGCTGGCGATCGAGCGCGCGCAGCTGGATATACGATGAAGCGACCTGTTCGACAAGGCTCATGCGCACCGCGCGCTGCGCCCACACCTGGGCCAGCAGCTGGGCTCGAGCGGCCTGAGTCTGGCGGCGATAGAGGCCCCAGAAGTCGGGCGTCCACGCCCCTGAGAGATCGAAGCTGCCTGCGTAAAGGGAGGAGCTGCCGATGCTCTTGCTGAGCGAGTCAGGAAGCTCCGCGCCGATTCCCGTGCCCCCAACGGACAACGTGGGGAACTCCTGCGAGTGCGTGATCTTCACCTCGGCCTGCTGCTCCAGCACGCGCTGCGCGGCAATGCGCACATCGTAATTATTGGCGAGCGCGGTGCGGATCAGATCCTGCAGCTCCGGCTCGCGAAACACTTCCGCCCAGTTCTGATCGCCGAGAGAGGCCTTGTCGGCCGTGGCGGCCTGGGTGTCGTCGGCTCCGCGGAACGTCGGCGCAACCGCCACCTGAGGACGCTTGTAGTTGGGCCCGACGGTGCATCCCGCCAAAACAATCGGCAGCAGAGCCGCGGGGACCAGCCGGGCGATGCGAAAGATAGGGTTCGTGGACGCGTTCATGCAGCATCTCCCTCTGCTTCGGCCATCGCCGGCGCGGCCTCGGCGTCGTGCGGGCCATGGGTTGAATCCATCGTGGTTCCCTTGCCTCCGCGAGCGAAGCGGTGGGAGAGGAACTCGACGACGGAGAACGTGGTGGGAACCATCAGGATTCCGACCACCGTCGCCAGCGCCATGCCGCCAATCACCACCGTGCCGAGGATGCGGCGCGATACAGCGCCAGCGCCGCTGGCCGTCCAGAGCGGAATGCAGCCCACGATGAAGGCCAGCGCGGTCATGACGATCGGCCGGAACCGGACGCGCGCGGCATGGAGAGCCGATTCCGCGATGCTCTGCCCCGAGCGGTAGTTCTGCACCGCGAATTCGACGATCAGGATCGCATTCTTCGCCGAGAGGCCAATCAGCATAATCAGGCCGACCGTGGCGAAGATGTCGTTCTCCATCGAACGCGCGGTGAGAGCGAGATACGCGCCGAGAATGGCGACCGGCGTGCTCAGAAGAACGCTGAAGGGAAGAGTCCAGCTCTCATAGAGCGCAGCAAGGATGAGGAATACGAACAGCAGCGAGAGTGAGAAGACCACCCAGGCCGGCGTGCCTTCGGCGGCGCGCTGCTCCTGGTAGCTCATGCCGGAGTACGAATAGCCCATCCCCGGCGGCATCGTCTGGCGGAAGACTTCCTCCAGCGCGGCGCGCACCTGGCCCGAACTGTAGCCGGGAGCGCCGGTAATGTTCAGCTCCGCAGCGTTGTACTCGTTGAAGCGGACGATGAATTCCGGACCGGTGATCTGCCGGACGTGAACCAGCGAGCTGAGCGGCACCTGCGAGCCGTTGGCGCTGCGAACGTAAAACTCGCCGATGTTCTGGATGTTGCTGCGCGTGTCGCCTTCGGCTTCCACATAGGTTTGCCACTGCCGGCCGAAGCGGTTGAAGTAATTCACCAGATAGCCGCCCATGAAGGTCTGCATGGTGGTGTAAATGTCGTTGAGATCCACCTGCTGCTGTTCGGCTTTTTCACGATCCACGTCGGCATAGAGCTGGGGCACCGCGGGCAGGTACGAGGGAATGGCGGCGGCGATCTCGGGACGCTGATGGAGCGCGCCCAGAAACGCGAAGACATTTTTAGTGAGGAACGCCGGATCGTCGTTGCCGGAGCGGTCCTGGAGGACCATGGTGACGCCCCCGGAGGTGCCGACGCCGGGAATCTCCGGCGGCGGGAATGAGAAGGCGATGCCATCGCTGACGCCCATCAGCTGGCGCTGCACGCTGGCCTGAATGCTCTGGATTTGTTCCTGCTTCGATTTCCTCTGCTCCCAGGGCTTGAGCGAGACGAAGAAGAATGCGGTGTTGGTGCTCTCGGTCAGGGAGAGCAGATTGAATCCGTCGACGCCAACCACCCCGGCGATTCCAGGCGTGTGCAGCAGCGCGTTGGTCACCTTCTGCGCGGCTGCGTCGGTTCGCTGCAGCGAGGAGGCGTCAGGCAACTGCAGAGCCACGAAGAGATATCCCTGGTCTTCCTGCGGCAGGAAGCCACTGGGCAGACGTCCTCCCACAAAGACCGCAACCACCGCGATCGCCCCCAGAGCCAGCATGGTGAACAGCGATTTGTGAATCAGGCGCCCCGAGGTGGAGACATATTTGTCGGTGGTGCGGCTGAACAGGCGGTTGAAGTGGTCGAAGAAGAACTGCATCGGCCCGCGCCGAACCTTGTGGACGCGCGGCTTGAGCAGCATTGCCGCCAGCGCCGGGCTGAGGGTCAGGGCGTTGAAGGCCGAGATGAGGACGGAAATTGCGATGGTGACGGCGAACTGCTGGTAAAGTCTCCCGGTGATTCCGGGAATGAAGGCGGTGGGGATGAAAACGGCGGCGAGGATGAGCGCGATGGCGACGACCGGAGAGCCAACCTCCTCCATGGCGCGGATGGTGGCTTCGCGCGGCGCCATACCTTCCTCGATGTGGTGCTCGACAGCTTCCACCACCACGATGGCGTCATCCACAACCAGCCCGATCGCGAGCACCAGGCCGAAAAGCGAGAGCGTGTTGATGGAGAAGCCGAGCAGAGGGAAGACGATGAAGGTGCCAATGAGCGAGACAGGCACCGCCATCAGCGGGATCAGCGTCGCGCGCCAGCTCTGCAGGAAGAGATACACCACCAGCACCACCAGCAGCAGGGCGATTCCGAGCGTCACCACGATGTCGTGAATGCCGGCAGTGACGGCTTTGGTGGTGTCGAGGGGAATGTCATAGCGCATCCCGGCGGGAAAACGCGTCGACAGTTCCTTCATGCGCTGGGTAACCAGCCGCGCGGTTTCCACGGCGTTGGAGCCGGGCAGTTGGTAGACCGCCATCATGCCCGCGGGCGCGTTGTTATAGCGGGCCGAAAGGCTGTAACTCTGCGAGCCGAGCTCCACGCGCGCCACATCGCGCAGATGCAGCACGGAGCCATCGGGATTGGCACGAAGAATAATGTTGCCGAATTGCTCGGGTGTAACCAGGCGCCCCTGGGTGCGCACCGTGTAGGTGAACTGCTGACCGGCAGGGATCGGCTCGCCGCCGATCTGGCCGGCCGGGTTCACGTTGTTCTGGGTCTGGATGGCGTTGATGACATCGGTCGCCGTCACTCCAAGCTTGGCCATCAGGTTGGGATCGACCCACACGCGCAGCGCATACTGGCCGCCGAATACCTGGACGCGGGAAACGCCGGGCACCCGAGTCAGCTCATCCTGCAAATTGATGATCGCGTAGTTGGTCAGGAACTCCGAGTCGTAGCGGTTGCCGGGCGAAGAAAGGCCGATCAGCATCAGCGGCGAGGTGAACGACTTCAGCACGGTCACGCCCGCGGTGTTCACCTGCGCCGGCAGTTGCGACTGCGCCTGGGAAACGCGCAGCTGCGACAGCACCTGATCGGTATCGGGATTGGTCTTGACGTCGAAATCGACGTAGACCGTGGACTGGCCGTTATTGGCGTTGACCGAATACATGTAAAGCATGTTGTCGACGCCGTTCATCTGCTGCTCGAGCGGCGTAGCCACGGCTTCGGTCAGGGTTTTCGCATCGGCGCCCGGATAGAGAGCCTGAACCTGAATCTCCGGCGGAACGATGTCGGGATACTGCGATGTCGGCAGGGTCAGCAGCGACACCGTGCCGACGATCACGGTGAGAATGGCAATGACGATGGCTACGATGGGCCGGCGGATGAAGAACTTCGACATGGGTCAGCTCCCTGCGGCGGGGTTATTAGCCGGAGCGGGCTGCGCCGCATGTGGCGCGACCGGAGCCCCTTCTCTCAGCTTTTGCAGGTTGTCGGTGATGATCCGGGATCCGGGCTCGAGGCCGCCTTCGACGATCCAGTCGCTGCCGTACTGCGGACCCAGCGTCACGTTCACCACATGCACGCGGTTGCCGGGGCCCACGGTGTAAACCTGCTCGATGCCCTGCAGCTCCTGAACGGCGGACTGAGGCACCAGCAGCGCATTGTGGCGAATCTCGGTTTCCGCCGTCACACGGCCGAACTGGCCGGGACGAAGCACGTTGCCGGGATTCGGAAACGCAGCGGCGATGCGGATCGCGCCCGTCTGCTGATTCATCTGGCGATCGACGAAAATGATGTGGCCCTTGTATGGGTAGGTTTGCCCGTTTGCGAGGGTCAGCGTCAGCGGAAGGTTGGATCCGCCGCGCAGCAGATCGCCGCCCGCCTGCTTCGCGCGATCCACCAGCGCCAGATATTCGCTGTCGCTGATGGAGAAGTACACCTTGATCGGATCGAGTTGAGAGACGGCGGTGAGAACGGATTGCGGGCTCACCAGGTTGCCCACCTGCGTGGTGGCCTGCCCGGCGACGCCGCTGATGAGCGAACGAACGTGAGTGAATCCCAGGTTCAGCTGCGCGGTTTCCAGCGCTGCCTGCGCCGCGCTCACTCCGGCTTCGCCCGCGGCCACCGAGGCCTCGGCCTGCGCCTCCTGCTGGGTTTCATTGTCCAGCTGGCTTTGCGCGATGGCCCGGGCTTTGGCCAGCGGGGTGTCGCGCCTTACGTCGATCTGAGCCAGTGCAAGCTGGGCGCGAGCCTCGGCGAGTTGCCCCTTCGCCTGTTCCACCTGAGCCTGCGCCTGATCGACCACTGCCTGGAAGGGCCGCGGATCGATCTGGAACAGCACTTCGCCCTTCGCGACGGGCGCGCCCTCGCGATACTCCTGCTTCACCAGGTACCCGCTCACCTGGGGCTGGATCTGCGCGTTGACATAACCGTCGAGCGTGCCCACCCAGGAGCCGGTAAGCGCGACGTCAGCCTGCGAGGCGCGCACCACCGAAACCGGCATAGGGCCCATCGCCGCCCGAGGGGTCGTGGCCGCCCGGCCTGCCAGGCAGCCGGTCAGTACGGCCGCCGAAGCTGCGAGAACGAGATGGGCCGCGATCAGGTGTATGCCGCGAACTCCACTCTGACCGGCCCGTGGGCTCTGCTGCGCCGTCATTTTGTTACTCCTGGATGAAAGGGTTTGCGAAAAACATACACGCATGTATATTGGCTTCAGATTCGAAGACACCTCCTCCCGATGCAAAATTGTGACGGAGGGACCCGGCGGAAATGATCGCGAAGCGCGCCGCACGGCGGCGCATCTCACACGACGTGAGGAAAATCAGGCAACAGGACAGGGCGATTTCCACACGCCGCGAACTGATCGCGGCGGCGCGACGCATTTTTGCGCGGGACGGTTTTGAAATGGCCCGCCTTGAGGACATCGCCGCGGCCGCCGGCAAAACACGCGGCGCCTTTTACGCAAATTTCCGCGACAAAGAGGACGTGTTCTTCGCCTTGTTCGAGGAGAGTCTGCGCCGCGAAAAGCGCCACGTGGGCGAACAGCTCAGCGAAGCCGAATCCGAAGACGAGCGCATCGAAATTCTGGCCCGCTACATGCTTTCCCTCATCCGCGATCGCCCGCGCATGCTGCTGGCGCTGGAGTTCAAGCTGTACGCGATCCGTCATCCGAAAAAAACCAAACGGCTCGCCGACCTGCATGCGGCGCTGTGTTTGAGCTGTGTGGAGGCGAACGTCGAGAAATTCATCCCCTGGTTCAGCTGCCTTCCCCCGAAACAAAAGCGCACGCAGACCGCCCAGGTGGGCGCGCTCCTGGACGGCATCGCGCTCAATCTGATGTTTGACTCTCGCGGTCTGACAAAAGAGCTGATCCTCCGGCACCTGCGATCGGCGCTCCGGATTGCGCTCGAACAGCGATGAATTCAGCGGCCCGCGGCGCCAGATAACGCCATGTCGCCTGTCCGCCCTGCCGGCGGCTCCGCTGCCGCTATACTAAGCCGTACGCTGTTCTCAGCTGAGGCGCCCATGTTCCTGCCTGAACGCCTGCGTATCCTCGTCGCAGATGATGAGCGAGTCATCGCCGACACGTTGGCCTTGATCCTGAATCAGCATGGATACGAGTCGGTCCCCGTTTATGGCGGCAGGCAGGCGGTCGAAAAGGCAAAACGCTGGAGCCCGGACCTTTTCCTTGCGGATGTGAATATGCCTGAACTCAACGGAATTCAGGCGGCGATCGAAATCTGCGAGATTTTCCCCCACTGTCAGGTTCTGCTTTTCTCCGGAGAGCCGGACAGCAGGATTCTCGTGCGCGACGCCAACATGAACAGTCTCAAATGCGAGTTTTTGGAGAAGCCAATCCCTCCAGTGGATCTGCTCAGTCGGATCCGCCGGATCCGCCGGATCCGCGCAGCCTAACCCGCGGGAGCACCTGCGCGGTGAGATTTCGACCCGTAGACAATGACAGCCCGTAGCGGCGAGCCATCAACCCCTGCTCCCCGCTCCCTGCTCCCTGCTCCCTGCTCCCCGCTCCCTGCTTCCTGCTCCCCGCCTCACAGCGACCCCACCCGCACCGCCAGTCCCACCAGCCCCAGCGTGATCAGCGCGATCGCGATCTCGCCCAGCGTCCCCACCACAAACGGCCGCGCACCCTGCCGTCCCAGCTCGCGCAGATTCGTCCGGAACCCCACTCCCGCAAACGCCAGCAAAAACGCCCATCGCGACAGGTTCCGGATCGAATCCCGCTGCGCCGGGCTGAACACGCCCACCGACGCCAGCGCCGACAACAGCAGAAATCCCAGCACGAACTTCGGAAACTTCCTCCACAGGAACTGCGCCTTGTTCGTCACCACCTGCGCCTGCCCGCGCGATCCCCAGTAGAGCGCGTACCCCAGCACCACAAACCCCAGCATCGAGTTGCGGCAGGTCTTCGCCAGCACCGCCACGCGCCCCGCTGCGTCTGAATAGATCGCGCCCGCCGCCGTCGCCTCGGCAGTGTTGTCCACCGCCAGCCCCGTCCACAGCCCGTACGCCCGATCGCTCATGTGCAGCGCGTGCCCGATCGCCGGAAACAGCACCAGCGACATCGCCCCCAGCGCCAGAATCGCGGCAATCGCGTACGATGTGTCCTCGTCGTCCGCGCCGATCACCCCACACGTCGCCAGAATCGCCGAGACCCCGCACACCGACGATCCAATCGCCAGCAGCGACACCAGCTTCGGCCTCAGCCCGAAGCCGCGCCCCAGCATCGTCATAAACGCCAGGGAGAAAACGATCTCGATGGCCACCAGCACCAGCGCAATCCCGCCCAGGTGCAGCATGTCCCCGATCAGGAACTCCGCCCCCAGCAGCACAATCCCCAGCTTCAGCCAGAACTCGTAGGTGGCCACTCCCGCGCGCGCCACCGCCGGCACGCCCACGCTGTTCGAAATCGCCATCCCCAGCAGAATCGCCCACAGGATGTACTCCCCGTGCGGCAGCCGCACGCCATGCGCACCGGCCACCCGGTCCGTCAGCGCCTCCAGCAGCTTGCCCGCCGCACCCACTCCGATCAGCAGGGCCATGCCCGGCGCCAGCCGCGCCAGCCGCACCAGTCCTCGCTCCGCCTGCGCGTCCGTGAGTGTCGCCGCCGGCCCCATCTACCAGGGCACGCTCTTCAGCAGGCCCGTGCGCACCAGCAGCGCCAAAGCCAGCGCCAGCACCACCGTCCAGGTATCGAGAGAAATTTGTCGTGTGCGAATAGACATCGAGGGGAAGCTCCCTGCGGATAAGACTGTTGATTTTCAGATGGAAAGGCGGAGTGCTGCGATCAACAGGAGCGGAGATCGGCGCAACAACAGCGTGTCGCGCGCACTGGGCACGAAGACATCGAACCGATGTGTGGAAGGCGGCCCATCGCTTACCTCGTTTGTACCACCCGGATCGTCACGGCGCAAGAAAGAGCCGGTTTCGTGGCGATGGGACAGATTGAAGCCGCCTTGAAGGGGCACGGCTTGAGCCGTGCCGAAAAGCGCCCGTACTCCATAGGGCTTCAGCCCCTGAAGGATGGTTTCCTCAATCCCCGAAAACACCCACGCCCCGCCGTCTCCAGCGGGGCGTCCCAATGCTTTTCGTAATCCCTGCTCCCTGCTCCCTAAACCCTAATCGCGATACCCTAATCCCTGTCTCACTTCAGCCTTCCCATCACGTCCTCCAGCACCTGCTTCCCAGGCCGCGTCCGCTCCTGCGGCAGCAGCGCCAGCGGCTCGTCCACCAGGTTCAGCAGATCTGTAAACGCCGGCTTTTGCGTGTCGATGTAAAACACCCCGGTCAGGATCTCGTTGTTCTCGTGCGCTTCCATCAGCGTCTTCACCGCCCCCGCCCGATCCGTGGGATCGTAATTCTCCGGCAGCTTCTTCAGCCGCAGGTGCGACCCGTCGTGCATCTCCACGTCGAAGCTCGATCCCTCCTCGTACTCCACGTCGATCTCTTCGAAGCTGGGCACAAATCCCACTTCCCCGACCGGCTCCTCGTGGTCCTGCATGTATTTGTAACTGCGCGTGGATCCTTCATGGTCGTTGAAGGTCACGCACGGCGAAATCACGTCCAGCATCACCGTGCCCTTGTGCGCCATCGCCGCCTTCAGCATGGTCAGCAGCTGCTTCTTGTCGCCCGAAAACGACCGCCCCACAAAGGTCGCGCCCAGCTGGATCGCCAGCGCGCACGTGTCGATGGCCGGCAGATCGTTCACCACCCCCGTCTTCAGCTTCGACCCGATATCCGCCGTCGCCGAAAACTGTCCCTTGGTCAGCCCGTACACGCCGTTGTCTTCGATGATGTAGATCAGCGGCAGATTCCGCCGCATCAGGTGCACGAACTGCCCGATCCCGATCGAGGCCGTGTCGCCGTCGCCGCTCACCCCCAGCCCCATCATGGACCTGTTGGCCAGCAGCGCGCCCGTCGCCACGCTCGGCATGCGCCCGTGCACGCTGTTAAAGCTGTGCGCGCGCGACAGAAAATACGCCGGGCTCTTCGACGAGCAGCCGATGCCCGACAGCTTCATCACCCGCTCCGGCTGCACGCCCATCTCGTACAGCGCGTCGATGATGCGCTCTGAAATCGCATTGTGCCCGCAGCCCGCGCACAGCGTCGTCTTGCCGCCCCGGTATTCGATCACCGGCAGCCCGATCCGGTTCACTTTAGGCCCTGGATTTGTAACCGTCGTTGCCATAAATCCCCTGTCTCCCGATCTCCCGACCCGCTCACCGCTAACTCGCTAACCGCCCCTCAGCCAGCCGCTCCTCAGCTAACCGCTTCTTAGCTAACCGCCTTTCAGCTAACCGCTTCTTAGCTAACCGGCTTTCAGCTAACCGCCTCTTAGCTGCCCTACAGCCCTTCGCTCACCACAATCTCGTCCGTCACCGAGCGCGCATCGATCGGCAGCCCATTAAAGTGCCGCACGCTCCGCAGCTTCGTCGTCTCCGCGGCCGGCAGGTCCAGCTTCAGCAGGCTCAGCATCTGCGCGTCGCGGTTCTGCTCCACCACGTACACCCGCTCGTGCGACGCCACAAACTCCCGAATCTCCTTCGCAAACGGATACGCCCGGATGCGCAGGTAATCCGCCTCCACACCGAATTCCTTCTTCAGCTGATCGCGGCTTTCCATCACCGCAAAATCCGAAGTCCCGTAAGCGATGATCCCCACCTTCGACTTGCCCGTCTGCACCGTCACCGGCCCCGGAACCATCGTCCGCGCCGTCTCGAACTTCCGCGCCAGCCGCTCCATCAGATTCTGGTAATCCTCGGGCCGCTCTGAATACTGCGCCTTCTCGTTGTGTCCGCTGCCGCGCGTAAAGTACGCCGCCTTCGGATGATCCGTCCCCGGCAGCGTCCGGTACGGAATTCCGTCGCCGTCCACATCCTTATACCGTCCCCACTCGCCCGCCTTCGTCAGCTCTTCGGCGGTCAGCACCTTCCCCCGGTTCAGCGGCTTCTCCGGATATTCGAATGGCTCCGACATCCAGTTGTTCATGCCCAGATCGAGATCCGACAGCACAAACACCGGCGTCTGCATCTCCTCGGCCAGGTCGAACGCCGCGCCCGCGAACTCAAAGCACTCCTTCACATTCGCCGGCAGCAGGATCGGATGCTTCGTGTCCCCGTGCGACAGCACCGCCACACTCAGCAGATCCGCCTGCGACGTGCGCGTCGGCAATCCCGTCGACGGCCCCACGCGCTGGATGTCGAAGATCACCCCCGGCAGCTCGGCAAAATATCCCAGCCCGGCAAACTCCGCCATCAGCGAGATCCCCGGTCCCGACGTCGCCGTCATCGACCGCGCTCCCGCCCAGCCTGCGCCCAGCACCATCCCGATCGCCGCCAGCTCGTCTTCCGCCTGCACCACCGCAAAGCTCGCCTTGCCGTCCGGCTCCACGCGGTACTTCTTCAGGAAGTCGATCAGCTGCTCCACCACCGACGACGACGGCGTAATCGGATACCACGTCACCACCGTCACGCCCGCGAACATCGCGCCCAGCGCGCACGCCGCGTTGCCGTCGATGATGATCTTCCCATCCGTCGCGTGCATCCGCTCCAGCACAAACGGATCCTGCTTGGTCAGCGACTGCGCCGCGTAGTTGAATCCCGCTTCCACCGCCGCCCAGTTCAGGTCCGCCGCCTTCTGCTTCTTCGCAAACTGCCTGCGCAGCGAATCCTCGACCGCCTTCATGTCCATGCCCAGCAGCTGCGCGGCCACGCCCACGTAAATCATGTTCTTGACCAGCTTGCGCAGCTTGGCCTCCGGGCAAACCGCCGCCGTCAGCTTGTCGAACGGCACCGGATAGCACACCACATCGTCGCGGTCCTGCTTCAGGTTGAAGCTCTCTTCGTAAATCGCCGCCGAGCCCGGCCGCAGCGACAGAATGTCCTCGCGCGCCGTCTCCGCATTCATCGCAATCAGGACGTCGATCTCTTTCTTGCGCGCGACGTAACCATATTTGCTGGCACGGATCGTGTACCACGTCGGCAGCCCGGCAATGTTCGACGGAAACAGGTTCTTCCCGCTCACCGGCACGCCCATCGCGAAGATGCTGCGCAGCAGCACGCTGTTCGCCGACTGTGAGCCGGATCCATTGACGGTCGCTACCTGGATGCTGAAGTCGTTGACGACTGGCCTGGAAGAGGCGGGGGCTGCTGCTTGGTCAGCCTGCGCGGACGGGGCGCCGGCGTTGGTGGTCGCCATGTGGCGGTGTTCCCTTCAGTTCGAGATCGAAAGATACGGGGCTCTTTCGCTCTCTCCATTATAGCGACGCGCAACCTTCCCGTGCCCGATCCGCCAGTTCCATTGGTCATCTTTACAGGCTGCCGCATCAGGCTCCTGTGCCATTCCGTCCTGTCAACTTCCTCGCTCCTGTGGCATAGTGTTGCCATTCACTCGCGCCCGGATCCATGCCCAATCCCTCGCGCTTCTCCGGATTTCGCCGCAGACTCCAACTGAAGGCGTGCTACGCGCGCTCGTTTCTCAAGCGCGACTGGCAGCTCAGCGATTACCCCGTCACCGTGCGCGAATTCGGTCCTGCGCGCCCCGATCCCGGCCCCGGCTGGCACTTCCCGCGCTTCGAAGCCTATATCCAGGGCTGGCATCTTTCCGGCACCGGCGATACCCCGGACGAAGCCCGCTCCAGCCTCACCGCCGCCTTTCAGCGCGCCAAAGCCCGCCACGCCGAGCGTGGCGAACCGCTGCCCCGCCCCGGCCGCATCGTTCCCTTCGATCTCGCCTCCACCGTGCGCATCGACGCCCACGGCTCGCTCGCTCAGGACTTCATCTCCCGCGTCCTCGGCCTCGAGTGGGCCTGGGTCTCCGACCTCTCCGGCCTCGGCGAATTCGCCATCGGCAGCAGCGTCGACGTCTACCTCTCCCGCATCCACGAAATCTACGGCGTCGACTGCTCCGGCCTCGCCGACGCTCCCCTCGTCGACATCCTCGACCGCATCGCCGCAAAGGAAAATAAGAAAGGGTCACCCAGTTTTGAGTGACCCGTTTCCACTAACCGCCTTTTAGCGAACCGTCTCTCTAGCTAACCGTCTCTCCGCTAACCGCTTCTTAGCGAACCGCCCTTTAGCTGACCGGTTCTTAGCTACCCCCTAGCGGCTGCGTTTGATAAACCCGCCCGTGTGCAGCTCCGCCCACGCCTGCCTCAGCTCCTCCGGCGTGTTCATCACAATCGGACCCTGCCACGCCACCGGCTCCTCGATCGGCTGCCCGCTCACCAGCAGGAACCGAATCCCCTCCGGCCCCGCCTGCACCAGGATCTCGTCGCCGCGATCGAACAGCACCAGCGAGTGGTTCGTCGCGTCACAATCTCCCGCAAGGAGATTCCGAGTATAGGTCGGTGTTGCATTCGCATCCGCACCGCTCTCCGTCAGCACCGCCCGCGGCGCGCTCGCGTCCCTGAACGTTCCCGCCCCGGCAAACACATACGCAAACGCGTTCCGCGTCGTCTCCACCTTCAGCCGCTTGCGCGTGTTCGGCGGCACGCTGATGTCCAGGTACTGCGGCTCCGCCGCCACCCCATCCACCGGCCCGCGCTTCCCCCAGAACTCGCCGCAGATCACCCGCGCCTGCGTCCCGTCGTCCTCCGTCACCTCCGGAATCGCGCTCGCCGGAATGTCCTGGTACCGCGGATCGGTCATCTTCAGCCGCGACGGCAGATTCGCCCACAGCTGGAAGCCGTGCATCCGCCCCCGCTCATCGCCCTTCGGCATCTCCTGGTGCAGAATTCCGCTGCCTGCGGTCATCCACTGCACGTCGCCCGCGCCCATCTGCCCCTTGTTGCCCAGGCTGTCGCCGTGCTCCACGCTCCCCGCCAGCACATAGGTGATGGTCTCAATCCCACGGTGCGGATGCCACGGGAACCCCGCCAGATAATCCGCCGGCCGCTCGTTCCGGAAATCGTCCAGCAGCAGAAACGGATCGAACTCCTTGGTCTTCCCAAACCCAAACGCCCGCTCCAGACGCACCCCCGCGCCCTCCAGCGTTGGTTTCGTCGTCAAAATCTCTTTTACCGCTCGCAGCGACATAGCTTTCCCAGCCTCCAGCCTCCGCTGAACGCTCCTCATACCACCCACTTGTTATTCAGGGAGTCAACGGTATAGATGTGCGACCCTCACGAAGGATTCAGGGGGACAATCAGGGCGTCCGATCCGATCCGGGTGCCCCATCCAAGCCGGTTTTGCTTGGGTGGGGTAGTTCAAGGTGGGGTAGTTCAAGGTGGGGTAGTTCAAGGTGGGGTAGTTCAGGGTTGTTCGGTCAGGAACAATCAGGGCGTCCGATCCGATCCGGGTGCCCCATCCAAGCCGGTTTTGCTTGGGTGGGGTAGTTCAAGGTGGGGTAGTTCAAGGTGGGGTAGTTCAGGGTTGGTCGATCAGGAACAATCAGGGTGTCCGATCCGATCCGGGTGCCCCATCCAAGCCGGTTTTGCTTGGGTGGGGTAGTTCAAGGTGGGGTAGTTCAGGGTTGTTCGGTCAGGAACAATCAGGATGTCCGATCCGATCCGGGTGCCCCACCCAAGCCGGTTTTGCCTGGGTGGGGTAGTTCAAGGTGGGGTAGTTCAGGGTGGGGTAGTTCAAGGTGGGGTAGTTCAGGGTTGTTCGGTCAGGAACAATCAGGGCGTCCGATCCGATCCGGGTGCCCCATCCAAGCCGGTTTTGCTTGGGTGGGGTAGTTCAAGGTGGGGTAGT
>DATJQW010000181.1:0-21150 GCA_035505395.1 Acidobacteriaceae bacterium
TCAGGTGCCAATCGTTCATCTGCCCGTCTTCGGCCGAGTACTGTGCCATGGGGGCAATCACGATCCGGTTGGCTAATTTCAAGTTGCCGATTTCGATCGGAGTAAACAGTATTGGGTGATTCATAAAAACTCCATCCGGCCCGATTCAGCGCGTTGCAATCAGCCGTTAGTCGCGAGATTCTGAAACAAGAGACCTCCAGGTCGGCCACCGACAAGGTGGAGTGTCACGCCGCCCTGATCAAGGCGTCCCAGTTCGACTGGAGCGAACCCAAGCTCTGTGACGAATGCTGCAACGGTCTTGCTGGCATGAGTGTCGTTGCTCGACACGAATATGACTTGCCGCCCGGATGGCAAGGACGGATTCATCCCAAGCTGCTCTGCGGGCAAATGATTGAAAGCCTTCACGAGACGCGCTCCGGCAAAAGCCTCGGACACTAATTCGGAAGAGAGCCGGCCGCTCAGCTCTTCGGGAGGAGTGTGAAAGGTGTTCATCGTATCCACGATGATTTTGCCGTTCCACTGTTCCCGCTGCCGTGCAACCTCCTTGTAAGCAGAAAAGGGAACAGCGAGGAAGACCACCTCGGCCTCACAGGCTTCGCCAAGGGATTGAGGCACAACGTTCGCGCCAAGTTCCTGGGCCAAAGACGCAAGCGACGCCGGCCCACGGGAGTTTGCGATCCCGACGGTGACATTCTGCCGCGCAAAGACGCGAGCCAGTGCGGTACCAATGTTTCCGGAACCAATGATGGCGTACTTCACAGCTTCTCCAGTCTCTCAGCGCCTGCTGAGCATTGTTGTTCGTTTTGGAGCCTGACGCGAAGCAGAGCGCCCTCTGCCGCCCTTCTCCCGGGCCACAAGCAAGTATCGAGCCTCAGACCTGACCGACGCCGCCGTCTGCCATCAGATCGGCGCCTGTCACATAGGAACTCTGATCGGAGCCCAGAAAGACAGCCGCGTTCGCGATTTCCACGGCTTGTGCGAGACGGCCGATGGGGATCATGTTCAGGTACATCTTCACCACTTCGTCCCGCCCTGCCGATTCCGATTGAGAGTCAAGAATCGGAGTGTCAGTCACGCCCGGGCTGAGGGTGTTGACGCGGATGCCGCGGCCCTTAAACTCGGCGGCCCACGTGCGGGCGTAGGAGCGCGTGGCTGCTTTGGCCGCAGCGTAGGCCGTATGGTTCGGGATTCCCATGACGTGCATTGCGGAGCTGACCAGAATGATCGATCCTCCGCGGCTCATCAGCGGCAGAAGCTTCTGCACCAGGAAGACCGGAGCGCGCGCCATGAGATTGAAGGTCCTGTCGAAATGCTCCGGCGTGAGAGTGTCGAGCGAAGCCTGCTCAGTGAAGCCGGCGCTTGACACAATGATGTCCACGACGCCTTTTCCGGCCTTCACTGCCGCGGCGAGGCGATCGATATCTTCGAGTTTCGAAAGATCTCCGGCGACGGCGGTGACGTTCCTGCCGATCGCGGACACCGCCCTGTCCAGTTCTTCCTGCCGGCGCGCGGTGATGAAGACGTATGCTCCCTCTTCGACAAATCGCTTCGCTGTGGCTAAACCAATTCCGCTGTTGCCGCCGGTAACGACTGCGACCTTGCCAGCAAGTGCGCCCATATTCTTCTCCTTATTGCGGTGGAGGGTGTCGCTGCCACCCGCATTCTCGAATGATCGTTCCACATTCCCGAACAATCATTACAGATGTGGCGCGGCCTGCGTCGGATTCGGGAATTTCGAATCTAAAATGAAGGGGAGATTATGAAGACCTCAGTCAAAGCTGGAAGGCCGACCGGATTCGACACGGATCGCGCCCTGGATGTGGCGATGCGGCTCTTTTGGGAGCGGGGCTATGAAGGGACGTCCATGGCGGACCTGTCTGCGGCCATGGGCATTCACCCGTCGAGCATTTACGCGGCCTTCGGTGATAAGCAGGAGCTTTTTACGCTCGCCGCCAAACGGTACTCCGATGTACCGGCGCAATATATGGTGAGGGCACTCGAGCAGCCCACGCTTCGGGGCTTCATTCTCGCGGCATTCGACAATACGGTTGAGTTCCTCGGTTCAAAGGAGCATCCTTCCAGCTGCTTTACGTTGACTGGCGCCATCGCCTGCGGCGAGGAAACAGCACCTGCGAAGCTTTTAATGAGGGAGATGCGCCTGCAGAATGAGGCTGCCATCAAAGCCCGTCTCCTTAAGGCGCGAAAAGCTGGAGAGTTTCCGAAGGAAGAGAATGTCGATGACTATACGAGGTATCTCTCGGCGCTCCTCAGCGGCCTCGCCATTCAGGCCGCGAACGGATCAACAAGAGCCGAACTGAGGCGCACGGCGGAGGTCGCGCTCAGGCACCTCGGCATTGAACGATAAGCCTCGAGGGCGCAGCGCCTCGAGATCACGGACTGACAGAAACGGTCCGTGTTCGAATGAGCGGCGAGAGAACCGATCAGCGCGAAGACGAGCGTGCGCCGCCTGAGGCATAGCGGATTGCCTCCGTCTCCCTTGCGGTTCCGATCGCCTCGTACTTCTTTCGAAAACTCTGGAGCACCGCGGCGGGCGCGCTCTCGGGAGTTCCACTATCGAAGATGGGGTTCGGCGCATATTCAATGGCGAGCTGAATCTCCTGAGCTGCCGCATCTCCTCGCAACAAAGAAACCAGCACCAGCGCCCCATCGAGCCCAGCCGTTACGCCGGCGGCACTGATGAGGTTGCCGTCGACCACGACCCTGCCATCCACAAGAACCGCTCCGTAGTACCGCATCAGATCGCGGGTACTCCAATGAGTGGTTACCTGTCTTCCTGTGAGCACACCCGCAGCACCGCAGAGCAGGGCTCCGGTGCAGACCGAAAACAGAAGCCTTTCGCTCTGAACGTGGCTGCGGATGAGCTCCAGCACTTCTTCATCGTGCATCAGCGCCTGCTGACCGTGGCCGCCGGGCACCAGCAGAACATCATATTGTCCTGCTTCCGCAATGCTTAGATCCGGGGAGAGCCGAAGCCCCTGCATATCGCGAACAGGCGCAGCCGTTTTCGCGATGATCTGGATGGTTGCATGAGGCATGCGTGAAAGAACTTCAAAGGGTCCGGTGAAGTCGATCTGATCCATGCGCTCAAAGATGAGGCAGCCCACGGAAAGCGGTTGCGCCGATAATTCTGGTTTGGATCTCTCACTGACAATCAGAGAAACACTCATGATGCCGATCTCTCCCCAACATCCGTCAGGAACATGCGTTCCGCTTCAGTTCCCAGGCCGCGACGCCGGCGCCCTTACGCGAGCTTGACGATCAGGCTGCTTTGGCGGTACGAATCGGCGCTGCAGGAACGACGACTTCGACAAGTCCGGTTGCGACGTCATAAACAAGGCCGGAGATGAGCCACTCTCCCGGCAATGCGGGAATCGCCCTGAGTGCAGCGACATCCACAGCTACTGACTTGCGTGGATCCGGGACGGACTTGCCCGCAACCTCGCTTTCCGGTATCTGAAAATAGTGCGCCAGCAGGGCCGGGTCTCCGACCAGACGCGTGCTGCCGCAATCCGTATGGTGCAGCACAATCAGGTGAAACTCTCCGCTGCCTCCCGGAATGGTTTCGGCAACCTCTCCGATTCGACCGAGCAAACCGAACTCCTCCAACAGGGCCGGCGTGACTCGACCGCCGATGTTTCTGAGGACGACGGCCTCACCGGGTTCGATTCCAAGCACATGCGCGGGATCCACGCGCATATCCGCGCAACCGACGATGACTGCCTTCAAAGTCGGCAGCGACTGTGGAAGGGATGGCACAGGGGAAGCGCTCTTTTTGTTGCGTTTCAACATAAGGTCAAGGGTATTCATCAATGATTCTCCTGAACGAATGTTATTGGCGATTTCGCCGGCACGGTTCCGTACAGGCTTTCGATGCAGACACCGCGCCGGCAAGAGCGAGCGATTCAGGACAAAAGAGCCACGATTTCCGCCAAAGATGGGCCTTGCAGCTACAGTACTCGAGGTGGCCCGAATGATGCTCGATAGCGGCCAGGCGTGACCCGCAGGCGCCGCTGGAACATGCGGCGAAGGACTTCGGCGCTGCCCAAACCGCACGCATCGGCGATCTCAGCCGTGCTCCGTGCAGTTGATTCCAACTGGCGTCGCGCTGCTTCCAGGCGCAGATCCTCGACATGTTGCGCGGGAGTCTTTCCAAGCTCCTGCCTGAACAGGCGAGCGAAGTTGCGAGTGCTCATGGCAGCACGGCGAGCGAGCGAGTCGACCGAAAGATCGTGGCGAAGATGGTCAGGGAGCCATGCGAGCAAGTCACCCAGTGGAGGGCTCTCGCGGGTTTGGGCTTCGAGGGTTGCGCTGAATTGCGATTGTCCCCCCGGACGGCGCAGGAACACGACCATCATCTGCGCGATGCGAAGCGCAAGAAGCCTGCCCAGGTCTTCTTCGACCAGCGCGAGGCAAAGATCGATGCCGGCCGTTACTCCCGCCGAAGTGAAGCAGCTGCCATCGCGGATATAGATGGGGTCGGGATCAACAGCAACGCGCGGGTAGTCCTGCGCAAGTTCGCGCGCCCAGTTCCAGTGAGTGGTTGCGCGCCGTCCGTCGAGAAGGCCGGCCTTTGCCAGGACAAAGGCGCCGGTACAGATCGAACCGAACCGTCGACTTCTGGCGCTCTGCAATCTGAGCCAGTCCAGAAATCCCGATTCATAGTGCAGTTCGCGGGGGCCCATGCATCCGGCAACGAGAAGTGTATCGATCGGCCCCTGATACTCCTGGAACGTGCGATCGGTATGTACCGGCGTGCCGAGATGATTCGAAACCACGCGGTCGGCGCAGGCCGAAATGATGCTGACTCTATAGGCCGGATCTCCGCCATGCAGCCAATTCGCATCGCCGAAGACCTCTGCGGGACCGAACACATCGAGGGTCCTCATGGGCGGAACGGCCACAATCAGGATATGACGCGCATTGCGCGGCAATGAACGATCTCCTGGCTGTTTGCGCCTTTGGTGTGGCCGGGCTGTCTGGCGTTTGGGCATAACTGGGAGCCCTACCGATTGATTTTAGACGTGGTGGTTCCCACAGGTTAGACTGTGGCGCACAATCGCGCGTAGTCGCCCTCTCTGTCATCGCTGGTCAGGGGACCCGTTATAATTTGCCCGTCATGCTGCGGGGTGTCGTTGATTCTCACAGGCGGATCAGAAGCACCGGCTTGACCAAGTGGGCTCCAGGTCGCATCGCTCTCAGGCTCGATGTGCGAATGCCGCAGTCGGACCACCGGCAGAGCCGGACTCATCCCCGACGTGCATGGCGGCGATGAGACCGTTCTTCATCGTGAATACGTGGAGAACTTCGCTGTCGGACAGAATATCCCCGTGAAGGTTCCTGACGACCTGGTGCACCCTGACGCGAACCTTGCCTCCGTCTTCCTCGGCGATGGCCAGCGGTTCGACATGGCCATCGAACTCGCCCCATTGCCGGGTCCAATAGGCGCGGATCTCTTCCTTGCCAACAGCTCTGCCGCCTTCCGAAGCCCTGGGCCAGTTCACGTCTTCGGTCATCAGTGCCAACACGCCGTCGATGTCACGCTTGTTGAATGCGGAGTACGCCTGCTCGATCAGGGTCCTGGTGTCTGCCATACAACCTCCTTCGTTTTTTCGTCAGTTCTCCGTCCGGCTCAGGCTTGAGCGTAGTCCATGCCGTCCAGGTCGGCGATCAGTCCCGGTCCTGTCGGCTTCCAGTTCAGCTTCTGTTGCGTCAACGCGCCGGAGGACGGCATATCGACGCCGGCAAAGCGGGCAAGCCAGCCGAAGTGGGCCTCAGCCTCCTCGGGCTTGATGCTGACCACCGGCACATTCAGCCCGCGGCCATGGGCTTCGACGATTACCTTCAGCGTTACGCCTTCCTCATCGACCGCGTGGTAAATCGCGCCCGGCTCTGCCCTTTCGAACGCCAGCCGGTAGAGCCGCGCCACGTCGGAAACGTGCGCCGCCGGCCAGCGGTTGCCGCCATCGCCGACGTAAGCCGATACCCGCTTCTCGCGCGCCACGGCGAGAAGGTGGGGGACCAGGCCTTGCTTGCGGGTGTCGTGAACCTGGGGCAAGCGCACCACGGAGATGTTCGCACCGCGCGCTATCAACTGCTGCACCGCCGCTTCCGAAGCCGCGCGGGGGTTCCACGAAGCGGAAGGGCTCTTCTCGGTGGATGGCTTGCCGTCGACGTTGGCTGCCATCGCCGTACCTGAAGTGACGATGAACGGCCGGCTCGATCCCAGCAACACTTCGCCCATGGCCTCGATCGCCTTGCAGTCGTTTTCACAGTTCTTCTGGAACTGCGAGAAGTCATGGTTGAAGGCCAGATGAATCACGCCGTCGGACTTCGCCACTCCTTCGCGCAGGCTGTCGAGGTTCTCGATGTTGCCGGAATGCACCTCGGCGCCCGCTTTGCGCAGCGCCTCGGCTCCGGCGTCAGAGCGTGACAGCCCCAGCAACTGATGCCCAGCCTGGATCAGCTCCGGAACGAGCGCGGAACCGATGAATCCTGTTGCCCCGGTAACAAAAACACGCATATGAGTTCTCCATTTCTCCGATATGAATCGTGTAGCGAAATGATCGCTGTTCACGCCGCGCCAGTCGAGACGCGGCATTCTGTTTGGAAGCGAGCGCCGTGGCGCACGGGCAAGCCGGCACGAATTCGCAGGAATGCAGCCTTATTTCCGATCCGGAGTCCCAGCCAATTCCTCGATCCACGCCGCCGTCGTTTTCTTCGGCTCACCCATGGCCGCATTCGACACATCCTCCCACGCTTCCCACGTCGCCAGGCGCGCCGCATAGGCTTCCCTTGCCCTGGGTAGAATCGACGTGCCCAGGCCGAGCCGCAGGGGTGGATCGTTCGTGTCGACCAGCTTCAGAACGGCCTCTGCAGTCGCCTCCGGGTCGCCCCGTTCCAGGCCGGCAAGGCGGGTAAGAAACTGCTTGCGGAACTCCGCATACGGCTGCAGAGCGTCTGCGATCTCTGCGGATTTGCCGAAATCGGTTGCGTAAGCTCCAGGCTCAACCAGCGTCACCTTGATGCCGAAAGGCCTGGTCTCCTGCGCAAGGGATTCGTGCAGAGCTTCCACCGCCCATTTCGTGGCACAGTAGAAGCCGATGAGGGGCAGCGCGGTGATCCCAAGACCGCTCGAAACGCCGAGGATGTGTCCGCTCCCCTGTTTCCGCAACAGGGGCAGGACTGCCCGCAGCACCCGGACCATGCCGAGGTAGTTCGCGTCGAACAGGTTGCGAATCTGCTCGTCGCTCGCTTCCTCTGTGGCCGCAAACAGGCTGGTGCCGGCATTGTTCACCAGAACGTCCAGCCTGCCGAAGTGCGCATACGCCTGCTGCACGACCTGCTGCACCTGGTCTGGATTCGTTACGTCGAGAGCGAGCGGAAGAACTGCCTCTCCAAACTGCTTCTTCAGGTCGGCGACATCAGCCAGTTTGCGGGCGGTAGCCGTAACGCGATCACCGCGTTTGAGAGCGGCTTCGGCCCAGATGCGTCCAAAGCCACGAGAAGCGCCGGTGATAAACCATATCTTCATATGAATTCTCCATGTAGTTAGCAGTGGTTGAATGCTTCAATCGTGCGCGTAGCGCGAATCTCGTCCAATCGTCACAGGAATGCTGACAGCGCTGAAAAGCTGTATGAATAACGGCGTCGGATGCGGCCACTCCGCTGCGCAGGCTTTCCAGATCTTCCAGATCGCCTCGCAGTACCTGCATTCGAAACTCCCTGACATTTTTGCAACCAGCGTTGACCAGCCAGTGTCTTTGCGAGTAAAACGGAGATGTTCTCCGAATTAGTAGATAATTGGAGGGCGTCTCCGGTTGCAGGAAATTTCGCAAATGCCTTCGAAGCGACCCCAACCCGTCCAGCGAAAGCCGCGAACCGATGCTCTGCGCAACCGCGGGCGCATTCTCGCAGTGGCGAAGGGGGCTTTTACGCGTCACGGCGCGGAGGCCAGCCTGGACGACATCGCGAAGCAGGCGGGCGTCGGACCCGGTACGTTGTACCGCCATTTCCCTACACGGGATGCACTGATCGAAGCGGTCTACCACAGCGAGGTGGAAAAGCTGGCCGCGGCAGCCCGCGGGTTCGTCGCCGAGATGGCCCCGATCGAGGCCCTGCGCGCCTGGTTGCTGCTGTTTGTCGACTACATGGCGGCCAAGCACATCATTGCTCCCGCGCTCAACAGCGTCGCCGGAGGCGCTTCCAGGCTGTATGAAGGTTCCCGCAGCCTGGTCCAGGGAGCAATCGAGGACCTCGTGAAGCGCGCGAAAAAGAGCGGCGAAGTGCGAAAAGATGTTGACGCCTCCGATCTGCTTCGCGCGGTGATCGGCGTCTCCTATGTGAGTGCGGGCGGTGATTGGCAGCAAAGCACCAGGAGACTGGTAGGCATCCTCGTCGCCGGCTCTCGCCCAGTTAGTTAGGCCGGGCAGGTGGGCGGTTTGTCACGGTGCGATGTCTGTCTCTAGCTTTGCTTCAGCGGTTGGCAAGAGAAATGGTCGGCGCGTGACTCGCAATCTCCCATTCAAACCACGCAGCGAAAACTCATATTCGAGGCTGAACTGTCGGGAGTATTCGACGTGCGAGCTGCCACGCGATAGCGATTGCAGTACGACTTGTGGCAAAGAAAGGATCCGCCTTTTATCACGCGCGCACTGCCTTCCGGCGGCCCTGCCGGGTTGTCGCGGGGGCCGTCCTTATGGAAATCCGCGCTGAACCAGTCGGCGCACCACTCCCAGGTGTTCCCGGTAATGGAGCAGAGGCCATAGCCGTTCGGCGGGAAGGCGTCGACGGGACAGGTGCCCGCGTAGCCATCATCCGCGGTATCGTGGTTGGGGAAATCTCCCTGCCAGATGTTGCAGCGGTGCTCCCCGCCGGGCCGCAGCTTGTCGCCCCACGAGTAGAGCTTTTGCTCCAGGCCACCGCGCGCAGCATACTCCCATTCGGCCTCGGTGGGCAGGCGCAGTCCCGACCAGCGGGCAAAGGCAGCCGCGTCGTTCCACGACACATGCACCACTGGATGGTCGTCGCGCCGTTCCACGCTGGAACCGGGGCCCTCCGGCTGGTTCCATCGGGCACCGCGCACCTTGCACCACCAGGGAGCGGCCGCGACGGTGTCTTCCACAAGCTGCCGAAAGCGATCGCGCGGAACATGCAGCCAGAAGACGAACGACCAGCCGAAGCGCTCTGCATCGGTGCAGTAACCGGTTTCCTCGACGAACTGCCGGAACAGCGCATTGGTGACCGGATAGCGATCGATGGAAAAGGGCCGTAACGTCACGGCGCGCACGGGGCCTTCCCCGTCAGCCGGAAACCCCTCGGGATAATCGGTGCCCATCAGAAAGCTTCCTCCGGGCAGGGCCACCATACGCGCACGCGCCGGCTCCGATATCGCTCCCTTCGCGAACGATCCGTCGTTGCCAGGAAGCATTTCGGATGGACGCTTCGCCGCCGGCGTACAGCATGCCGGCTTTTGCCCGGGAGTATTCATCGCACCATCCTCTCTTCAGTGTGGCAGAATCCGGATCCGCCAGGCGCGGTCAGGCATTGAGAACCAGCGGACCTCCCAGCTCACGCTGCATGCGGAGAAGCCGCGCCTTCAGCTCGCTGCGGAGGCTTGCAGAGGCGGGATCGGCGGACAGATCGTGCATCTCCCAGGGATCGTGCTCATCAGCGAAGCGGACATCCGGCGCAGGAGAACATTCGTATCGAGTCCGAGATGCTCCTGTGCCGTCCTCGCTTTTGCTTTGTGAGTGCACTTTCGAAATCTGCGATGGTATGAGAATTGCCGGCGCGATGAGTTAGATTGCGTCAACTCAGGGGGAACCAAGGCCGATGCGCTGCAGAAGATCGGCGAACCGCGGGTCGGAGCGCAACGGATCAAGACAGGGGTCGACCCTCAGATAGACAAGCCCGACATCGTGGGCTTGCCGGGCATCCTCGAGCCACTGGAAAGCCTGATCCCTGTCGCCGAGACCGGCGTAAACGAGCGCGATCTCGTAGCGGCCGACGCCGTCCCGGCGGACATCGTCCTCGAGCAACGGAATTGTCCTGCGGGCCTCGCTGATTTGACCCGCGCGAGCGTAAGCATTCCCCAGGTGGCCGAGCGTGTAGGGGCCGTTGCCTGACTGGAGAAACGCGCGGATCGCCTCGGGGAACTGGTTTTTCGCCGCATAGACTGACCCGAGCAGGAAGTTCCAGTCGGGAAGGCCAATGTTGAGGCCGCGCACGGTGCGCGTCACTGCAAGAGCCTGATCGTACTGATGCGCGAAGTAATAGATGAATCCCTCCGCGTGAAACGTACTCGCAGACACCGGATCGAGCTCGACGCTCTGCTCAATTTCCGCAATCGCTTCCTGGGGATGGCCGGTGCGAACGAGGTAGAAAGCATACTTCTCGTGGTTGGTCGCGGAACTGGGATTGAGTTGCAGGGCCTGGCGAAACTCGGCGGCCGCAACCGGCCAGTTCCAGTCGAGCGTCATGGCGGTGTTGGCCAGCTCTGCGTGGGCTTCAGACAGCGAATCGTCGAGAGCAATGGCCTGCAGAGCCTCCGCCTTCTGGCGGCTGAAGGCCTCCAGGTAGGGCATCTGGCCGGATTCGCCCAGCATGCCGTAGCAACTGGCGAGCGCAGAATGCGCCTGCGCGTAGCCTGGGCTCCTGGCAATGGCCTGCTGAAAATCGTCGATAGCCCGCTTGCAGTCGGAGGCATTGCGGAGCAGGAGACCGTGCAGATAGAGATCCTGAGCCGGCGGATCGGCAGGGTACTTGCGCTCCAGGCGGGCGTGCTCCTGCGGCGTCACCTTGGTGCTGATCTCCTCGGCGATCGACTGCGCCACTTCGCCCTGCCAGGCAAAGACGCTGGTCACGTCCTGAACGTAGGTGCTGGCCCAGACGGGCCGGTCCGTGCGGGCGTCGATGAGCTGGACACTGATGCGCACCTGATTTCCGTCGCGCAGAACGCCGCCCTCCACGATGCCCTCCACGGATAGATCCTTTGCAATCTCGGGTAGGTTTTTCTGCGTGCCCTTGAAGCTCATCGATGAAGTAAAGGAGATCACGCGCAGGGTGGAAACCTGGCCCAGATCGTTGATCAGCTCCTCCGTCAGTCCGTCAGCGAAGTAGTCCTGCGACGCAGAGCCGGAGAGATTGTCGAACGGAAGCACGGCGATCGAATGAATGCCTTTGGTGACGGCGGAACCGCTCCGCCACTTCTGGAAGGCGATGAAGGCAGGAATGGTGAGCAGAATACAAGCAGCGACCAGGACCACGATGACTGCATTTTGTGGAGAACGCCGGGGCGAGCGAAGCTGCTCGGCCGGTCTTGCCTGCGGCTCCGGCGGCGTCGCCGTATTTGGCTGGAGAAGAGGAGATGCAGCCGGGACGGAGGGCGGATTCTCTGCCACGGAGCCACGGCCGGGATTGGCCGCAAAGTGGAAGCGGGGAACATAGGATCCGCTGGGCAATTCGATGCGGACGCGCGGCTCCGGCTCCCGAGCCTCGTTGCTGTAGTACTGGGCCAGCTTACGGCGAACTTCGCTGGCGCGGACCCGCACCACGGAGTCGTTTCCGGTGTCGTAGCTGACGGGGCGGCCGAACAGCTCGGCGCCGATCATGCGTTCCCGCAGGCTCTCGGTTTCCCCTTCCAGGGCATGGGTGACAATCAGCCGGAGGAAATCCTGGGTGCGCCTGCTGCCGGCCAGCGTGCGACTGGAGAGAACCTTTTCCAGCTGATCGCGCACCAGTGCGATTTGTTCCGCACTGAGGACATCGGCTTCGCGCAACGGCGATGGAGCGGCATTGGACATCGCCCGTGGGGCTCTCGTTCCCTCGGTCACTAACTATACCATCCAAAACGTGCCCTGAGACCGCGTAACGTCCCCCTTCCGGCGGAGAGGTTTCGCTCCAGGGGCGCCGCGGAAGTCGTTCCCCTTCAGCGCTTTGCGGTGCGTAACGTTCCCCCCGAGCCGTTAACCGCTTTACAGTCTCTTTCGGCCGATGCTCAAATTTCGCTGTTTTTTGAATAGCGCGGATAAGCCAGGCCACGGGCGCGTTCGGAGGCGCAGGCCGGGCCACTTTCCGGACACCCCAGAACGGCAAGTTTTCGTTTTCAGCGAGAGACCGGCGAGCGATCCAGTCAGGGACAGGTGGAGAAGCGGTAATGGATATCGTTGGGCGCAGCTTCGGTGGGGCGGGATCGGTTCCGGTACGGAAATCCCGGCTGCGGATTCACTTGCTGGCGAAGCTCACGGCTGCGGCGTTGGGGATCGCACAGGCTGGAGGCATCGCTCTGGCGGCGACGAACCAGCAGACTCCGACGCTGCCCCCTGCAGCGCGACAGGCTTTGGAGCAGGGCGGTGCGGCCATGGCTCAGGGAAACTCTGCCGAAGCGGTGGCCGACTATACGGCGGTAACGCGAACGGCGCCGGAGTTTGCCGAAGGCTACCTGAACCTGGGACTGGCGATGCAACAGGCCGGCGAGATCGACGGGGCACGAACCGCACTGGAGAAATCGCTTGCATTGAAACCAGGATTGCGGGGGGCAAATCTTTTCCTGGGCATCATTGCTTACCGCCAGAACCGCTACAAGGATGCGGAGGAAAGGCTGCAGCGCGAAACACGAATCGATCCCCGCGATGCGAAGGCCTTCATGTGGCTGGGGGTCTGCTACCTGGCAGAAGATCGACCGCAGGACGCGATTCCGCCACTGGACAAAGCCTTTGCACTGGATCCGACGGACGCCGACATTCTTTACCACCGCGGACACGCCTATCTGATGATGGCCGATGCGTCCTACGCCGCGATGTTCAGGCTGAATCACGATTCGATGCGGGTGCACCAGGTGCTGGGTGAGGCCTATGCGACCGGCTACCGCACGCAGCTGGCAATCTCAGAGTTTGAGCTGGCCGTCAGGATGGCGCCGCAACAGCCGGGCCTCCACGAGGAACTGGCCGATCAGTACTGGGTCGCCGGCAACCTTGACAAGGCCGCCGATGCTTATCGCGCGGAACTGCAGATCGATCCGAACGCGGTGACGGCGATGTACAAACTGGGAAGCCTGCTGGTCCTGAATAACGATCCGGCCAGGGGCGTGGACCTGCTGCGCAGCGCACTGCGCGCCGACCCCTCCCTGAGCGACGCCCATTATTACCTGGCCAGCGGGCTGATGAATCTCAGCCGCAACCAGGAGGCGATCGAGGAGTTTGAACGGGCGATCGCCGCCGATCCGGCGAACGATCGCGCCATGAGCTCCTACTACAAGCTGGCGATGTTGTATCGCAAACTCGGCGACGCGCAGAACTCACAGAGAGCCATGCAAAGCTTTCTGCACATGAAACAACAGGTCGCATCGCAGCAGAGCCGGTACACGGCACAGATGGTGCACGACCGAACATCGCTTCCCGTCGCCGATTCGGAGCGCGCCGCGATGAAGAACGAACCATAACCGCGAAAAAGATTCCACCCGAAGCGACAGCCGCCGCGCGGGTGGGGGCCCCGGAAACAAGCAGGAGAGCGGCAGGAAAAGGACAGGCGGCGGGCGCCGCCAGGAAACGATTTCTGAGGAGGCGAACGTATGCAGGTACGTGGAATTCCAACGGGCGTGGTGACGCGAAGCTTCAAACCCTTGTCGCGAACCTTGTGGCTGGTGGCGCTGCTGCTGGCCGGATTGTCGAGTCCGGCGTGGGCTCAGCTCGACACAGGCTCGATCAGCGGCGTGGTGACCGATCCCGCCGGCAAGGTTGTGAGCGGCGCCTCCATCAAGGCCACCGAGGTGGCGACCGGGAACGTCTACTCCACGGTCAGCTCGAACGCCGGCTACTACGTCTTTCCCTCGCTTCACACCGGACATTACGCAGTTTCGGTGAGCGCGCCTGGCTTCCGCACAGCGATTTATAACGGCGTCTCGGTCACTATCGGCACGGGAACAACGCAGAACGCAGCTCTCGCCGTGGGATCCGCCACCGAGACAGTCAGCGTGACCTCAGCGACGACGGCACTGGAAACGGCGACCTCCGAGATCGATGCAACCGTCTCGCCCATACAGGTGGAGGATCTGCCGCTGCAGGTAACCGGGAATCTGCGCTCGCTCTCGACTCTGGAATTCCTCGTCCCGGGAACGGTCGGCCCCGGCACCTCCTCGGGCGGCTCCGGTTTTCAGATGACGAAGATCAACGGCGGCCAGGAAGAAGGGACCGACTACCTGGTGGACGGCATCACCACGAATCGCATGGAAAATGGCTCCGGCAGTTTCGACATCGTGGCTCCGTCGGTGGAAGCCGTCAATGAATTCCACATCGATCTTTCCGGACTGCCGGCCGATCTGGGCCGGACGACCGGTGGCCTGGCCAACTTCAACACGCGCAGCGGCACCAATCAGTACCACGGCGCAGTCTTCGACTTCTACAAGAACGAGGCGCTGGACGCGAACAACTGGTTCAACAACGGATATCTTGCCGAAACTCCGGAGAGCAACGTCACCGTGCGGGACAGTCTGCAGCGGCCGGCCGACACCAAGAACGATTACGGCGTATCGCTGGGCGGACCGGTGCGTATCCCACACCTGTACAACGGGCACGATAAGACGTTTTTCTTCTTTGCTTGGGAGCAGCTGAAATACAACACCGGCTCGGCCGTCACCAGCCTCATCCCGACACCGGCCGAGCTCGGCAGCAACGGACAGTATCTCGACTTCACCTCGACGCTCGGCGCGCAGATTCCCGGCGCGTCGGACGGCTGCAATACGAAGCTCTACTATGGCGAGATCTTTGATCCCAATTCGGAAACCACCGTCAATGGCGTCTCCTGCAGGACGCCGCTGACCTATAACGGCAACCTGAATGAGATTCCCATCGGACGCCTCAGCAACGTTGCCAAGGCCGTATTGCAGTACCTGCCCACCCCGAACCTGACCGGCGGGGGAACGAATAACTACGTCTACGACACGAGCGACAGCATCGCGCAAACCGTTTACAGCCTGCGCATCGATCAGAACCTGAACGCCAATCACAAGGTGTGGGCGTTCTTCGATTCCCGCGAAAACACCGACGAGGGCAACGGCCTTAACATGCCGGCCCCGATCAATTCCGCCGGCGGCGGCGCGGTCAATCAGCTCGGCAAGCTCTTCCGTTTTGGCTGGGACTGGATCCTGACGCCGCACCTGGTGAACTCGCTGACGTTCGGCACCAATCGCTCCAACAACTACAACCTGTCGCGGGCTGCGAACCTGAACACGGACTGGGACAGCAAACTGGGTATCGCGAACGGCAGCGGCCCCGTTTTCCCCGGATTTGTGTTCGTAGGCAGTCCCTATCCCGGCTTCGGCGAGAACATCGACAGCCAGGACGTGGACAATACCCTTGCGCTGAACGACATCGTGCACTGGCAGCGCGGTGCACACAGCTTCACGCTGGGCGGCGAAGCCCAGTACCACCAGTACTCGTTCGTGAGCAAGATCGGCGGCACCTGCAGCGGCAACGCCGGCTGCTTCACCTTCTGGGATAACCAGACTGCCTCCGACACGACCTACTGGGGCCAGGACGGCAACTCGTTCGCGGCTTTCCTCATCGGTCAGGCGGGCACGGCCAACGCGCTCTCGCAGTTACATGCACCACGCTGGATCACGCACTATGGCGCGCTGTTTGCGCAGGATGACTGGCGGCTGCGCACCAACCTCACCCTGAACCTCGGCTTCCGGTGGGATTACGACACGCCGCGGCACGAGGCGGAGGGCGACACCTCGATCATGGACATGAGCGCGCCCAACAGCGCGGCGGGCGGCATTCCTGGCGCGCTGGTTTTCGCAGGCAAAGGTCCGGGCCGCAACGGCGATGTGGGTGAGACCTGGGCGAGCACCTGGTACAAGGACATTTCGCCACGCGTGGGATTTGCGTGGGCTCCGATTCAGAAGGATGTGATTCGCGGAAACGGCGGAATCTACTACGGACCGCTGGTTTACGCCGATTTCGGCCAGGGAACGATGCAGGGTTTCACGGTCAATCAGACGCTGTTCACGGCGGACCCGCTCTCCGGGCCGCAGCTGGATGCGGGGCTCCCGGTGCTGCCCACGTCGCCGGACGTCGACCCCACCCAGTTGAACACGCAGGGTGTGGATAGTATCGAGCCGACCTTTGGCCGGCCGGCGATGGTCGAAACCTGGACGCTGGAGAACCAGTACCAGATCACGCCGCACCTCAACGTCTCACTGGGTTATCTGGGCATGCACTCCACGCATCTGCACGGGCTCATCGACTATCCCAACGACATTCCGCTCCACGATCTGTCGATGGGCACCTGCCTGGAGTGGTGGGCTGAGGCTCCCTGTCCGAACGGCTTCGGCTCGCCGGCGTTGAATCCTTACTCGAGCTTCTATCAGGAGTGGGGCTCGGAAGTCTGGGTGGAGCAGGCGCTGCGGCCATTCCCGCAGTATGGCTATATTAACCAGGACAGCTATCTGCAGAACGTGGGCCAGTCGAGCTACGACGCGCTGGAAGCCAAAGTGGAGCACCAGTTCAGCAACGGGCTCAACGTGCTTGCCTCGTACACCTTCTCGAAGACGCTCACCGATGCGGACGCGATCCAGCCCTACTACAGCACGCTGCAGAACCAGGGCGGCACGCAGAATCCGTACGATCACAAGGCGGAGAAGGCGGTCAGCAATGAGGACATTCCGCAAAATCTGGTCCTCAGCTATCTGTACGAGCTGCCCGTTGGCCGCGGCAAAGCGCTTCTCAGCAACGCGCCGAGGCCGGTAAACGCAATCATCGGCGGTTGGCGCATCAGCGGCGTGCAGCGCTACATGAGCGGACAGCCGATCAGCTTCTGGGGTGCGAACGGCATACCCGGATTCGACAACGGCATTCGTCCTAACCGGGTTGCCGGCCAGCCGGTGCGCCGCTCGGGCCAGTTCAACCCGTTTGACTTCGTCAACGACGGCAACACCGGATACGATCATGCCTCCGGATCGTGCACAACCGGCTACTGGAACTGCGCCTTCGTGGCCGACCCTAACCCCAACCCGGGCGTCGATGTGCCTTATCAGTTCGGGAACATGCCCCGCAATTCGGCGGACATCCGCAGCTTCGGGTTCTACGACGAGGACATCGGCATCAACAAGTCGATTCCCATCCGCGAAGGCATCAATGCGGAATTCCGTGGCGAGATGTTCGACACATTCAACCGGCACGTCTTCAACAAGCCCGATTCGGGCGTGCAGGATACGAATTTCGGACAGGTAGGCAGCACGCTGCTGGGGCCAAGAAATGTCCAGTTCGTGCTGAGAATTACTTACTGAGAAAGGCCCGGGGCCGGATGCGCCTGCGATTCGGCCCCGCATTCCAATTCCTGACACACCCTATGCGGCCTGACCGTTCATCGCACCGAGTCCAGGCCCCGTCTTTCCGGAGGATGCTCATGAAGTTTCGTCTCTGCGCCGGCCTGGCGCTTCTGGCATGCCTGGCTTGCGGCTGCGGCGGTGGCGGCACTTCGGGATCGGGTGGTGGCGGCGGCACCACCAACACTCCAGACATGGGCACGCTCACCGCCGTGAGCGACACCGATAGCTGGACGCTCACCAACGCGGCGAGCGGCATGGCGCTCGGCATCTCCGGCCAGAGCCAAACCGCAGGCTCCGACGTCGTACAGGAGCCTGCGGGTACGACCACTACCGACATCGACTGGCACTTCATCCCCATGAACAGCAGTCAGTACAACGTCGAGGACCTGCTGACCCATCAGGTGATGGGCGTCAGCGACGCCTCGACGTCGGCCGGCGCTCAGGTGCTGCAGTGGGCCGATAACGGGACCAACGATCATCTGTGGGAGTTCTATCTCCTCAAGGATGGGAATTACCTCATCAGGAATGTCAACAGCGGCCTGTATCTTGAGGACGCCGGCTCGGGAACGACATCCTCGGCGACTATCGATCAGGACGCGCGGGCAACCACGGGCTCAGGATGCCTGTGCCAGGAGTGGGCTCTGGCCGATACCGGAAATGCTGCCTATCCCATGCCGCAGACAGTCAGCGTTTCGTTTACGGGAACTGACTCCGAATCCATCGGCATTCATGATCCTTCCATCGTGCAGGCCGGCACGGCGTACGACCTGTTCTCCACGCACGGCCTGCTTCACGAGCACCAATCCGCCGATCTGATCAACTTCACCGACAACGGATACGCGCTGGCATCGCTGCCGTCCTGGACCAATACTTACACCGGCGGCAGCGGCGATCTCTGGGCTCCCGACGCCTCCCAGCACAACGGGGAGATCTGGCTCTACTATGCCGCCTCCACCTTTGGCAGCGCGAACTCTGCCATTGGGCTTGCGGTGAGTTCCACCGGACAGCCCGGCAGCTTCGTCGATTCCGGAGCGCCGATCTATACCTCCGCTGATTGCGCTGGCTCGAACGCCATCGACCCAACCTCTGTCGTCGATAGCTCCGGCAATGCGTGGATGGCCTTCGGGTCCTGGTCGAACGGTATCCAGATCGTGCCTGTCGATAACAACACCGGCGTATCCACCGGCACGGCGTGCACACAGCTTGCCTATCATCCTTCCGGCACCGGGATCGAGGGTTCGTACATTCTGCCCTACGGCGGCTACTACTATCTCTTCGCTTCCATCGACACCTGCTGCGAAGGCGTGACCAGCACCTATCGGATCATTGTGGGCCGCGCCACCTCGGTAACGGGTCCATACACCGATCGCGGCGGCATCTCGCTCACCCAGGGCGGAGGCACCATCCTGCTCAGTGCCCACAGCAACATTAACGGACCCGGCGGCGAGTCGGTCCTGGTCGTCTCTTCCGGGCCTCAGCTCGTCTACCACTACTACGACGGCAATAACGACGGCGATCCCGCGCTCGGAATCAACCAGCTGGGCTGGACCTCTGACGGGTGGCCCTATGTCGAGTAAGTGGAAAGGCGAGCTGGAAAGACTATCTTCCCAACTTAGCCGCCACACACCGCATCAGCAATCGTTCGGAGGAACCATGGCAGCCGCATCGGCGACGCAAACGGGAAATCTCCCGCGCAAACACCATCGCTCTGCTTTCTCGAAACGCGCCGCACGCGGTTCATTGTGGTTCTGGGCGGGTGTTGCGGTGCTCTCAGCCGGTATTGCGCTGAGCGGCGCGCTGCTGGCGCAGCAGCCCCAGGCGCTGTCGCTGACCGGTGACTATTGGGGCACGCACGATCCCTCCATCATCAAAGCCGGCAACACCTGGTACGTTTTCGCGACGGGAAGAGCTCACGACGGCGGCCAGTTCCAGATCCGCTGTTCTGCCGATCTGCATGCGTGGCGTCTCTGCGGCCACGTTTTCGATGAGATTCCTGCCTGGATTGCAAAAAGCAGCCCCGGCACCTCGGAACTCTGGGCTCCCGACATTTCCTTCGAAAACGGCGAATACCGGCTTTACTACGCGTACTCGCTCTTTGGAAAGAACACCTCGGGCATCGCGCTGGCCACCAACAAGACCCTCGATTCCTCCAGTCCCGACTATCGATGGGTTGACCGCGGTCTCGTTCTCCGCTCCACGGAGGCGGACGACTACAACGCGATCGATCCCAACTTTGTCCTCGATGAACAGCATCACGCCTGGCTGGTCTTCGGCAGTTTCTGGAGCGGCATCAAGATGCGCCGCCTCAACGACCAAACCGGTCTTGCCGGCGGCGCGAAGATTTACTCCCTCGCCACGCGCCGGCGCCCCGACAATCCTCCACCGGCCAAGCCCGGGCTGCCGCCTGACTGGGAAGCGATCGAGGCGCCGTTCATCGTCCACCACGGCGGCTACTACTACCTTTTCGTTTCCTGGGATCTTTGCTGCCGTGGCACGCGGAGCACCTATCGCACCATGGTGGGCAGGTCGAAGAAGGTCACCGGGCCCTATGTGGATGACCACGGCGTTCCGATGATGCAGGGCGGCGGCACACCACTGCTGTCTGCGAACAGCCGCTGGCTTGGCCCCGGAGGGGAATCGGTTCTGATGCAGCCTTCCGGCGAAGACCTGATTGTCTTCCACGCTTACGACGCTCACACCGGCCGCCCGGCGCTGCAGATATCGACCATCGTCTGGCGCGACGGCTGGCCGCATGCTGCGCTGGGAGAGTGACGGGAACCACGGGAGCGAGGCTGCTGCCCTATGCGAACCAGGACCTCCAAAGGCCGAAGCAGCGCCGGTCCCGATCCGGCCAGGCCGGAGCGGATGGATATCTACGCGGTGGCAAAGCTGGCGCGGGTGTCGAGCGCGACGGTTTCGCGGACCATCAATCATGTGCCCACCGTGAACCCGAAGCTTGCGGCGCGCGTGTGGGATGCCGTTCACGAGCTCAACTATTTCCCGAATACCCATGCACGCGCGCTGGTTTCAGGCCGCAGCCGCATGCTCGGGCTCATCGTCACCGAGATCACCAACCCGTTCTTTCCGGAGCTGATTCGGGGGTTTGAGGAAGTCGCCATCGAGCGCGGCTACGAAATCCTGATTGGGTCCACCAGCCACGATCCGGAGGGCATGAAGCGCTGCATGCGCCGCATGGTGGAGCGCAAGGCGGACGGCGTCGCGGTTATGACCTTTGGGATCGAGCAGCCGCTGCTCGAGCAGCTGGCCACCCAGAACATCCCTCTGGTACTGGTGGATGAGGCTCCGGATCGCGCCGGCATCAGCGTGCTGCGCATCGACTATCACGAAGGAATCCGGCAGGGCGTGCAATACCTGGCCACACTGGGACACCGGACAATCGCCTTTGTCACCGGGCCACTGCAGCTGCACTCGTCGCATCTGCGGCTGGAGGCGTTCAAAAAGGCGTTGCAGGAGTGCGGCATCCCCCTGGAACCGCGGCTGATTGTCGAAGGCGATCACACCATGGAGGGCGGCATCGCGGCGACCGGACGTCTGATTGCCGCGGATCATCTGCCGACGGCTATCCTTTGCTCGAACGACATGCTGGCCATCGGCGCTCTGCACCGGCTCTCGCGCGAGCGGCTGCGGGTGCCCGATGACATCTCGGTGATCGGCTTCGACGATATTCACATGGCGGGGGTGATGATTCCGCCTCTGACCTCAGTGCGCATGTCGCGCACCGAACTGGCCCGCGCTGCGGTGTCCGCGCTGTGCGCGCACGCGGAAAACCGCGATCCGCAGCG